>NZ_CP028094.1:2700000-3000000 GCF_003015225.1 Synechocystis sp. IPPAS B-1465 | reverse complement strand
GCTTCCCTCCGCTGGTATTACCCAGTCTCAGGTTCTAAGGGTTTTTCTCAGCCTAGCTTTCTAGACACCCCTAGCTATGGCAAATTCTAGCATCATTTCTCTATCCCCATCTCTTCCTTAGGCGATCGCCAATCCCGTGAATCACAGTTTTGCTTGATCGATAATCATTATCCCTCTTCCGTCAGACTGAGGGAATTAAAATGGAGATAAAAGGCTGAAAAGCCCGGAGGGAGAATGACAAAGACAAGAGAGGCGAAAAAGACAGTACAGTGTGTAGACACATATAGTGAACTGTATAAAGATATATTTCCAGAAGTGAGGTCTTATGAGTCATTTAGATATATCATTGTGGGAATATTAAGTGATATAAAAAGAAAGAGTTTACCTGCAATAGCATCATCACTAGAATTGAAAAATGAACAGGGACTACTGCATTTCATGACAGATTCTCCTTGGGAACTAAAAGAATTAGAAAAAAGAAGATTAAATATTATCTTAGAAGTTTTAGAAGGAAGAGAAATAATAGTAATAATAGATGAAACAGGAGACCCCAAAAAAGGGAAAATAACAGATTATGTAAAAAGACAATATATTGGAAATTTAGGAAAAATAGAAAGCGGTATAGTGTCAGTAAATGCCTATGTTTACTGCGATGGGGTAACGTTTCCTCTAGAATCAAAAGTATTTAAACCAAAAGAAAGATTAAAAGAGGGAGATAAGTATAAAACAAAGCCAGAATTAGCAGTAGAGATAATAAAAGAACTAGAAGAAAGTAGTTTTAAAATAAAAAGAATAGTGTCAGATAGCTTATATGGAGAAAGCCATAGCAATTTTATCAGTGCTGTAGAGGAATTAAAAATAGAATATGCAGTGGGATCCGGAGCAATCATGGGGTCTGGCTTCCAAAGGAAGCTAAAGTAAGGGCAAATAAGTGGAGGAGGTTTGAACACATAAGATGGGATGGAAAACAGGAAGATAGGTATATCAGAGAAATAGTTTATGGTAAAAAAAGCGCAATAAGATATTGGGAAATTAAAACAGAAACAGAAAAAGAGGACGAAAAAGCAGGATGGTTTGTAATGACTCGAATACCAGATATTAAATATAAAGAAGTTGGCAGAATATATGGAGTAAGGTCATGGATAGAATATGGATTTGAGCAATGCAAAAGTGAATTAGGATGGGCAGATTTTAGGGTAACTCATTGTGAGGAAATTCAAAAATGGTGGGAATTAGTGATGTGTGCATATTGTATGATTTGTTTTTATGATGAGAATTTTAATCCGACTCTAAATTCAACGTCAAAGTATTATCAAAAGCATGAAAAATGGGATAAAGAAGAAGGGTAGAAAAAATGGCTAAACAACCTACGATTAGTGATCTCTGTATTTAATGCAATAAATCTTATTAAAAAGTGGTTAAAAGTATTTCCATTTGCCCATGTTTTGGATGAGTTAACTAAACTTTACAACAAGGTTGATAAGCTAGATCGATTAAAGTATTTGCTAAATTCATGGAATACATTCTATTCTTCTTCTGCCTAGATTGATGAAAGAGGGATAAGACCAATTAGGATTAAATAAAAGAATTATTCTGGCTAGTAAAAATCAATTTTGTCCTACATCCAGTTTAGATTAATTTAAATCCATACAAATAGTAAAATAAGAAGCTTAAATTTTCTTAAAAAAAGCAATGTTCGCTAAAAGCTGGAAGTGCTTTTATTGGATAACATCAAATAAGACTTGGCTCATATACCGTTCCGCCCAAGCTTCCCCAAAAGCTTTTTCCAGTACCCGACGGGTTTTATCATTTTTCTGTTGTTGTTGGCAGTAATGAATTTGCCCCTGACGGTGCTCCAAAGTTTGAGCTTCAGACAAGGGTTCGGCAACGATGGATTGGTGACAATGAATTTGCAAAAAGTCCACTACCCTTTGTACAAATCTTTCTTCTTCAGTGACATTGCTGGGACGGATGAATAAACAATATTCAGAAAATATTTCTCCCCAGGGGGGCAATTCCCGTTGTTGCTCAAATTCTGGCTGGCCTAGCTCTGCCAATGATTTTTGGTACGCTGCGGGCAATTGGCGATCGCTTTGGGTGGGGGATAGATCCGCAATAGCCGCACTTACTCCACCGGGGCCGGCCACAATGTCACAGCCAAACAAAGGTAGACCGTATAAAGGCTCAGGAAACATTACACAGTGGAGAATATCCAACCCTTTGCCCACCTTGGCCAACTCCAAATGCATTTTGCGAAACTGGGGCGTTTGGTAGCACCGATTTTCAATCACTAACTTTTCCCCTTCCAGGCGGCCTTCTACGTAGCCCAAATCCTCCGGCAATTGATAGGGCTTGAGGGGTAAACTTTGCCAACTAGCGGCGATCGCCAGGGCCAACTGTTGAATCATCGGGTTCAACGTAGGCATCAGGGAAGAATTGGTCAAACTTAAATCAGTGACGGCCATGGTAAATACTCAAATCTAGGGCAAAGCAATGGGAATAATGGGCTGGAAATTAAGCTAAAACCTACGTTGGACTACCGCCTCCTTCTTCCGTTGACAGTTCCAAACAATAGCCTGCCCCATACACCGTTTTAATAAAGCGAGGTCGACGGGGATTCGGTTCCAACTTAGTGCGGAGGTGACGAATGTGCACCCGGATGGTTTCAATGTCATCATCTGGTTCGTAGCCCCATACTTCCCGCAAAATATCACTGGGGGAAACCGTTTGCCCATGGCGCTGCAACAGACAGTGAAGCAACTCAAACTCCAAATGGGTCAGCTTGATACTTTTACCAAACCAAATAGCTTCAAACCTTTCGGGCACTAGGGTTAGGGGTCCCTGGTTAAGAATTTCTGAATGTTTTGCCGCCTGGGGGATGCGATCGGTGCGTCGCAGTAGGGCCCTCACCCGGGCTAACATTTCCTCCACGTCGAAAGGCTTAGTGAGGTAATCGTCCGCCCCAGAGTCAAAGCCTTGAATTTTATCCTGGATCTGACCCAACGCCGTTAGCATCAAAACCGGAATATCTGCTGTGCGTTCGTCCCGGCGCAAACGTTGACAAACCGTAAATCCATCCACTTTGGGCAACATCAAGTCCAACATGATCAGATCCGGTTGTAGTTGCACCGCCAACGCTTGCCCCTTGATGCCATCCACTGCCTGTTGGACATCGTAGCCTGCCATTTCTAAATTAATGGAGACTAAATCGGAAATTGCCGGGTCATCGTCAATGATCAGTATTCGAGGCATGCTCAGGGGCTAAAACTAAAGGAAAAAAACGATTTTAAAGGGGCAACCTATTATAAAGGCTTTCACAGTCCCAGGGCCTGAAAATTAGCGCCCTGTTTCCCGCGGCATTTTTATAGTAATTATAGACTTGCGAGCATCATGACCAAGAAAAACTCCATCTAAAACATGGGTAATCTTGTGCTGAAGCTAACTATATTTTTTTAAAAATGACTAAAGTAATGTCATCAAAAACCCGGCTGTCACCAATATAAGCCATTAAATCCTCCACCACTGCTTGACTAATTTCCAAGGCTGTTGACTGGTGGTTGGCAATGAGCACCTCTTGAAATCTTGCCAAACCATAAAATTGTTTTTCCCCGTTTTCTGCTTCGGGAATACCATCGGTGTATAGCACCACCACATCCCCTGAATGTAAATTAATTTGGGTGCGGGCAATAAAGGTCGTAATATCTTTCTCCAAAGCAAGGGGAAAGCCTAAATCAATGGTATCTATTTCTTCTATGGCGCCATCAGCACGAACCACAAAAATGGATTCATGTTGGCCACTAAGGATTAATTCCCCCGATTGATAATCTAACATCACCAGGGTCATATTTTTACTCAGTTCCATCCGTTGGGTATTTTTGTAGAGAACCTGATTGAGTAAATTGTGGAATTGCACTGCTTCCGTAATTTCTGCCGTTAGCAGAGTTTGGATCGCAGTTTGGGCCATTATGGCCATTACTCCACTTTCTAACCCATGGCCAGTGACATCGCCAATGCTAATAAAAATGCGGTTACCGATTTTAACCACATCATAATAATCTCCCCCCACTTCAGTGGCCGAAGCCATGTAGCAAGCAATATCTAAATCGGTAATTTCTGATAATTCTTCATGTTTGGGTAAAACCATCATTTGTAATTTTCTCGCTACATCTAACTCCGTTCCCAATCGCATATTTTCCTGTTTTAACTGAGCATTGAGGCCAGTAATTGCTTCGTTTGCTTTGGCTAAGTCTGCTGTTCTTTCTGCTACTTTTATTTCCAGTTGACTGTTCGCTTTAAGCACTTCCTGTCTGGCTATTTCCCGGTCCTTAATATACATTTGCAAAACCTTTAGCACCACAGCCCAGAGGGGAATTAAGGTAATTAAACTAACTACGGCCAGGGTGCTAGCAAAAAATAATGTCTGCCGAAAATTAGCTAGGTTGGCCTGGATACGATTGGCGATCGCCAGTTCACTCCTTGCAATGCCGTCAATGTAAATTCGTTTATTACCCAGATATTCCCGGCTGTTGAGCATGGCCTGGGCCTGGGACAAATTTCCCTGCCGCACCAACTCAAAAGCTTTTGTTTCCATTACCACCAAACGGTTGTTGGCGATTTCAGTTTCCTGGGCTCCTTCCCCTTCATAGGCTTCTGGTGCAATGGCAATGGCTTGCTTGATCGCCGCTCCTAATTCCGGTTCAAATTTGAGATACCGTGCTTCCCACTCCGAATCCCCTGTGGCGGCAGCCATTTGAGAAGACATGGTTAAGACTTCGTCTAAGTGGACAATTTTGCCAGCCTGAGCCTGGAGTTGAAAATCCACAGCCACCGTATTTTGAAAAATTAGATAGGTTTGCCAGGAACTCCACCCCAGGGGAATAAACAGTAACGCTGTTAAAATAATCGCCGCCGCAACAATGCGAATAGGATAATACATTGCCACCTGAATGGCCCGGGACAAGGGGCGGAACATCACAAAACCCTCCCATGGTAGAGGCCACGGTGACGGTTTGCTGCAAATTATCGTTCCTGGGTTATCCGGCTAGGCGCAAGGAAAGTGAAAATTTTAACCTAGCATTTAATCGTCCAAATTTACCACTACTGTGGTGGAGCCACGGGAATAGCTACCCCTTCCGCTGGAATAACTGGAATAAGATTATCTTCTGCTGGATTTTTACTGGCGGGGGGCGCAATGGGGGCTTCGGTGGGTAAAGCTTTTTTCGGAGCTGGGTTACTGATAATGGCAGTGTCTACAATTTTTTGCTCCATGGGGTTGCCCAGGGGACTATGGAGAGGGGGTGAAGAAGGCTGAGCACTGGCATCGGGGGATGGAATCCCAGCATTTTCTCCGACGGGAACTAGATTTTCTTCAATTATTTCGGTGGCTTCCGTTTCTAGCACTTTAGCCGTTTCAGCGGCGGGATTAGGGTTCTTATCGGACTTCGCCTCGCTGGGGATGATGGGACGCAACTCAGAATTGACCAGTTGGGCACCACTATCCTGGGGAGCGTTATTCTCCGGCTGGGCGATCGCCGGGGGACATTCGGTACTGCTTAGTCCCACTCGACAGCGTAACTCCTCCCTAGCCAAGGAGACAAAAATGCCGGTGCTCGAAAGGAGTAAAGCAAAAATAGTTAAAGCGTTTCTCATGACCACTGACGGAACTTGAATCGGTGTGTTGTCTTTGCCATTGATGTCAGGTGGTTAACTGAACCACGGCGACCCCATGGCAATCGATCCTAGCCCATGGCAAGGGAAATTTTCATTGTCCAGGGCCATTTTGGCGATCGCCCGTAGTAGGGTAATGGAAAAGATAGGATTTCACCTCTTGGTCAAATTAATCGAACCAACCAATGTCTTCATCGCTCAAATTGGTGGGAGGTTGTTTGGGAGCGACGTAACGGACAGGCATGGCCCTGGGGAGGGTGGTAAGGGCCGCGCTGACTTGGGGAGCTAAATCCTCTTCCAAATCTTGAATTTTGCTATACAGTTTGCCCACCAAATTTTTTTCTTCCTTCAGTTCCGTTTGTAGTTTCTCCACCAATTGAACTTCGTTCTGGAGCTCTTTCACCCTGGCCTGTTCTTGTTTTAAACTTTGTTCTAGTTGTTTAACCTTTTCCTGAGCCTTCTTTTCCTGTTGTAACTGCTCTTTTAGCTTTTCCCCTTGATTTTTTTCCGCTTGCAGCGCCGCTTTAATGCTGTTCAACTGGGCTTGAAGCTCGGCCAAATCTGCTGTAGGTTCAGGCACAGAAGCCTCTGGAGTTGGCTCGAGATCAGGGGAAATACCAGCATCTAACTCTGGTTGGGACTGGGCTTTAACTTCTTGTTTGAGCAGATCCGATAAGCTTTTTCTGGCCATAGTTAAAGGGAAAATCTATAAATATTTATAGGTGTTAAGAGTCAATGATCAAACTCTGGGTTTAGGTTGGGAAAATAGACTCGGTAAATTTCGACCAACACAGCCCAGAACCTAGAGTAATTCTCGCAAAAGTTCATCCGCCACCCGTCGATAATCCGATTGGGCCTCCTTCGCGTTTTTGCCTTTCCATTGGGTAATGGCCATACCATCCAACACAGACCGCTCATGGGCTTTATAGCTCCGCACAAAGGCATGGTAGGCAGGAATCCCCAGTTCCAGGAGGGTATTTTGAGCTTCGAGGGTTTCATTCAGACTGCGGGAGTCCACCTTGGTCAACAGCACCCGATGGGCCACCCTTAGGGGATTAACAGCGGTTTTTACTGTGTCGATCAACGCCGTCAAATCCATGGGGGCCGGGGGCGTCGGCAATACTAGATAATCAGCTAGACCAATGACCGTCCTTAATGCCTCGGAACGGAGGGCCGGAGGTGTGTCCACGACAATAATTTGGTAGTCATCCACCTGGGGCAAGTCCTTCAATGCCTGGGGATTATTTTCTTGGCTGAGATGGAAACCCATTTTGTCTCCACTGCGTTCCACCCACCAACTGGCAGAGCCCTGGGGGTCCGCATCCACCAAAAGTACCGATCGCTTTTCCGCTAAAATTGCGGCCAGGTTAACTGCGGTTGTGGTTTTGCCAACGCCGCCCTTGCCGTTAACTACTGCCAAAATCTTTGGTGTGGACACCCGTTTCCCCTACCTTGACCTATTACCGTTGCCCCTCAACATACCACAATTGTTCCTTCTATTTAGGGAATTATACTGGGGTCAGAAGCCAATTTTTACCCATATCCTGGGGAGTTAGCTGGTGCGTGAAAGTTATCCAATTGTTGATTGATACGAATGGCAATCCACTATGCGTCCCTTGGCAAATCCCTCATTGATCTCGTTTGTCTTCCTCCAGGGAACGAACCGGTGCCTGTTTTGCTAGCTCAGAAATTAGCCCTGGCCCTACAGTCGGAGGTGGTGGTGTGGGTGGTGGGCCAGGCCCAGCCGTGGTTTTGGTCCTTGGCCGGCAAGCATGGCCGTTGGCCCAGCGAAGACTTTTGGCAGCATTGCTCTCCCCAGATTATGGAGGCGATCGCCAATGGGGAAGGATTAACGTTGACCGCAACGGAATGGCCATTGTGGCAAGAATTTTTTCATTTATCTTGCCCTAGGGTGGAGGGGATCAAAACGTTTTTCCAAGGCAAAGAAAATGGGCTAATTCTAACGGTGTATAGTTGCCCAGCCACGGATAAAACAATGTCCAAACAACAACAATTCCCTCTACAAAAACTCCAAAATGATTTGGGAATTATCAATCAACTACTATTAGGAACTAATCTCCCTAATGATGGATTATTAGAAGAATTACATTCCGTAAATCTTACTGAACTTGATCCCATCAGCTCCCTTCATTCTTCCCGCAATTTTTTTGAAGACAGCCCAATTTTAAAAATCTGGTATGAAGCTAGTCGTCGACAATTAGAACAACAAAAACAATGGAATGAGAAATTAATTAACAATATTATCACCATCATGAGTGATCAGACCCGCAACCCCCTGGCCACCATCCGCATGGTAGTTGCAACTTTGCGCGCCACTCCCCCCACCCCAGAAAAGCTAGAACAAAGATTGGTAATTATTGATCAAGCGTGGGATAAACTCAATGATATTAACAGCAAAATTTTACAATTAAAGCAACTAAAACAAGAGGTTAATCAACTACAAATCTATGACTTAAATATAACTATTTTGCTAAAGGAAGTGATTGACCACTGCTTTCCCTTGCAGGAAGACAATCACAGAATACAATTTCATTACGACCATGGGATTAATTCGGTGGCCGCTGATGATAAATACTTGCGGCAAATTTTCCAAGAACTGTTAACTAATGCACAAAAGTTTGCCGTGGCCGATAGTTCCATTGTGGTCACCTTAGAACAATGTGAGCAAATCTCAATGCAAGTTAAAAAAAATATTAAATGCACTTTTAGTAATCAGACTGTGGCCGTGGATGACAACAATCTCCAACATTTATTTGATCCTTTTTATCGGGAGCAATGGGTGATTGACTCGGCGATCGCCGGGGTGGGGTTGGGGCTAACCATTGTCCGCACTTTAATTGAGCAACTCAATGGTAAAATCAGCGTTGTGGGAAAGCCCTCCTGCCAGCCAGGCCAGACCGTAATAACTTTTACCTTAATGATTCCGGAGTCTGGGGCGACTGAATAATTTTTCCTCCGTTGATGATGCTCATTTCGCAACCGATGGCGGATCGACCCCTCAGTTGGTCGGGTTTGTCCCGTAGGCCGTGGCGCAGACAACTGGCGGTCACTAGGGTTTTTCTGTTATTTGTGTTCTTTTTGTCGTGGGACCGGCTCACGGCCCCCCGCTCTGCCCAACGGCGCTATCGTCGAGCCCAATGGTTGGTGCAACAGTTACTCTATTTGGGCCCTACTTTTATCAAGATCGGTCAGTCCCTTTCCACCAGGGCAGATATCATTCCGGCGGAATATATCGAAGCTTTTACCCAACTCCAGGACCGGGTCCCTCCCTTTGATTCCCGTCAGGCGATCGCCGTTATCGAACAGGAATTGCACGGGGCGATCGATGAGATTTTTCAACAATTTGAAGTTACTCCCCTGGCATCGGCCAGTTTAGGCCAGGTGCATCGGGCGGTGTTGCCCACGGGGGAAGCGGTGGTGGTGAAAGTACAAAGACCAGGATTGGATAGTTTATTAAATCTAGATTTTGAGCTTTTACATCAAACATTGCGGTTAGCCAAACGATGGTTACCCGGATTCCGTCGACTGGCCCAAAAATATGAAATTGAAGCCATTTATCAAGAATTTTTCTCCCTGCTTTTTTTGGAAATTGATTACATTCACGAAGGCAAAAATGCAGAAAGATTCCGTCAAAACTTTGCTGATTATCCCAGGGTTAGGGTGCCAGAAATTTATTGGCAATACACCACCCGCATGGTTTTAACACTGGAATATTTACCGGGCATTAAAGTGGACGATCGCCAAGCCTTGGAAACCGCTGGCATTAATTTAGATTTGGTGATTCAAACCGGTATTTGCGCCTATTTAAAACAGTTACTAGTTGATGGTTTTTTCCAGTCCGATCCCCATCCAGGCAATATGGCGGTGGATAGCCAGGGGGACTTGATTTTTTATGATTTTGGCACCATGGCGGAGGTGAAAATCATTGCCAAAGATCAAATGGTACAAACTTTTTTTGCTGTACTGAGAAAGGACACCAACCAGGTGTTAGAGGCTTTAATTTATATGGGCCTAGTGGAACCGAAAGGAGATCTAAGTCCCATCAAAAGAATTATTAATTTTTTGCTGGATAACTTTCGCGATAAACCGATTGATATTAAAGCCTTTGACCAAGTGGGGGAAGAGGTCTATGCCATGTTCCAACAACAACCCTTCCGCCTACCGCCCCAAATGACCTTTATTTTAAAATCCATTTCTACTCTGGATGGCATCGCCCGGGCCTTGGACCCCCGCTATAATTTAATCGCCGCCAGTCAGCCCTTCATCCAAAGCATCACCGTTGCCCAACCTAAACGTTCCCTAGCCATGGCGCTGCTGCAACAGGTTAAACAATTTGCCCTCGACCAATTGAACAGACCATCCCGTAACCAACAATTTCTCCAGGAATTGGCCGCCAAATTAGAACGGGGCGAGCTCCAGTTTGCCACCCGCTCCCCGGAAGGCGATCGCCTGTTGCGGAAAATCCACTTGGCCCTAAAAAGTCTCATTTTTGCCTGTTTAACGGGCTTTACTTTACTATCAGCAACGGTCTTGCTATCCACGGTCTATGCTCGTTTTGCTGTGGTGGGTTTCGGCTTAGCGGGACTATTTGGCCTCTTTTTACTGCGGTCTTTGATCAAGTTGGCCGTGCAAGAAAAGTTAGACCGACTGGTGCAAAAAAGGTAGTTAACTAAAAATTTTAGGCGCCATTAGGCTTAACAAATAGTCCTAATAAACTTCAATACTTAAATGCTCTTTCTGAAAATCTTTGGCCACGGCCTGAGGAAATTCCCACCGTACTGCTAGCTAAACTGGGTTGCCTAGCGCAAAGACCCTAGGAAGATTAGATTAGAAACAGTGCTGTCAACCAAGGGAAAAATACTGTGATTTTAGTTGTGGGCGCCACCGGCGGCGTGGGCAAAAGGGTAGTTAAATTGCTCATTGACGGAGGCCAAGAGGTGCGGGTGTTGGTGCGGGATGTGCCCAGGGCCAAAAAACTTTTTCAAGCTTGGTTTGGGGGTAGGCTACCCGATCGCCTGGAATTTTTTGGCGGTGATTTAACTATTCGAGAAAGTTTAACTCCAGCATTGATGGCCAGGGTAACGGCGGTGATTTGTTGTAGTGGCACCAAAGTTCAACCAGTGGAAGGGGATACGCCCCAACGGGAAAAGTATTACCAAGGGCTCAAGTTTTACCTGCCGGAAGTGGTGGACGTACCGGAGCAAGTGGAGTATGAAGGCATCAAAAACCTGCTGGCGGTGGTCAAAGAACATATTCAGCCCAAGGAAAACACCCTGATCGACTTTCGTCAGACTGATTCTCCCCGTTTAGCTTGGTATTCCGTTGACGATGGGGTGATGGGGGGTGTCAGCGCTAGCCAATGGCAACTGACCGGCGATCGGGCTTTATTCACCGGAGAAGTTTCCACCGCTAATAATGGGGGCTTTGCCTCGGTGCGATCGCCAAATTTTGAACCGGCGTTGGATCTTTCCTACGCTGAGGGCATTCAACTCCGCATCCAAGGGGACGGCAAGCGCTACAAATTCATTATCCGTAGCCAAAACGACTGGGATGGGCTGAGCTACTGTTACTCCTTCGATACTTTCAACAATCGTCCCCAAACAGTTTGTATTCCCTTCCAACAATTAATTCCCGTCTTTCGGGCGAAAACCGTGCCAGAAAAGGGCCCATTCAATTCTGCCCAGGTGTCCGCCTTCCAGTTGATGCATAGCAAATTTGAGTACGACGGTGGGCTAAATCCCAGCTTTTCCCCGGGTATATTTGGTCTGGAAATTGAGTCCATCAAAACCTATGCCAATCCCCTCACGCCCCAGTTCATCCACGTCAGTTCGGCTGGAGTAACCCGTCCCGATCGCCCAGGGTTGAATTTGGACGAAGAACCACCGGCGGTGCGTCTCAATGACCAATTGGGAGGCATTTTGACTTGGAAATTACGGGGGGAAGATGCCATCCGGGGCAGTGGTTTGACCTACACCATCGTTCGGCCCTGTGCTTTAACGGAGTCAGAAAATCCAGAAATGATGCAATTTGCCCAGGGGGATAATCTGCGGGGCCAAGTTAGTCGCTGGGCGATCGCCAAGTTATGTGTGGACAGTTTGCAATGGGCGGAAGCTGGGGGCAAAACCTTTGAGGTCAGTGCCAGGGAACCGGGCCGTAACCAGGCCGCTTGGCCATTTCTGCTCAAGCAACTAAATTTCGACCAACGCTAATTTTACAACCGAGTATTTTTGCTTAGTGTCACTAAAGCTTACAATCCGATCTGAAAAAGCCCACCCACTCAGGTGTCTGACTCATCCCGCCCCAGTTTTAGTCTGGGATAGGGCAAACCCTGTTGGCCAAAGGCTCGTTTAGCCCGACGGATTAAATCCGTTTGGTAGGCAAATTCATCTCGGGCGTCCATGGGATAGGAACGGAGCTTAAATTCGGTGCCCCAGATGTGTTCCTTCATCACCACCACAATGGGAATGCTGAGTTGGGTGTAGCGACTGCTGTAGGCGGCCTGGTACAAAATACGGATAACCTGTTCCACATCAACGCTGTGATCGAAGTAAAAGCTGGTGGCCACCTGGGCTTCTAAATTACCGCCATTGGCATTGGAAATCGGTTCTGTCCAGGTTTTGTTATGGGGAATGGTGACATTATTATCGTCCGGAGTTTGGAGGCAAATACCCCGCAGTCCATAGCCCGTCACTTCACCGTAATGATCTCCAATTTGAATCCGATCTCCTACCCGATAGGGCGCTTCAAACAGGGCCACCACCCCGGCAATAATGGAGCTAATGTAATCTTTAAACGCAAAACCTAGGGCCACCGCAATGGTACCAGTCAAAGCCAATAAATTACCTTCCGATAAATTAAAAAATAGGTTTAATAAATAGGAAATGGTAAATAGTAAAATTAATGCTTTGCAAAACGGTAAAGATTGTTTGACCAACAGCCGAAACCGCCGGGGTACCCGCTCCGAAATCCAGTTAGTGACCTTTTGAATTACCGCCATCAACCCATAGGCGATCGCCACAGCAATTACGGCCCGAATAATTTTTCGGATAGTCAAATCCGTCAGCAAACTTTTGGGAATTTGATCCGGGGGGGTCAACTGAGCCAAGGGCAGGGAGGACAAATGCTGAAGCCCAAATTCCCCCGCATTAGTTAAATGGATTACCGGCAAATAATGGGCAAAAGTATTTCTATTCAGAGTAAAAAAATCTGACAAAAATGTGGTATCTAACATCATCTTCCCCCCACAAAGAAATTATTATTGGCCAATTCACTTTGCAGTTGTTGATAGTAGGTGGGGCAAATAATTAAATCCCCCCAACGACGTACCAAAATATCTTCCCGTAGGAGCCGCTGTACCCTAGCTTGGATTTGACTTTCCGGTTCCCCTAAGCTCAGGGCCAAGTGCGCTGGACTAATGCGGCCGTGGATCATCAAGGAGTGGAGCAAATACAAATCTAGGTTGGTGAAGGACGGTAAGCTCGGCTGGGCGGGATTGACCTGGAACAAGGGGCAGATTTGGTCCTCATTTTCTTTGGTATTGAGCACCGATTGAGCTGGGTTTTCCCTTTCCATCACTTGCTTTTTGATCCGCAGACTCCGTAACCAAAGCTTAGCCGCAATGGAACCGATCCCCTGGGAGCAGTTCGCAAGGTTTTGCCAATAAAGTTCGACCTCTGCCTGGGCATCTGATGAAGATGAATTAGATGAATTAACACTAATTAAGTTGGCAAGATCGCCTTCTGGCTTAATAGTGCCCCATTGCCCTGTGAGGGGGATTAACCAACTGCGGAGCATTTCCCCCGTTAAGGTTGGCAGAGGACGCACGTCATCAAAATAAGCGCTAATTTGGCTGACAAAATCCAAAAAGTCCCAGGCCCAGGAATTACAACCAATCAACCAGAAGTATTGAGGATTCTGCACAGTAATTTCCCGCAAAAAACCAATGCCGTCCCAACCGCTGATACAACGCAGAAAGCATTGTTCTAAGGAAGGAATCACCACCACTGTGGTGCGCTGTTCCAAACATTCCACATCCTGGATTAAGTCCACTCCCTGGCCGTCAAACTCAATGCCTCCCTGGGCTTCTAGGGCATGGCGCAATTGGGCTGTTATGGTCAAAGGATCAGAAGGGCGACGAAAATCCCCCAGGGGGGTCACCACCTTTACCTCCAGGTCATTATCCCAACTGTTTAAGCTATCCTGCAAAATTTTGGCGATCGGCTCGACGGGATTGGCCAGAATCACCAGGCTATTGGGGGCTTCTAGGTTTTTTTGCCAGGCCTGGAGGCTATCTTCTAGGGCGGAATGAATGGCCTTGATGTAGGCGGTGGGGGTAACGAGGGAGTTAATGGATTGGAGAAGTTTTGCTTCCAAGGTGTCTGGCAATGGCGCCAAGGTCTCGGGAGAATGGTCACTCTCCTGACTTTTGTGCAACCAAAAAAACACTTTCTGCTTGAGAAACTGCCAGGCAAAACTAACCATTGCCATGATTCACTTTGCTCCGCAGATTGGGGAAAATTTTTAATAAGCGGGTAACGCGATTCGAACGCGCGACATCAACCTTGGCAAGGTTGCGCTCTACCACTGAGCTATACCCGCAAATTTCAGACTTTTATCAATATGCCAAAGAAAGATTTTTATGTCAACAATTTGGCCAGGATTTTTTTGTAGTGGCCGGGAAATCTGACTTACACTGGCCATGGATGCTTCTTTTTGCTTATCGCCATGGCCCCTTCCCCCGCTCCTCTACTATCCCTTTCCCTGCCGGAATTAACTGACTGGGTGCAAACCACTGGCCAACCGGCCTATCGGGGTAAGCAAATTCACCAATGGTTGTATCAAAAAGGGGCCCGTTCCCTGACTGCCATGACAGATTTGCCGAAGGTATGGCGGGAAAAAAATGTCCATTACCCCATCGGGCGATCGGTCATTGACCACTGTGCGGTGGCCCCGGATCACACAAGGAAATACCTGCTTCGTTTGGCAGATGGGTTGATTATTGAAACGGTGGGCATTCCCAGCAGTAAGCGTTTAACGGTGTGCGTTTCCTCCCAGGTTGGCTGTGCCATGGATTGCAATTTCTGCGCCACGGGCAAAGGAGGGTTCATCCGCAATTTAGAAAGTCATGAAATTGTTGACCAAGTGCTGACCGTACAGGAGGAATTCCATGAACGGGTGAGCAATGTGGTTTTCATGGGCATGGGGGAACCGCTGTTAAATTTGCCCCAGGTGGTGAAGGCGGTGGAATGTCTTAATCAAGTGGTGGGCATTGGCCAGCGGGCGTTGACCATTTCCACAGTGGGGTTGCCGGGGAAAATTCGCCAACTAGCCGATCGCCATTTGCAGGTTACTTTTGCGGTTAGTCTCCATGCTCCCAATCAAACTTTGCGACAATCGTTAATTCCCAGTGCCCGGCACTATCCCCTGGAGCAATTGTTGGCGGACTGTCGAGCCTATGTGGAAACTACGGGGCGACGGGTGACGTTTGAGTATGTGCTGCTGGCGGGAGTCAATGACCAACCAGTCCATGCGGAAGAATTGGCCCAAAAGTTGCGGGGTTTCCAAACCCATGTCAATTTAATTCCCTACAATCCCATTTCCGAGGTGGATTATCAGCGTCCTACGGAAGCCCAAATCAATCAGTTTGCCCAGGTTTTGAGTGACCATCGCATTGCGGTCAGTGTGCGCTATTCCCGGGGAGTGCAAGCGGATGCGGCCTGTGGTCAGTTACGGGCTTCCCGCAAGGAAGAATTAGCGGAATTAACCCCTATGGCGTGATTAGTTTTATCCCCCCTCATCCCCCTTTGAAAGGGGGGAAATAATTGTTATTTTGTTTGGAAGAGATTTACTTACAATGCCTTCTAAAATTTAAGCTTGGCCGATTTTTAGTGAGGAAATTTAATTAAATGATCCATGTGGTGGGCATTGGCCTGAATGGTGCCGAAGGGTTAACTAGTTCAACACTAGAATTAATTGCCCAAGCAAAAATATTGGCCGGCGGCGATCGCCATTTGAGTTACTTCCCGCAGTACGGCAAAAAAAGTTTAGTCATCAAGGATTTTTCAGCAGATTTAAAGAAAATCAAGCAGTTTCATCAGACTTTAAAGTCACACGAAACTATTGTTGTTTTAGCTTCCGGTGATCCCCTGTACTTTGGCTTGGGACGGTTATTACTGGAAAAATTTTCCCCGGAACAATTAAAATTTCATCCCCATTTGAGTTCCATTCAGCTAGCCTTTAATCGTTTAAAAATGCCCTGGCAGGATGCCACCATCATCAGTGCCCACGGAAGATCCAACGAGTTGCTCATACAAGCCCTGCAAAAAGGAGCAAAAAAATTAGCCATTCTCACCGATGGGCAAAATCATCCAGGGGCGATCGCCAATTTATGTTTATCTTTGGGGTTGACCACCACTTACCAAGCTTGGGTTTGTGAAAACTTAGCGGCAACAAATGAACAGATTCAAGCCTTTGATTTGCCATCTTTAGCATCCCTAACCGCAACGGATTTTTCCCCCCTCAATGTAGTGGTGCTAGTTAAACAAAAGCCAGAAAATCCCCTAATTGATCTGGATCAGTTACCCATTTTGGGCATCGCCGATCATCACTTTGCTAGCTTTGACGATCGCCCTGGCATGATTACCAAACAGCCTATCCGGGTGCAAATTTTAGCCGCTTTATCCTTGCAACCCCGACAAATTATTTGGGACATTGGGGCCGGTACCGGGTCAGTGGCGATCGAGGGTGCCCGGTTGTGTCCCCAGGGAAAAGTTTTTGCCATTGAAAAAACTAGCGCTGGTCAACGGTTAATCGAACAAAATTGCCAACGATTTCAACTGCAAAACGTCGAGGTAGTGGCCGGCTCTGCCCCGGAAGTTTTAGCCAATTTACCTACTCCTAACCGAGTTTTCATTGGTGGTAACGGTGGGCAATTAACCTCTATTTTGCAGACTTGCGGGGAACGTTTAGCGATAAATGGTTTGGTGGTGATGGCGATCGCCAGTTTGGAGCATTTGAGCTTAGCCCTGGGCTGGTTTAAACAACAACAATGGCAGGTGAAAGTGCAACAGGTGCAAATTAGCCAGAGCGTTAAATTTGCCGAACTGACCCGCTTTGATCCCCTCAATCCGATTTATTTACTCACTGCGGGGAGGAACTCCATGGGAAACGACGACCTTGGTTAACTTCCCCCAATGCCGTGTTCTACACTAAAAAGCACCACTAACATTTTCCCTTTGCCACTTTGCTATCCTCTGCTTCCCAACACACCGATGCTGCCCTGGTGGAGCTAAAAAATTTAGCCCAAACCCTATTGCCCCGGCTGGTGGAAATCCGTCGCCATCTCCATGCCCATCCCGAGTTGAGCGGCCAAGAATATCAAACGGCGGCCTATGTGGCGGGGGTGTTGTCCTCCTGTGGCCTCCATGTCGAAGAGGCGATCGGGAAAACGGGGGTGGTGGGGCAGTTGTCCGGCAAAGGAGACGATCCGCGGCTGTTGGCCATCCGTACCGATATGGATGCGTTACCCATCGAAGAAATGGTGAGTTTGCCCTTTGCTTCCCGCCATCCGGGGGTGATGCACGCCTGTGGCCACGATATCCACACCACTTTGGGTTTGGGTACGGCCATGGTGTTGTCCCAAATGGGGCATAGGTTACCGGGGGATGTGCGCTTTTTATTTCAACCAGCGGAGGAAATTGCCCAGGGGGCCAGTTGGATGATCCAAGATGGGGCCATGAAGGGGGTCAGCCATATTTTAGGCGTTCATGTTTTTCCTTCTATTCCGGCCCAGCAGGTGGGCATTCGTTACGGTGCGTTGACAGCGGCGGCGGATGATCTGGAAATTTTTATCCAAGGGGAATCGGGGCATGGTGCTAGGCCCCACGAAGCGATCGACGCCATTTGGATTGCGGCCCAAGTAATTACTGCTTTGCAACAAGCCATCAGTCGCACCCAAAATCCCCTCCGGCCCATGGTGCTTTCCCTGGGGCAAATTAGCGGTGGCCGGGCTCCCAACGTGATTGCCGACCAAGTCCGCATGGCCGGCACAGTGCGATCTCTCCATCCCGAAACCCATGCCCAACTGCCCCAATGGATTGAGGGGATTGTGGCCAACGTTTGCCAAACCTATGGGGCGAAATATGAAGTCAATTACCGTCGGGGAGTACCTTCGGTACAGAACGATGCCCAGTTAAATAAGTTGTTAGAAAATGCAGTGCGGGAAGCCTGGGGAGAATCAGCCCTGCAAATTATTCCTGAACCATCCCTAGGGGCAGAAGATTTTGCTCTATACCTAGAACACGCCCCTGGAGCTATGTTTCGTTTAGGTACTGGTTTTGGCGATCGCCAGATGAATCATCCTTTGCACCATCCTCGCTTTGAAGCCGATGAAGCAGCAATTTTAACGGGGGTTGTCACCCTCAGCTATGCTGCCTGGCAATATTGGCAAAATATCGCAATTTAACGACTTAAAATATCAAATTAACCTCTAACAATTAAAGAAATATGCTAGACATAAAACTCTCGTTACAACCAGATACGGAACAAAAACTTAAGACTATTCTCAGCAGTGGCATTGATAATGAAAGATTCGCCCAAAGTGTTATTAATTACCAGATTCAAGAACTGCAACGGGGGATTTTGAATTTGAGAATTGAACTAGATGAGTTTGAAAAAAAATATCAAATGTCGTCGGAGTTATTCTATGAGCAATTTTTCCGCGGAATTTTGAACGATGAAGCAGACTTTATGGTTTGGTCGGGTTTAGTGGAGTTGATGCACCGTGATCAATCACAACTCCAAGTACTAGAATAAGCTGAGAGTTACTCCCAAGAATATGGATAGTAAAATTGCCTTATAATCTATTAGTCAGCTATGATTCCTCAGTATCAGCTAATAAAATTAGCAGTTCAGCTTTTTTCATCTTGGAATAACCGGAGTGTCCTCTCTCTTTAGCAATTTTTCTGAGTCCAGTCACACTTAATTTTTTCAAGTCATTCCCTGATTTCCCCAAATCATCATCAGAAATTAGACGAGGTTCAGGAGTAACATAGAAAATTTCCTTGAATATATCTAATTTTTTGCCATTGGTTATACCACATTTAAGAGCAACAACATCCTTGAGACTTTCTTGCCAATATTTACGTTCAGCATTAGATATTTTATCCAGTGAAGTAGCAACTTTTACTCCAGATAAAGGATTAACCGAACGATTAATTAAATAGTCAAGGGCAAGTTTAATTTCATCTCTAGTTGCCGTTGTTAAGTTTACTTTGGGCACAATTTCCTTGCTTAAAAGTTGGGAAGATTGTTGTACAAACTGATCATCATCGGCAACGATACACCAAATTTTTGTAAGCCCTGCTTGTCTTACTGCCGCCAAAGTGAAGATATTAGCAACAGCGACAAAACTACTTTCTCCCGTTTGTTTAACAACTAAAGGAATCCAATTTCTTCCACCACAAAGATTAATTGATTCAGCTGCTTTGGCGACTAAAAACTGATGTGATTTTGTTGCAAAGAGTGGTTCAATTTCGTCAACGTGAAGATGCAGTAGAGCGCCAATTTCTTGTTTCATTAGATAAAGTATTCCTCGATTAATAGTTTGTAATGACCACGAGCAACTTTGCTGGTAAACACAGCCGGACGATAGGAAAATGCTATAGATGAAATATAGGCATAATTAGGAATTGTAAAAATTGCTTTATCTTCTTGGGCATCTGTTAACTTAGGGAAGAAAAAACTGGTTAAATCAATTTGGTCTTCCAATTTAACTGTTTCAATTATTTCCTGAATTGCCTGTTCAGCTTGTTTCCTTGATGCATCCGTTATATTTTCACCATTGAAAAAGATTGGTAATGGTGTTGGATCTGCTAATTCCGGATTAAATGCCCTTCTTTCACTACCTAGTTGGGGCAAAATTTGTTTCATGGCCATTGCGGCATTTTTAAAAGAGCTAATACTGTTATGTTTTGAAGGCATTAAAATGACATCAGCGGCAGTAATTGCCTCTTGGGTAAAGTAATTATCCCCCGGTGGAGCATCAATCAGAATATAATCGTAATCATCGGCAAATTGAGAAAGGGTTTCCCGTAAACTACCTTTTTTAACTTTCATCAATTCATGGGAAGATTTACCCAAAAAACTTTCATCAGCGGGAATAACATCAAAGCAGTTATAAACTTTCGAGTTTTTTAGTTTAATTTCATATTTGGAAATAATACCTTGCTTGTTGGATTTATTGTTCTTAACGTCTTCAAGATATTGAGACAATCTTATTCTGCTTGGTTTTATTTTGAGTAAATCAGTCAAATCTTTTTGATTTGGATCAAAATCAACTAATAAAACCCTTTTTGCATAACCTTCAGGCTTAGGAATGCAAAGAGTTGCCGCTAAATTAATAGCTGTTGTAGTTTTTCCGACCCCGCCCTTATTATTGTATAAAGCAATCTTTAAAGCTCGGTGGTCACTTTCCATATATTTACCAATTAGACCAACTGCTTCATCGATATTATCTGGGGTTAACTCAATGTTAGTTGTGAAAGGATAAACCGTTCTACCGTGGCGACGAAAAAGCTGAATATGCTTCCCGTTCGTGATTACTCCCCACTTTACTTTTTCGCAATTAGCTGCGCTGGGGTCCAAATATCTTTTCAATTGGGCAACCGCCGCCAGATAGTTCTTACTATCTGAACTTAAGTCTATTGTGTTACGTTTAATTTCAACAATTATTTCTGCCCCATTCAGTGTGTGGGAAAAGATATCATCGCCGTAATTTTTTCTACCTGCAACATCAACGAATTGTAAGCCATTTCCAACTTTATATTGTTGTACGATTTCGCCATCTGAATAGGAAAAGTTCCACTTAGCCATCATTTCGGGAATAACCAGACGCCCTACTATGTCAGCCTCATAGGCCATTGGTGGAAGATTCAATAGGGCTTGTTTCAGAGACGAATCAGACATTGTACTAATTGGGTGTCAGGGCTAGGTGATTGAGGCTATTGTTAGCATCAAAAATAGTTCTTTGTAACTTACCAGAGAAGCTGAAGGAAAAATCCTGCCAAATCCACATCCCGGGCTAATTCGCATAATCATTCATAAGTTTCGAAATCATAGTAACTCAAAAAGACTATAAAAACTTGTAAATTATAAGTTTATTTTTAGAGCTGGGGAGATTTCACCTCGGCTACGGTCAGGGTTTCCATAGCGATGCCAGCAGAATGTTAAGTTTTATGTATAGATTTAACGTTACTGGTACGCAGGATAATGAAAGTAGAGTAGTTTAATTGCCTAGATTTTTAGCCAACGATGACCCATTCCCCTGAATCCAACCCTACTGTGAGCGCCGCCGAAGCCGCTGAACTGATCCGTTCCCTGTTGCATAAAGAGGGCACTTGGGTAGATTGGGGTAAAAAATGTCAGCAATTACAGAAGGCAGGTTACGGTGCTGAAGAAATTTTTGAGCAGTCCGGCTTCCAAAAAGTGCAACAAAATTTGGTGATTGTGGCTAGTCAAGTGTATGAAAGTCTGGTCAAGCAAGGCATCGATGAAACGGTACTATCCTATTATCGGGGTCCCAAAAGTGACGTGCTGTACGAACTACGCATCCTCAACCATCAACAACGGGCGATCGCCGCAGTGGAGGCCCAGCAGAAGAATTTGGCTGCCGATGAAGCGAAGGAATTGGCTAAGGCATTTCAGGAATTTGGTTACCTGTCCCAACTGCCAGAAGGTTTTACCGACCATCCTGGGGACGCATTGGCCTATCAATGTTGGAAATTAGCCCGGCAGAAAAAGAATTTGCCGGAAAGAACCCGTTTAATTGTCAAAGGATTAAAATTCGCCCATTCCCCCAACGCCCGTCAGGCGATCGAAAAATTACTGACTGATTTAACCGCCCAGCCTAGCCGGAAAGCTCCCTTAGTGCCGGTGTTTCGCCTCGAAGAAGACCAGGAAGCGGCCCGACTCATTCCAGTGGCGGGGACTTTTCCCCTCCAGCCCCAGGCGGTGCAGGCAGTGCAGTCTTTAGAACAGGTGGAACCTTTTGGTTTAGTTAGTTACCAAGGGGAAGGGGCGGTGGTGCCGGTGCCCCAGTGGCAAGCAATTTTGACCGCGGAAGATCCGGTGGCGATTTTTTGTCCGGCAGGGCAAGTGTCGGAATCCCTAGCCCGTAAGGATGAACAGGTTTTGGTGGTGGTGGATCGCAGCAAAAAAATTTGGAATGATGGCAGTTATTTTCTGCTCAACCAAGGAGAAACAGTAGCAATTCAATGGTGCGAAACAGAGCCAGAAAGGGAGATTTTAGCCCAGGTGGTGTTGGTGCTCCGACCGAAGAAGATTTTCGATGCCAACAACCTGCGGGAACCATGGCAAATGGATGATTAGATTGGCGGTTTGCTCATCGGTGGAAAATCCCAGGGGCAAAAATCTTGGAGTAAGCTAAAGGAAAAAGTTTGAGTTGCTCCCCATGCGTATCGACCTTTCCTTGCTTTTAAGTGACCAAAATTTGGATGCTGGGGCCCCTACCAGTCAGCGGCAGTTGCGGATAGCCGTGGCGGCCAAAGCGGATGACCATGATCGCCGGTTGCCTTTGAATTTGTGCTTAGTATTGGACCACAGTGGCTCTATGGATGGTCAGCCTTTAGAAACGGTTAAAAGTGCGGCCTTGGGGTTGATCGATCGCCTGGAGGAAGATGATCGCCTTTCGGTCATTGCCTTCGACCACCGGGCCAAAATTGTCATTGAAAATCAACAGGTGCGGAACGGGGCGGCGATCGCCAAAGCCATTGAAAGGTTAAAAGCGGAAGGGGGCACCGCCATTGATGAGGGGTTGAAACTGGGCATTCAGGAAGCGGCTAAAGGTAAGGAAGACCGGGTTTCCCATATTTTTCTGCTCACCGATGGGGAAAATGAGCATGGGGATAATGACCGTTGCCTGAAACTTGGCACGGTGGCATCGGACTATAAGCTCACGGTTCATACCCTTGGTTTTGGCGACCATTGGAATCAGGATGTGCTGGAGGCGATCGCCGCTTCGGCCCAGGGCAGTTTGAGTTATATCGAAAATCCCAGCGAAGCGTTGCATACCTTTCGCCAACTGTTCCAACGCATGAGCAATGTCGGGTTAACCAACGCCCATCTCCTGCTGGAATTAGCGCCCCAAGCCCATCTTGCCATCGTCAAGCCCGTGGCCCAGGTATCGCCGGAAACCATGGATTTAACCGTGCAAAACCAGGGAGCAATTGAGGAAGTGCGTCTAGGAGATTTGATGACCGACCAAGAAAGGGTCTTACTGCTCAACCTTTACCTAGACCAATTACTGCCGGGGCAACACGTCATTGGCCAAGTGCAAATTCGTTACGATGACCCTGCTTCTGGGCAAACCAATCTGCTGTCCGACCCGTTACCCTTGACCATTCAGGTGCAAACCCAGTACCAACCCAGCACCGATGTCCAAGTGCAGGAATCCATTCTCACCCTGGCTAAATATCGTCAGACCCAAATCGCTGAAACTAAGCTCAAAGCCGGCGATCGCCAAGGGGCGGCCACCATGCTGCAAACCGCCGCCAAAACCGCCCTACAAATGGGCGATAAAAATGGCGCTACTATTTTGCAAACCAATGCCACCAGACTTCAATCCGGGGAAGATTTATCCGAAGGCGATCGCAAAAAGACCCGCATGGTCAGCAAAACCACTCTCCAACCGCCCTCTGCGCCATCAGAGCATTAATACAGATATCCTAGGGCTTTCCCAACTTGAGTTCCGCCTAAAATCTGGTGGTGGAAGGACTAGTTACCTGCACATCTAAGGCCGCCTTGGGGTAGGCAATCCGTTGGTGATGGAACTGTTGCCACACCCGTACGAAAACATCGGCAATAATGGGCAATTCTTCGTATTTCAAGCCACTATCCTGCAATTGGTTATCTCGCCAGCGGGCCTTAAAAATACGGTTAACCATGGCCATGGCGGTTTCTGGATTGGCTTCTCTGAGGGAACGCAACGCCGCCTCACAACTGTCCGCCAGCATCACAATGCCGGTTTCCCGAGACTGGGGAATGGGACCGGTGTAACGGAATTCCTCTTCATTAACTGGCGGTTCCCCCGCCCTTTCCGCCGCTTCCTTGGCTTGGATATAAAAATAGGAAATCAACATTTGTCCCTGATGTTCAGGAATAAAGTCCCGCACCACCTGCGGTAAACCGTAACGTCGGGCCATCACCAACCCTTCGGAAACGTGTTTTTTGATAATGTCCACACTGACGTAGGGATCATTGATTTCATCGTGTTTATTAGGGCCCCCCATCTGATTTTCAATGAATCCTAAGGGGTCGTGCATTTTGCCAATGTCATGGTACAAAGTTCCGGTTCTCACCAGTTCAACGTTACAGCGCAATTCCCTGGCCGCCGATTCAGCTAAACAGGCCACAAATAGGGTGTGCTGGAAAGTACCAGGGGCTTCTTTGGCCAACCTTTGTAGCAGGGGGCAGTTGGGATTGCTCAATTCCACCAACCTGGTGGGGGTCACCACGTCGAACAATCTTTCTAGGTAAGGGGAAACCCCGATCGCCATGGCACTCCAAGCCAAACCGAGTAGGCCATAGACAATGGCACTGGGCAGAGCAGTGTACCAAATAATTGTGACCGCTGAGGCGTTAACAATTAAATATGTGAATAAATAAACTATGCCCTGGGTGGCCCCTACCCCTACCCCCAACAGGGCCAACTCATCCCGAGAACGGAGCTTACTGGCAATCATACCCGCTAGCAAGGCCGCCGCTGCACTGCCCAATAAGTATTCCCAAACAATGGATTCCATGGCAAAGGCGGACAATCCCCCCACCAATACCACTTGGGTGATGGCCAGGGTGGGGCCATAAAAGCTACTGGTGAGCAAACTGATGGCCGGCAGGTTGTTATAGACCGGGTCAAGCAAAAATAAGACTGGAGTGCTAACGCTGAGCAAACAGAGGAGAATATGGTCCCGCCGCCGTAGGGGCCGATGGATACGCCGACTTACTCCACAGAAAATAATTAAAGCGCCCCCCACCAACCCCGCTGTCCGCAACAGGCCTTGCCAGTTCACCTGGCGCTGACTCAGGCCATAACCGTCCAACAAAACAAATTGCTCTTGGGTAATGACTTCCCCCGCCCGCACAATCACACTGTTTTTCTCGGCGGATACTTTGACGTTTTCCATGGCCAGTACCGCTTTTTCCGCCAAGTTTTTGGTGGCTTCCTTGTCAACAGTCAGATTATATTTATCCTTGAGTAAATTATTTAAGCTATTCTCCGCCACTTGGTGGGCCTGGGGGGGCAAAATGTTGCGCAAATGGAGTTGTACCGTTTCCCCCAACAGAGGAGCAGTGATGCCCGCCGGTAGGCCCTGGGTGAGAATGCGGTCATGGACTTGGATAATGGTCTGTTGGGTAGTTTGCCAGGTGGGCCCGTCTAACTTCAATGCCCCGATCTGGTTATTGGTAATCTGGCGATCGGCCTTAACCTCCGCCAAGCGAGCCGTCACCCGACCATATCTATCCTGGGCGGTCCTGATGCTGGTGAGTAAGCCCGCCATGGTCTCAGGGGAAGTGGTGGCTTTTTGTTGATCAAATAACTGTTGCAGTTTGGCCAACTGGGGTGAAGCCATGGGCAGTGGCTGGCCATAGCTAATATAATCTTCCAATTGTTGCCATTCCCCTGGCCCCAGACTACGGAGTAAATGTTGCTGCTCCAGGGTAAAAATCTTGGTGTCTATGTAGGGAAAGGTACCGGCTAGGTAGCGGAGCTGGTTGATGGCATCCAGATATTGACTTCTTTCTTGTTTGAGTTGGGCGGTTAACTCGTTATCCCTTTGTAGGCGGGGAATGGTACCGGCCCGCACTTCCTTCCGCTTTTCCTCTGTGGTTCTTTCGTCCACAAAACTGCCATCTTCCGGGGCGTAAATGGTGTAGGGAGATTCGGTGCCAACGCTGAGCTGGGGCTGGTTATAGAAACGGTAACCCACTACCCCGGTGAGGGACACCACTGTAATACCCAACATCACTGGTGGGTGGGCAATGCGTACAAACCTGGAGCGGTGGATTTTTTGCCAAATGGTTTCATCTTGGGAAGTGGAGGCCGTGGTCCTGGGGAGAGGATGGCTAGAGGCAGTGGACTTTTTTAGTTGGGACGCCACTGCTTGGCGGAGGGCAAAAATTGCTTTCATAGCACCAATGGGTGGGCAACGGCTGGAAAATGTTGGGCTGTCCAGTTAATTGCCATGGGTGGGGAGGATCTGTGCATATTCCTGTTGAGAGACCAATTTTAAACTAGATCGACGTTGCATTCCCAACGGGGGAGCTACAGCCAAGGCGGGGTTTTCCTGGCCGGAACCAACACTAAGACGACCGGACCATCTCCGCCAAAGTTGTTGTCCTAAGGGCAAAAAGTTGGCGCGCACTGTGGAGCGATGGTCTGTTATTAGAGCTTGTTGGCTAATCTGCATACCATTATAAGCTCCCACGAGGGCGAGGGTTAAGGGGGACAAAATCCCCGGATAAGGATTCTGGCCAGGGTGATTCACTTGATTTTTCCTCGGGGGTGAAAGGGCGATCGCCTTTGATGCAGATTGTTCTGCCATTCCTAGTTGGCGAAGAATTAACCGGGGTTGAGCGGGGTTTTGACCCCAGAGATAAATGGCGGTGCTAACCATATGGATCCAGGGATCGGCAGTTTGGCCCGTGGTTCTGGGGGAAACATAATTTTCTAAACATGCGGCGATCGCCGTTAGGCCCTGGCGTAACTCTGGGGAAAATGCCGGGGCCGGAGTAACTGGCCACCATTGCGCTGGTGCTCTCAGTAGGGCTGGCAACTGGTGAATGGCAAATCTTTCCGACAGGATAAGGGTCAGTAGTCTTTGCCATAGTAATAAGGCGGGCTCGGCCTGGTCACCACCGACCCATGCAGGGCAATGATTCTGACAAAGATGGAACCAGTGGGATAGATCCTGCCTAAAGCCGAAGGGATTTTCGTAATGGTAAAGAGCTAAAACAATTAACCAATTAACTAACTCTGCCGTAGTTAAGGCTGGCTGTTGGGACAAAGCATTTTGCCAAAATCTTTCCGGCAAAGGAGTTTGGTAAGGCTCGGATAATATGTACTGCCAGGGTTGGCCCCATCGGAGGCAATTAGCTTGATTCTGATGGTTTTCATCCCAGTCTTTTCCCCCCAAGGCCAGGAGTAAGGAAGCTTGAAAGCGGGAGAGGGGAGAAAGGGCCATGGTGGAGCGGTAATCTGGAACAGTGTTGAATGTAGGAAGTTTGGAATTTGTCCATCATTGATGATTTTGGTTGCCCCCAGGAGTCAGCTATCTCCGCCCTCCGATCGCCATGGTTAAAAATGTTGCGACAGCACCGGGCGATCGCCGTTATTCGCACTGATTCCATCGACCTAAGTCTGCAATTGGCTAAGGTGGCCATCGAAGCAGGCATGGGGCTAGTGGAAATTACCTGGAACAGTGACCAGCCGGGGGAAACCATTGCTCACCTGCGTCATCAATTTCCCCATTGTGCCATTGGTACGGGTACAGTCCTCTCTCAGGAGGATTTGCTCCAGGCCGTTGCCAGTGGAGCCCAATTTTGCTTTACCCCCCACAGTGAGCCAGAATTAATTACCAGCGCCGTGGCCCATGGCATCCCCATTATTCCCGGTGCCTTTTCCCCTACGGAGATTGTCCAAGCCTGGCAGAGGGGAGCCACCGCCGTCAAAGTTTTTCCCATTAAAACCTTGGGAGGAGTGGACTACATTCAAGCTCTCCAAGGTCCCCTCGGCCAAATTCCCCTTATTCCCACCGGAGGGGTAACTTTGGCAAATGCCCAAGCTTTCCTAGCGGCCGGAGCGATCGCCGTTGGCCTATCTGGACAGCTATTCCCCCCCAATTTAGTAGCAATCAAAGCCTGGAGAGAAATTGGCGATCTAATCCGTACTTTGTTGAAAGAAATCCAGACACCAAGGGGCTGATAGTACAAAAAGACGATTAACCCCATGGGTAAAAGCAGGGGAGCCACTAAAGTTCACAGGTTTACACCGAATTTTCCATTTGAAAAGTAGTAAATCATACAGAAAACAATCATGTAAAAATTGAATACTCTAATGGTTTGATGTCCGAAAAAGTCTAGTTTCTTCTATTCTTCGACCAAATCTATGGCAGGGCACTATCACAGAGCTGGCTTAATAATTTGGGAGAAATGGGTGGGGGCGGACTTTCGTAGAACAATGTAGATTAAAGTACAAAATGTCTAATTCGATATTGTCTAAACTAAATGTGGGTGAGAGGAGTCCTGTTAATCGGACACATTCCTCGCGTACGGAGGCAGAAAAGTCATCCCTTTTTCGCTTTGTACGCCGTAAAATTAATTCTCCCTGGTTGGCCTGTGTTCCCTTAACAGCCCTGATTGTGGCAATCTGGAACGCCGCGGCGATCGCCCAAGACACAGAAATTGTCAACATCACCGTTGAAACCGTTAACGAAAATGTTGCCACTCTCCAGGGAACCCTTAATGCCATCTGGATTTTGATAGCCGCCATTCTGGTTATCTTCATGAACGCTGGTTTCGGGATGTTGGAAACCGGCCTTTGCCGGCAAAAAAATGCCGTTAACATCCTGACCAAAAACCTGATCGTTTTCGCCTTGGCCACCATAGCTTACTGGGCGATCGGTTTTTCCTTGATGTTCGGCAGCAGTGGCAATCCCTTCGTCGGTTTCGGGGGATTTTTCCTGAGCGGCGACCACACCAACTATGGATTAAGCCCATTTCCAGAAGGATTGCCCGTAGCAGTATTCTTCTTGTTCCAGGTTGCGTTCTCTGCTACCGCCGCCACCATTGTTTCCGGTGCTGTAGCTGAGCGGATCAAGTTTAATGAGTTTTTGATCTTCAGTGTTCTGTTGGTTGGTATTGCCTATCCCATCACTGGTCACTGGGTTTGGGATGCCGGCGGCTGGCTTTACACCATGGGCTTTATGGACTTTGCCGGTTCCACTGTGGTTCACTCCGTTGGTGGTTGGGCTGCTTTGGCTGGAGCTTTCCTTCTCGGTCCCCGCTTAGGTAAATTTGTTGATGGCCGACCCGGCGCTATCCCCGGCCACAACATGGGTTTTGCCATGCTTGGTTGTCTAATTCTCTGGATCGGCTGGTTCGGTTTTAACCCCGGTTCCCAATTAGCCGCCGATCAAGCCTGTGCCTACATTGCCGTTACCACTAACCTTGCTGCCTCTGCTGGTGGTCTCACCGCTACTTTTACCTCCTGGCTCAAAGATGGTAAGCCTGATTTGACCATGGTAATCAACGGTGTACTGGCTGGACTGGTGGGTATTACCGCTGGTTGTGCTGGAGTATCCTACTGGGGGTCTGTCATCATTGGTGGTATCGCTGGAATTTTGGTGGTCTACTCCGTTGCCTTCTTCGACAAAATTAAAATTGATGACCCCGTGGGTGCCATTTCTGTTCACTTGGTCAACGGTGTTTGGGGAACCCTGGCAGTGGGCTTCTTCAACATGGAGAAGGGCTTGTTTTACGGCGGCGGCATCAACCAGTTAATCATTCAAATCGTTGGTATTCTGGCGATCGGTGCTTTCACCGCTATCTTCAGCTTCGTTGTTTGGGCTATCCTCAAGCAAACTATGGGCATCCGGGTGTCCGGCGAAGAAGAAATGATCGGTTTGGACATCGGCGAGCATGGCATGGAAGCTTACACTGGCTTTGTTAAGGAAACTGATTCCTTTGGTAGTGCTGTCTCCGGTGCCACTGTCCCTGAATAATTCGTCTGGGCTGGAAGGATAAAATTTATCCTTTCACCGACTGCAGGCAAATTAATTGTCATCAAACTGGCAAAAAATAGTAACTATCTTCAAGGGGGTCGGTTTTTCCGCTCCCCTTTTGTTGTTTGTTAGGAGCAACAGATGGTTAGTGGAAAAAGTTTACATGTTAGGGAATGCCGAGGGCCGATTCTACTATCACCATAAACAGCCAGGGCGAATTAGAATCCCCATGGCTCACCTGGGGAAGAATCCCAAATTCAAAAAAGCCACCAAATAAGCCTGTCGAAAACCTATCGCTCTTCTATCAGTGTAGGTGGGAAGGTAAAATAATTGGAGCAATAATAAGGTCTCCTAAAGCCATTACTGCCTTCTTCAATTTGTCAAATAAGCAATGGAAGTTTCTCAATAACTGAGGTGTATAAATCACCGTCATCCACGGCTTTAATAAATTAAAGTAACATAATGGCTGAATTATTAATTTCATGTTGTTAAGTATGTTTTTCCATCCATTTTTTTGATTTGTTTAAGGAGTTATCATGCGGAGGCAAATTTTCTATCTGAAGACTTACCATTAAATATACGCTCATCACTATTTCCCGCCATTTTTCTATTCTGGAATAGTCCATTATTCTAAAATCTGCCCACCCCAGTTCATTCTTTATTTGCTTTAATCCATACTCTATCCAGTTCCTTGCTCCATATAAGTTACCCACTTCTTTATATTTTATTTCTGATACTTTTGTCATAATACAATACGTTGAATTTGACGGCATTTTCTCCTTGTTATCCGTTACTTGCCAATATCTTTTTTCCCCTCTCTTTCCATAAATAATTTCTCTCACGTATCTTATTTCCGACTTTCCACTTGCAAATTCTCTCTCAAATTTTCCCCATTTGTTCGCTCTTACTCTTTCCTCTTTCCCAAGCCAGACTCCATGATTACTCCTTATAGCTAGTACATATTCTAGATTTTCTTTTTCTAATACTCTTACAAAGTTTTCGCTGCTCTCTCCATATTCACTATCTGCTAATACTACCTTTATATTGAAACCAAGCTCTTTTATTTCTTTGATAATTTCCCCTGCTATTTCTGGCTTATTTTTGTATTTATCCCCCTCTTTTAGTCTTGTCTCTGGTTTATATACTTTGCTGATTAATGGTACTGTCATTCCCTTTATAATTCCATAACACATCACCTCTACTATTCCATTTTCTATTTTTCCTAGATTGCCAATATACTGACGCGCAACATAATCTGTCTTTCTTCCTTTTTTCCTATCCCCTGTTTCGTCTATGATCATTGTTATTGCTTCTCCTTTCGCAAAACTCAGAATTTTATTAATTCTTCTTTCCCTTACCTCCTCTAACGACCAAGGGCTGTTACCGAAGAAATAGTCAAATCCTTGTCCATTTTCTAGTCCTACTACCTTAGCTATTTCTGCGAAGGTTTTTCTCTTTATATTCGCAATTAATCCTAGATGCAAGTATTCAAAGCTTCTCATTCTCACTTTTGGAAATAAAATAAGCCTCTGTATCCTTCGCAGTATTTGTCAATGAATTATACTGTTTCTTTTGCTTCACGTGGGGCAACCATATACCACCTCCGCATTTCAGACTATCTTCTCCGTTTTATCCTACCCACAATGATAGAAGAGCGATAGTTAACTTTTCTTGGGTGATAATCGAATCTTGAGCCAGTTTCACTCAAACAATTCTTTTGGCATTTCCATGAATAAATTGCACATTTAGATCAAACCCATTTCTCCTAGGTTTTTTCTTAGTCGATCTGCCTCCGGAGATTGCCGTTGTTCGTAAAGGGCGATCGCCTGTTGGAAAGCATCGACACTTTCCTGAATTAGCCCAGCTTTAAAGCTAGTAACAGCTAAGTTTTGATAGGCTTCAGCATAATCCGGTTGCAGGGTAATAGCCTCTTGATAACCTTTAATAGCTTCTAGCAAATTCCCTTGGGCTTTGTAAATCATAGCTAGATTAAAAAAGGCGATCGCCTGGGATGGATCAATGTGAATTACTGCTTGATAAAGCTTAATTGCTTCGCCCAATTCCCCCAAGTCTTGTAAAAAAGCACCGTAATTAATCAAAGCACCTAATTTTAGCGGCAATAAAATTTCTTCATCCAGGGCTTTTTGATAATGCTTCCGAGCCAGTTCCCATTTTTGTTGGCGACGGTAGGCGTTGGCCAAATGGTAATGCAATTCAAATCGCACAGGGATGGAAGCTGTATTGCTTTTTAGACCCTGCTTGAGTAGTTTTACCCCTTCTTTTTCATCCCCCAAACTAAAATATAAGGCTCCCAACTTACTGCAGAGGTAAGGATCCTGGGGATTATCCACCCTGGCTTTTTCGAGTAAATGCTTGGCCCGTTGGGTTTTGCCCCGTTGCCTGAGTAAAGTAGGGTCATAGCCCTGGTGCAAAATGGCCACCCCCGGTAGGTCAATCACTTGCCAATCCGGTTCCTGGGTTAATAAGGCCAACACACTGTCGTCAATGGTTTCGTGGTAAGCACGGTTAAATTGCACTGCCGGATGACGACGAAACAGTCGGGATACCAAGGAATAGGGAGATTGATTACTGCCCAGTTCGTGGCGCATTAGGTTCACCACTAAGGCATTGTCCATGGCGATCGCCTTTTCGATGCCATCTTTTACCAAAATATTCAACCTTTCGTCCGCGTCGAGGACTAAAACCCAATCTCCAGTGGTGGCCGCTAGGGCCTGATTGCGAGCCAGGGCAAAATCATCCTGCCAAGGCACAGTGATCACCTTAGCTCCCGCCTGGGTGGCAATTTCCACTGTGTTATCGGTGGACCCTGTATCTGCTATGACTATTTCGTCCACTAAACTCGCCACACTGGCCAGGCAATCTCCTAGGAAAGCGGCTTCGTTTTGAACAATCATGCAAAGGCTGAGGCGAGGCATAGACATTCAGGCAAAATTGGCAAAAGGTCAGTCAATCATCCTAACCGAATTGTCCGGTAAGATGGGTGTGGTTTCCAAGCAAAATAGTCCCTTACCCTTGGGCTAGGGCTAAACGGGGAACTTTTGCCCCCGTAACTAGACCGATTAAATTAAATTCAACTCACAAAGACTAAACTTACTAGCAATTAACGAGGAGGTTGAGGGTGGTGGACTGGAAAGTTCGGGCAATTCGGGGTGCAACGACGGTTTCGGAAAATAGCTCTGAGGCAATCCGAGATGCGGTCTGTGAGCTACTGGATGTCATTGAAGCGAATAATGCCTGTCCCCCTGAAGACATTGTCAGCGTAACCTTCTCCGTTACCCCCGATCTCGATGCCATTTTTCCGGCGGCGATCGCCAGGCAGAGGCCCCGTTGGGAAAATGTACCCCTGCTAGATGTCCAACAAATGTGTGTAAAAGGTAGTTTGGAACGGTGTATCCGGGTGTTGATCCATGTCAACAGCCAAAGTCCCCAGTCTGAGATGTACCACGCTTATTTACGGCAAGCTCGCAGTTTACGCCCCGACTGGCATCTAGCCAGATTTTAAAGATTGACCAAGGCTTGACCAAGACGTTACAAGATCTTAATTTTTAACGCTGCTAAATACTGCAATTTTTCGTACATAGAACAGACCTAATTGCAGTTTATTATTCCCTGAATATCAATATCAAGTAATTGGGTTGGGAGAATTCGCTTCGGCGATCATTTCTCGTTTAATCACCTTGTAGTTCCAGAAACCAAAGATTAACCAAAAAGCTAATAGCCCAGAGGTGGAAATTAGCATGGGAACTAGGCCAAATTGTCGGATCAAAGTAGGGGCCGCTGCTGTAAATAATCCCCCGCCAACAATGGGTTCAAAAAATAATTGTTTATAGGCAAAACTCTCAAATGCACCCGTGCGGTTATGGGGGTCCACCATTTTAATTAAGAGAATTCCCGTGGCAGTAACTCCCATGGATTGGCCCATATCACCAATGCCCCGTTCAAACCAGTAGCTCGGTAAAATTTTTGGTGCTAGGTAGACAAAAGCGACAATATTCCAAACAATTCCCACCAAAGACAAACTAAGAAAAACGGGCAAGTTAGCCCCCAACACTTGCAGTTTAATGGAAGCCAAAGCAGTCACCACCACTAAATCCAGTGCAACCCCAGCAATTCTTTCCTGTAAATTGCGAATAATTAAGGTATCTAAATCCAACTTTTTCATGATTAGTTGGACAATAATTCCCCCGATCAAAGCCATGGGGAATAGGGGAATGGCTCCAGCTAACTCAAAACCCGTTTTTCCCCAGGTGAAAAATTCTAATAACCTAAGTAATTCTAAAATTATCCAGCCAATCAACACTGCTAGGGCCGTAAAACCAAAGTTTAAAGACAGGGGATCAACTAAAAGATTCTGCATTAACCGGGCCCTTCTGGTTAAAACCCGATCGCTCTCTAGATGGGCCGTAGGTTGAAATTGGGCGTCTCCTGATGGTACTTCCGTTGGTATTTCTTGAATGTAATTATTTTTTCTGCCCCAGTCGGCCAAAATCGTTCCGGCAATTACCCCTGTAACAATGCCCACCGTGGCTAATCCCAGGGCTAAATCTCCCCCATCGGGAAAGTTTAACCTGTTAAAAGTTTCTGCCATCCCCGCGGCTGTTCCGTGGCCTCCTTCAAAACTAATTTCCACTAAAGTTGCAATGATGGGATCGACATCAAATAGGGGAATTAAAATCAATAAAGTTACCAGTATGGGCAGAACATATTGGCCCCAAGCCAACGTCTGGCCAAAGGCTACCTGGGGAGCAGTTTTTCGCCAAATTTCCTTTGGTTTGGGAATGGTTTCCCCTAGGAAGAGAGCGGCAAAAACTATATTTATAAATACTCCGGGGGATTGGGCCCAGACCGCACGGGTGGTTTCTGAAAATACGCCCCCCGCTAAATAGCCGTCGGCAGGCACCCCCAAAGCCACGGCAATAGCACCGAAAACTCCAGGCCCCAACAACAGGGCGATCGCCCCGGCGATAATCGATTCTGGTAAATATAGTTTTTGAAATAGTTTAATTTTTTGCTTAAGAAACCTACCCGCTAGGATTAAAATCGCTATGGTTATAAAGGCAAATAAAACATTAATTAAACTGAGCATTATGTGGTTTTACTAAAAATTTTGACTAACAAATTCAAGACAATGGTGGCACCAGCTTTAATGCTGGAAATAGTTACGGACAATTTCGATAATTTTTTGGCTAGCGGTACCATCCCCAAAAGGATTGATGGCGTTGGCCATTTGCTCATAAGCCTGAGGTTGACTTAGTAATTCCCCGGCAGCCTTCGTAACCGCAGCTGGATCCGTTCCCACTAATTTGGCAGTTCCAGCGGCGATCGCCTCTGGGCGTTCCGTTGTTTCCCGCAACACTAACACAGGTTTTCCCAAACTAGGAGCTTCTTCCTGCAGACCCCCGGAATCCGTCAACAGTAAATAACAATGCTGAATTGCCCCCACCAATTGGGCGTAATCCAAGGGTTCTGTCAGAAAAACCCGGGGATGATTACCCAACGCCTTTTGAATCGGTTCCCGCACAGTGGGATTACGGTGCATGGGCAGCAATAGGGCCGTGTCGGGAAACTGCTCTAGAATTTGGCTAAAACTGGTCAAAATATCCTGCAAGGGCTCCCCCCAATTTTCCCGGCGATGCACTGTAGCCAGTAAAACTCGATGCTTCTGCCAGTCCAAACCTGGAATGGGACAGGCTGGTTTTTGTTCCGCCACCGTTAACAGGGCATCAATGACCGTATTGCCCGTTAAATGGATTTCCCCGGTGACATCGGACCGCCGTAAATTCTCCACCGCCAAGGTAGTGGGGGCAAAGTGCAACTGGGCTATTTGGGAAATTAGACGGCGATTGGCTTCCTCTGGATAGGGGTTAAACAAATTATCGGTGCGTAAACCTGCTTCCACATGGCCAATGGGGATTTGTTGGTAAAAAGCTGCCAGGGCCGCAGCAAATGCAGTGGTGGTGTCCCCCTGGACAATGACCAATTGGGGCGGTTTTTCTTGCCATAGTTGTCCTAGTCCTTCTAAACAGCCCTGGGTAATGTCCGTGAGGGTTTGCCCCGGTTGCATAATTTCCAGATCTGCGTCCGCCGACAATGCAAATAAATCCATCACCTGTTGCACCATTTCCCGATGCTGTCCCGTTAACAACACTTGGGTGTGCATATCAGGCTGGGCCAGGAAAGCACGGATCACTGGGGCTAATTTAATCGCCTCGGGGCGGGTGCCCAGGGTAATACAAACCGATAGGGGAGATACAGGCATAGGTCACCAACACAGATAATCCCAGGTTAGCGGAGAGGGGCCCCAGGAAAATCTGCTTTAGGCAAAATTAAGCAAATTTCCTAGCTCACCATAACTTGGTGCTCACCGAAATTCTGGGTCAAAATGGGAAGGAATTACACTAAATCCTCTAGCCCATCTTCCCAAACCCATGAAGCCGATGCGGGAATCTTCCCCCCAAATCTGTCCTGTGCCTATCGACCAACAGCCGGTCAACGAATATGAAGCGCTCAAATCCGCTTGGCTCTATTCCTGGGGTCAAGTAGATCTGCTTAGCTACGGCAAAAACCTCACCCGTCTGGCCCTGCTGATCAGTTTTATTGTCAGTCCGATCGCCTCTGCCAGTTTTTCGGTGGAAAAGCAACCGGTTCAATGCGGTTTTCTGATTGTGCTGGGTATTTGCCTTTTATTGTCTCTGTTTGTGTTGCGCTTGATGTTGGGCTGGCGTTACGTTGGCGATCGCCTAGGGGCGGAAACCGTCACCTACGAAGAATCCGGTTGGTACGATGGCCAGGTGTGGCGCAAACCATTGGAAGTGCAAACCAGGGACCAACTTATTTTGCGCTATCAAGTTAACCCCGTACTACAACGTTGGCAAAATACTCTGAAACTCCTGGGGGCCACCATGGCGATCGACATTCTTATTTGGACCATTTTTCGATTTCTCCATTGAGCAAAATTGCACAGATTAAACAGATCAAATGGGCTCTGATCCGTGCAAAGTGCCCTAAATGCCTAGAATTGAGGATAGGTTAATCAATAGAACCCCGCGAAACTTTACCATCATCGGAAATTCCCCCAACAGCATGAGCAGAGGAAAACGTCCCCACACTACCCCCATCGAAGTGCATTTGCTGAGGGAAGGCATCATCGAATCCCAGCACTGGGCTGAAGCCACAGTCTACGACGACAGGGGAAGGGTTTTAATGCTGGCCGGCGATAGCACCAGCAATGCCTTTATTCGCTCTTCCCTCAAACCGTTTCAAGCCCTAGCCGTCACCAGCACCGGTACCATGGAACGCTATGGTCTTACCGACAAAGACCTGGCCATTATGTGTGGTTCCCACCAAGGCACCATTGAACAAGCTCGGCAGGTATTCAACATTCTTTGGCGGGCCGACATTGAGCCTCAAGCTCTGCAATGTCCCATACCAGCGGGACAGGAAAGCCCTCTATACCATGGTTGCTCCGGTAAACATGCGGGGATGCTGGCCGTTTGCCAACAACAGGACTGGCCGCTCCACAGTTATTTGCAACAAAATAGTCCCATCCAAAAACTAATTCTGTCCAAAGTAGCGGATCTGTTGGGCATGCCCGGAGCCGAATTGATCGCTGCCCATGACGACTGCGGTGCCCCCACCTACACCATGGAGTTGGGACAAATAGCTCATTTGTATGCGCTGCTGGCTTCGGGGCAACAGTTGGGTCTGGAACGAGTGGCTCGGGCCATGACTTACTACCCCTATTTTGTCGCTGGGGAAGGCTGTTTTGATACGGAACTTATGCAACAGATGGAAGGAGAGCTGGTGAGTAAATCCGGCGCTGAAGGGGTGCAATGTGTGGGGCGAGTGGGAGAAGGCTTAGGCTTAGCCATCAAAGTAAAAGACGGTTCCAAACGGGCTAAGTATGCTGTAGCCATTCACCTGCTGCAACAAATGGGCTGGATTCCTCCCCAGGTGGCGGAAACTCTGTCGGAAAAATTCGTCCGGCTGGGTAAATATAAACGCCTGGAAGTGATTGGCGAATTAGCCATGCTGTGAACTCTAAAAGTTGGGGGTGGATCAGCCCATTAGAACGAAAAAACGAAACTCCGATATTTAGCCCAAAATAATTTGGGGCATAGCCAACAGGGGGATAAAAAGGCAAAAAAAAGACCGTGTCCTAGGAAGGGTCACGATCCGGAGGGAAACCGTCACAAAGCAGGGAAGCCAGCGCTTAAAGATATTTTTCTAGGGTGCTGGCCAGGGTGGTTTTGGGCACGGCTCCCACCACCATATCCACTCTCTGGCCCCCCTTGAAAATCATTAGGGTGGGAATACTGCGGATGCCATACTGACTAGCGGTATTGGGGTTCTCGTCGGTGTTTAACTTAACGACTTTGACCTTACCTTCGTACTGTTGTGAGATTTCATCAACGACGGGGGCTACCATGCGACAAGGGCCACACCAGGGAGCCCAAAAGTCTACGAGCACGGGTAACTCGCTGTCTAATACATCCTCTTTAAAACTTGCGTCGGAAACTTGAGGGGTAGCACTCATACTGGAAATCCTTCTAAACCTCGTGATGGGCTGATTAGAATACTACCATAACCAATTGTTGACCCCTGTATGGAAAAATATCGTGAAACTTAGAATTTATTCATCTTTTGTCACAGTTGGCGTCACACTTTTCCCCCTGGGGAGCAGATAAGAAGAAACCGCCCGAACATCATCCAGGCGGAGTGTGGTGTGAGGAGTGAACGGAAACTTACGTCTCCGCCCTCTTCATTGTACAGGTTGGGACGGGGGGCATAGGGTTTTTGCCGGTGGGGAGTTCCGTATTTGTTAAGTTTTTTAAAGGGATTTTTGGGGTGATTAGATCCATTTTCCAGTGAAATCCAGAGATAAAGGTTGGTCAAAACTATGACAAGAACTGTGATTGTGGTCGGGGGAGGAGCAGCTGGCTTTTTTGGGGCGATTAACTGTGCCAGAAATCTGCCGGAGGGTAGAGTAATTTTGTTGGAGGCGGGGTCGAAATTCCTGGCTAAAGTCCGCATTTCTGGGGGGGGACGTTGTAATGTGACCCACCATTGCTTTGACCCGACCCAGTTAGTGCAAAACTATCCCCGGGGGGGTAAGGCGTTGCGGGGAGCGTTCAGTCGTTTTCAACCCCAGCAAACGATCGCCTGGTTTGGGGCGGAGGGGGTGCAACTCAAAACGGAAGCAGATGGGCGGATGTTTCCCGTTACCGATGACTCAGGCACCATTGTGGATTGTTTGCTGTCGGCGGCCCGGCGATCAGGAGTGGAGTTAAGAAATCGATCGCCAGTGCAAGGGCTGGAAAAACTGGGGGAGCAATTCCAAGTAACGCTTAAATCGGGGGAAATCATTAATGGCGATCGCCTGTTATTGGCCACGGGCAGTAATCCCTTGGGCTATCGCTGGGCAGCACAATTGGGTCATACCATCCAAGCTCCGGTGCCTTCCCTGTTTACCTTTAACATTCCAAACGCCCAGTTGACCGATCTGGCCGGGGTGAGTGTGGAAAACGCCCTAGTGAGTTTAGACCCAAAATTTAAAGGAATCTATTGTCACCAGGGCCCGGTGTTGATTACCCATTGGGGGCTGAGCGGCCCAGCGGTGTTAAAGCTATCTGCCTGGGGAGCAAGACAATTACAGGCATCGGGTTATGACCATTCCCTCTGGATCAACTGGCTGCCTAAAGTGACTCCCCTGGAATCCATGGCCCAATGGCGAGCAACAAAGCAAAGCCATCCCCGCAAACAAATCGCTAACTTTACCGCCACTGCTTTACCTAAACGACTTTGGCAGAGGTTGACGACCCAGGCTGGTATTAAACCGGGGCAATGTTGGGCCGATTTTTCCAAGGTTCAGGAGCGACAACTAACAGAGAATATCCACCGCTACCACTGTCAGATCAAAGGTAAAGGGGTGTTCAAAGAAGAATTTGTCACCTGTGGGGGCATTACCCTCAAGGAAGTGGATTTTAAGACCATGGCTAGCCGTTGTTGCCCTGGATTATATTTTGCCGGGGAAATCCTCGACGTAGATGGTATTACCGGCGGTTTTAATTTTCAAAATGCCTGGACTACGGCTTGGTTGGCGGCCCAGGGGATGGCGGCTCCATAACATTCCCTTAATTCCTCCTCAGTAAGTTGGACTAAAATTCCAGTGCCAGCCCTGATTAACCCGGTGAAGTTTATGAGACCCCTAAGTCATCGCACCAAAATTGTGGCCACCATTGGCCCCGCCAGTAGTTCGGTAGAGGTGATACGTCAGATGGTGGATGCGGGCATGAATGTGGCCCGGCTGAATTTTTCCCACGGTAGTTATGAGGACCATGCCACCATGGTTCGCCTACTACGGTCAGTGGAGCAGGAAATGGACACCCCCATTACCCTTTTGCAAGATTTACAGGGGCCCAAAATTCGGATTGGTCAGTTGCCGGGGGGAGAAAAGCAACTGCGGGAAGGGGAAAAAGTTTCTTTGGTGCCGGTGGAAATTGGCGATCGCCATCCTGGAGCGGTGGGCATTGACTATCCCCATTTGGCGACGGAGGCAAAAGTAGGGGAAAGAATTTTATTGGACGATGGTTTACTGGAAATGAAAGTTGTGTCCATTCAAGATCCAGAGGTAATTTGTGAAGTGGTGACCGGGGGCATCCTCAAAAGTCGCAAAGGGGTCAATCTACCGGGTTTAGTCCTAACCCTACCTTCCATGACGACCAAAGACAAGCAAGACTTAGAATTTGGTTTGAGCCAAGGCATTGACTGGGTTTCCCTTAGTTTTGTCCGCAAAGGGGAAGATATCCACACCCTTAAACAATTTCTCGCTGAACGGGGCCATCCTGATCTGCCGGTCATTGCCAAAATTGAAAAACCCCAGGCGATCGATAATCTAGAAGAAATCGTGGCAGTTTCCAACGGCATTATGGTGGCCAGGGGGGATCTGGGGGTGGAAGTAAACCCAGAAAAGGTTCCCCGTTTGCAAAAGGAAATTATTCGGCGCTGTAACGTGCGGGCCATTCCGGTCATCACCGCTACCCAAATGCTAGATAGCATGATTCAAAATTCCCGACCCACCAGGGCGGAAGCCAGTGACGTGGCCAACGCTATTTTGGACGGCACCGATGCGGTGATGTTATCGGGGGAATCGGCAGTGGGACAATATCCCGTTAAATCAGTGCAAATGTTGCGAAAAATTGCCGAAGAGACGGAAGTGGGTCTACATCTTGTTAATAATCCCCCAATAGAAAATACGGAAACCCATGCCCTAAGTGAAGCGTTAGTGGTAATTGACGGAATTCTAGATTTAAAATACATTGTCACGTTCACCACCTCAGGTTTTACTTCTCTCCTCGCTTCCAACCAAAGACCGTCGGTGCCGGTGATTGCTTTCACTCCCTCAGAAAAGGTTTACCATAGCCTCAACTTAGTTTGGGGTATTATTCCCTTTTTAATTAACGAAGAATTTGACACCTTTGAGGATTTAATCCAACAGGCGGAGGTACTACTGCGGGATAGAAAAATGGTGGAAAAGGGCGATCAGTTGCTAATCATGGCGGGAATTCCCACTAAAATACCCAGGGGCACTAATTTCCTCAAGATTCACCGTATTTCTTAAAACCTATGCCTCAAATCCATAGTTGCTGGACAAGGATTCTACACTACTGTTTTCAGGAAGTATACTTGGAATAATTTCTAGAAAATAGCAAAATTATGTCATTATTCCCTCTTTTAACCGCTTTGTTAGGGATTATGCCCGCAAACACCATTGAACAAGTTCCTGCTGTTGTTGAAGCTGAAGCTCGTCCTTTTCTGGTTAGCCAAGCTAACAGCGCAGATATTTTGGTGAAACTCCCCCGACCCCAGGGTAGTCCCAAGAATGTAGGTAGCATGTTCATGGCCAATGCCTATGGACAACAGGGCCTAAATTTTCAAGCCCAGGGTAAACCAGCCCCCACGGTGAAGTTTTACCAAGACGCTCTGACCAAAATGGGCTACGCAGAAAGAACCATCAACACAACTCAGGGAGATTGGGGCTTCAGCATTGTCTTTGATACTCCGGCAACGTTAACTTTAACTCCCAAAGATTCAAGCAAAGCAGTGGTGTTGGTTATTCAGGGAACCATGCTTGGCCCTGACACCATTAACCTTAATCTCCGATTTGAAGAGATTTAATCTGCTAAAAAAGCAATAGTCTCACCTGCTTAACCTAGCAAGCCAAATTTTGTGGGTGGGGCTAATATTTACTGCGATTCAATATGCGGAAATCAGTTTCAAAACAGTAAAAGACTACCAGGTGAGATCATCATAAAGATTAATTTCTAATTCCTGTACCCCTACTGGCACCGCACTAATACAAGCGCAAATGGGAGTGCCATCCCCTAGTTCCACTTCGCAAGCATGGCAGGAACCCATTAAACAGCCCGTGGGAATAAATACGCCAGCCCTCTCTGCCACATCTAAGATTGGTTCCCCTACCCGGGCCGCTACCGTCACATCGTCAGGCAAAAAGTGTATCGTTACTGCCATTAGTGCTTCCTAATCTAAATAATTTTTCGGCATTTGTTTGGTAGATTTTGCGTCTTTCCTGATCGGAAATTGGTGCATTATCCAAGAAAGAAACAGCCTCTTCAACTGACTCATACGGATAATCCGCAGCAAAGAGTACGGCGTCGGAACCAAGCACTTCTAACACATGGCGCAGAGCGGGTGGGGAACAAACCCCACTGGTGGTGATGAGAAAGTGATCTTTGAAATATTCGCTGGGTAGACGAGGCATTTTAGGCACTGCGCCAATTTCTACCTGGAGCGAATAACGGTTATCTAACCTTTGTAACCAGTATGGTAATCCTTCCCCCATATGGCCCAAAACAATTGTTAATTTGGGAAAATGATCGAATACGCCGCCCATAATGAGACGTAAACCGTGGGTTGCAGTTTCGACAGTAAATCCCCAGCCTGCAAAATAGAGTCCATAGTCTAGAAAGGGAGAAATCATCTCTGGGGAAGGGGTTCGAGGGTGAAGATAAATGGGGGCACTGTTGGCCTCGGCGGCGGCGAAAATTTCCCAATATTTCTGGTCATCGAGGTATTCTCCACCGGTGTGGGAATTGATCAATACACCACACAGCCCAAGTTTCTGTATGGCTCGCTCAATTTCTAGGGCAGCGGTTTGGGGAGATTGAGGGGCCACCGCCGCCAGTCCCGCAAAACGATCAGGATGATTTTTGATGGCCTCACTTAATTGATCATTGGCCTGTCGGGCAAGGGTTGTGGCCAACTCAGGCTCAAATACCTGTACGCCTGGAGAGGTAATAGAAATAACTTGTATATCAATGCCAGTCGCATCCATGTGAGCAATACGTCCAGCACCGAGGTCTATTAGTCGTTCGTGGATAATTCTTGTGCCGGGACTATCCGCCAGAATCGTTTCGCCCATTTTACGAAAACCTGGTTCGTTTTTTGCCCCCGTTGCAATGACATTTGCCCACTCATCAGCAATCTCCTGGGTAACAAAAGCTTCTTCTACAGCAATTCGTTTCATCATGTTAAAAAACTGTTGATTTAAGGTGTCTCATTTTCCTCTGGGAGAGATTGTAAAATCGGCTCAAGGTTGACATGGGTTTCAACAAAATCCGCTAATGAATCTAACATACCTTCCCGTTGTTCTTGATAATTACCAATGGAGGTTGGTAATGGGTCCAAGCCCCGTCGTTGACGTAAATTATTTAACCAGCACCGTCGCCAAGCACCGTTATCGAATAGGCCGTGGAGGTAGCAGCCCCAAAGGTTTTGTTGGGCATTGACCATGCCCAGCTCTTCTTGGTCAAACATGGGCAGAAAGTCTTGGCTATGCTCCGATCGCCGACTTAGTCCCTGGTGGATTTCATAGCCAGTGACAGTTAAACCTGATGGGGGAGCGTGGGTGATGGTCTGACATTGGCGGGTAATTTTTTCTTGGTTAATAACCGTGGTTAGGGGTAAAAGCCCCAACCCTTGGCAATTACTGACATTGCCTTCTATGTTTTCCGGATCGGCAATGGTTTGCCCCAGCATTTGATAGCCGCCACAAATGCCCATCACAGTCCCTCCAGCTTGGGCATAATCCATAATTTGCTGCGCCATGCCACTATTTTGTAGCGCTTGCAGATCGGCGATCGTGGTTTTACTGCCGGGAATAATTACGGCGTCGGGGTTGCCTAGTTGCTTTTCTAAGGGAAGATAATCCACGTAAACACCGGATTCCGCCTCCAAGGGCTCGAAGTCAGTAAAGTTGGCAATGCGGGGCAAGCGCAGTACTACTATGCGAATATCTTCTTTGCTGGGGCGGCCACTTCTTTCTAGTATATCGAGGGAATCTTCGGCGGAGAAAAGATTTTGCCCGTAGGGAATGACACCCAAAACAGGAATGCCGGTATATTCTTCCAACCAAGTAATCCCGCTGTCCAGCAGGGAACGTTGGCCGCGAAATTTGTTGATAACAATACCCTTAATTAATTTTCTTTCCTCCGGCTCTAACAGTTGCAATGTACCGACCACATGGGCAAAGACCCCACCCCGGTCAATATCTGCAATGAGAATGGTGGCGGCCTGGAGATGGGTGGCCACACGCATATTGGTCAAGTCTCGATGTTTGAGGTTAATTTCTGCTGGACTGCCTGCCCCTTCGCATACCACTACGTCAAAATCCTGGGCTAGGGTCTCTAAAGAGTTGGCGATCGCCTGCCAGCCTCGGTCAAAGTAATTCTGGTAATATTCCTGGGCCCTGGTTGTACCTACGGCCTGGCCCAACATAATCACCTGGGAAGTCATATCCCCCTGGGGTTTGAGCAAAATTGGATTCATCGCTACCCTGGGAACAGTCCCCGCTGCCCAGGCCTGCACTGCTTGGGCATGGCCCATTTCCCCTCCATCAATGGTGACAAAGGCATTCAGGGCCATGTTTTGTCCCTTAAAGGGGGTGACCCGATCGCCCCGACGACGGAGCAGACGACATAGCCCTGTGGTCAAAAAGGACTTGCCTGCATGGGATGTGGTACCCACCACCATAATTGCTTTCATGGTCAAATTTTGCTTGGACTGAATGGAAGAATCAGCTAGGAAAACAAAGCTCCTGGGGCACTCCATTCTATGACTGTATGGCTCCATCCCCTATGAACCCGCCAAGTCAGTGGCCCCAGGCGATCGCCGTTTAAGGCAAGGATAACTTTTTGAGCATAATGTAATGGTTAATGACCAAGTAGATTGATAATATAAATAATCAATGTTTAACAGGGATGAAACGTCAATTAATCTTGCAGGATTAGCCATTGAAATTAACGCTATTAATTTCGTACTATCTGTTGATATGGGTCGAAAATCTTTGATTATAATTATACTATTTTCTGCTGGATAATATATGAAAAGAATTGGTCACATGTTGGTGACATTTACCATATTTTTACTACTAGTGCTAACTATCCCCACCGTAGGTGTTGCACAAAATTCGGCACAATCAGGAGTGCTCCAAAGTCAAACACAAACGGAAAATGCAATTGACGGCTTTCCAGTCACCCTCGATGGCAGACCTATCTTCTTTATTCGGAGGGGAGTTTCTTCGTTTTCAGCTGAGGATAGGGCCAACGCCATTACGCAAAGAATTAAAAGAATTGCCCAAAATTACTCTATTGCTCTCGAAAACCTAAAAATTGCACCGAATCCCTATGATAATTCACTTTATTTAAGTTTAGACAAAGAAGTAATTCTAACGATAACTGAACAGGATGCAAGGGCTTATTTTTCTACCCCAGAAGTTTTAGCCCGAGATGCTCTGCAAAGCATTAAAGATGCTATTGAACAATATCGCCAAGCCCGAAGACCTGAGCAATTATTAAGAAACATCATCTATACCGCCATAGCCAGCTTTGCTTTTTTGAGCACTGTTTTTTTAATTATCAAACTTTCAGGAAAGCTATTTCCATGGTTTAGGGCATTGATAGAATTCCATGTACCGGGCATTAAAATACAAAATGCTGAGATTATATCTTCCTCTAAAATAAGTTTTTTAGGTCTGCGAATTCTTCAGATAATTCGTCTAGTTTTCCTATTGTTACTTCTATTTTCCTATGTTGCCTTTGTCCTACGCTTGTTTCCTTGGACGAAGGTTTTTGGAGAAAGCATTGTAGACCATTTATTTCAGTCCTTGGAATTGGTTTTATCTGGGATTAGTAAATACCTGCCCAATGCTTTCATTATTGCCATAATTATCTTTCTTACTTACTACCTAATTCGGATAATTAAACCTTTTTTTACGGCTATAGAAAGGGGAAATCTTGTCATACCAGGATTTTATACTGATTGGGCTAAGCCTACCTACAATCTTCTCTTATTTATTATCATTGCTCTAGCGGCGGTGTTAGCTTTTCCCTATCTGCCTGGTTTTGATTCCCCTGCTTTTCGGGGTATCTCTGTTTTTCTTGGTCTTCTTCTATCCCTCGGTTCTACTTCAGCAATCACCAATGTAATTGGAGGAATTATTCTTATCTATACCCGTGCTTTTCAGATTGGCGACCATATTCAAGTGGGGGATGTTATTGGAGACATCATAGAGAAAAACTTTTTAGTTATTCGTATTTGTACCCCAACAAATCAAATTATTACTATTCCCAATTCATCTCTATTGATTAGTAATGTGATTAATTATAGTATTTCTTCACGGGAATTGAATAAGTATTTGATTCTTCAGACAACAATTACCTTGGGCTATGATGTCCCTTGGCAAAAAGTTTACTCAACCCTAATCGAGGCCGCCTTAAATACTGAACATATTCTCAAGAGTCCTGTCCCTTTCGTCCTACAGACTAGTCTGGACAATTTTTATGTCAGCTACCAGCTAAATGCCTACACCAATCAGCCCAATTTAATGGTGATAATTTATTCAGAACTACATCAAAATATGCAAGACAAGTGTAATGAAGTCGGCATTGAAATTTTGTCACCCAGCTTCACTGCCCTGCGGGATGGAAATACATCTACCATGCCAGAGAATTACTTACCTTCAGATTATGTGGCTCCCCCCTTTCGGGTTCAATCTTCGGATTCTTCCGGACAATAAATCCCCAATCCCCTCACCCGGGAAAAAATGTCGGCAAAATTTCCCTTCAAAAGGAAGATAAATTTCCTCAGTTCGACTTTTTCAACTCACTCTCAGTCTCCGTTTCCTAGCCGTGATTTCTGGCGCCGATGGTTCGTATGGCACTAGAAACTTGATTGGCTAAGCGTGCGGCCAGTAATCCCGAAAAGGCGGCGATCACCACTGTGCCCAGGCATGTTATTTGGGCTGTTTCTGGCCCTCCCACCCCTAGCACCATCGCCACCGCAGTTAACGGTAGTCGATAGCCACCGGCAATGCCAGCAGCGGCCCCGGCAGCCCCAGCCAAATCTCCCGAGATTCCAAATATGGTGGCAAATACCCGACCAGTCAGGTCCCCGATCGCCAAAAAAGGAACAAAAACACCGCCACACCCCCCAGCTAAAACCGCCGCCGTGGTGGAAGCGGCCCGGAGTATGGCCACGGCCAGCAGGTGATAGGGAGTTGTTTCAATATTTTCCGCCCAGACTATGGCTGCTCCCCCAGGACCAAACGCCGCCGCCGGAGTAGCAATTTGGGCGATCGCCACTGCCAGTAATAACATTGCCAAACTACCGGCCAGAAGGCGAATGGCAGGTTTAGTCCGCAGGCCTCTGGCCCAGTAGATCGCTTCCCCCGTCAGCGCTGTAATTGTACCTGTGACCACCCCGATAAACAGAGTCGCACCCATGGCATTCCAAAGATCCGCCGGAGGCACCTTGGGCACCACAAGCCGGATCAATTGCAAATTAAAAGCAACATTAATGCCCCAGCCCACCAGGCCGCCAGCCAACATTGCCGCTCCCCGCTCTGGGGTCAACGGGATCTGCCGTCGTCCACTCAACTCAAACATAAAAAAACTGCCCACCAACGGTATCCCCATTAGGGCGGACACACTGGCCGCACCGCCACCGATCGCCAAAGGTCGCACCAAGGGGCGCAGTGCTGAATTGACACTACCCAACCAAGTTCCCGTTGCAAAACCAATATGGGCCGCTGGCGATTCCGTTCCCATGGGAGCCCCAAACCCCACAGTAGAAAGGATGGCAATGGCCCGCAATGGCGCTAAATTCCAGGGGAAGCGCTCTTCCACCCCGGATGCATTCACCACATCGCCAGTCAGATCGGCTCGGGCAATGTCATGGGGAAAAGAATACCAGGACAGCAAAGAGCCCCAACGACCAGGGGTATTGGCCTCCCGGGGCGCTACGGTTTGCACAGGCTGACCCTTACCCAATCCAAACAGGACAAGTACGGCCAAAGCAACACCGAATAAGGGAATGAGCAATAACCAGATGGGGTCCAATCCAGAAATAACACTGAGAGTTTGTTTAATTGATTCCGTCAGCATTACTGCGGCTAGAGAACCAATTAAACCCCCCAAAAGTCCCCCAACAGTCCATGTGCCCACTCTAGTAAGGAGAGGTTGGGGCTTTCCGTTAATCATGGCCTTGAATTACCTGCATTTTTTGCTAGCTCCTAGTAACAGATGAATGTCGGCAACTAAACCTTTGATAATTATCTTGATTGTCAAGCCTATCTTAACTTGACACTTTGCCAATATTTTTTATCTTCGACTACGCCAAATTACTGTGGAATTAAAATAAATATCACTGTTTTTAAGAACGTGTTTGCAAAGTTTTATTCCGCCCCCTAAATCTCCTCACTAAAGCTCCGGCAATACTGGGGGACTTTCAATCAGTTCTCCCCCTAAATTTGGAGGGCAGGGAAGCTTTTCAAACAGACTCTCAGGTCAAATAAATGCTTTAAAATAGTGAATAATTTTATTTGAACTTAGTGAATTTTGAAACCCTAGTGTATTCAATTTTTTATTGGGATAGAGAATAAGAATAAAATCACTAAACACACCTTCTCTTATTTTAAGTTATGGTTCCAAAATCTCTATTAATAATCTCTATTAATAATCTCTAGTAGATAATACGAATATCTTTTTTATAGTCCTTAATAAAATCAAGAAAGCTTCTATGTTGCAAGGAAAAATAGGTCAAGGTTTTAACTCTGTGTGAAGAAGCAAAACTATTCTTAATTTACTTACCCAAGCCTACCTATCCCAACTTTCTTTTTTCAACGGATCAGACAGAATTAGCAAGATCGGAAAGTCTCCCTTCCCCAAAACAATTCAGGGGAATACGCAGCCGAATGCTCCGTCTTTCTGGGAGACAATAAAAAAGTGTATTAACCCTAGGCAAGGGATGGTTCAAGCTCCAATTCACAAGCTTTAACCTGCTGGCGTGACACAATCCGCATTTGATGAGGATAGCGTGGCCGGGGATTTCCCACTAACCAAATGGGGGGCACCATACTGGTTTCGTAACAGTCAATTTGATATAAAACCCCCGGTTCGGATTTGAGTTCTACTATTGTCCCCGGCAAATACTCAAACATTTCATCCCAGTCAATGGGAGATGTGGTATTCATCAGCGGTCCTCCATATTGCTCAAAAGGTTTTATGCTTTCTCGACTCAGGACTTGTGAGGGACGGAATTGTACTTAATTACACTGCGGCCAGACGGTGTCGCCATAAAAGTGACAAAATCCCTGGCAATTTCCCCAAAATTTTCATTCCCGAGCAAATCAGAAAGAAATAAAACGAATAAAATCTGTATCGACTTTAACAAAATTGAGCAATGCTGGCACAAAGTACGGGAATAAGTTCACAAATCGTGACATTGGAGGCAAAAACGGGCAAATGACGATCGCCTGGATCAGGCACTGACATTGATGGGGCTGGGTTTTTCATTCCAAAAGAGGGGAATGGCGGCGATCGCCGACAGCAATTGCATGACGCCAAAAGCCACCAGTGCCACTTCAAAACCCCAATGGAGCACTTCCCCAAACAACCAACTGCCAATCCCAAAGCCGGTGAATAAAGTAAACACCTTTAGCCCCATGGTTTGCCCCAAAGTATCTTCTTCCGCCAAATCGGTCACAATGCCCACAAACAAAGGTTGAGTCAGGTCGTAGCCCAGGGACATGACCAGAATTGCCATGGTAACGGCGAGGGGGGGAATAAAAGGAACCATAGTCAAACCGGCGATCGCCGCCATAGCCAAACCGGGAGGAATTAACCAGCGTCGTCCCCAACGATCCACTGCTTTACCGATTAATGGGCTAAAAATCAGTCCTGGGACACCATAACCTAGAATATTGAGGCCAATGCTAAGGGTATCCATTTCGTAGCGTTGGGACAGGTAAAGGCCAAGCCAAGTGTACACTCCAGAGTGGTAAATACCATTGCAAAGCACGTAGCCATAGGTGCGCATGCCACGAAAATTAGACAGTACGGCCCAATAGCCAGCAAACACCGTTGCCAGGGCAGGGATCTTGGTTGCTTTGGGGGCATCGAACAAAGCCCCGTAGCGTCGCAGTCGCCAGAGCACAATCACGGGCGCAGTGGCAGTGCCAATAAACAACAATTGCCAACCAAGAAAGGGTTCTAAAATTGCCCCCCCGGCGGAACCGGCAGCCATGCCCCCCTCCATCGCCGCAAACACCAGCCCTAATTTTGCCCCCCGTTGGTTGTAGGGAAACATGTCGCCAATGAGGGCAAAGGTGAGGGGAATCACGCCGCTGGCCCCAAGTCCTGTCAGTAATCGCCAAAAGGTCATCTGAGCTGCAGTTTGAGCAGTAGCAGTTAAAGCGGTACAGGTAATAAATACTATGATTGAAATTTGGATGACGGGCCAACGGCCAAAACGGTCCGACAAAATGCCATAAAAAAGCGCCGCTAGGGCATAGGCCAACATGTAGGCGGGCACAATGAAGCCAATTTCCTGAGCAGATACGTCAAAAATTTCTGCTAAACGGGGAATCAAGGGCGCAATCATGTACCCTTGCAGGAAAATTAACCCGGCGGCAATGGCCAGCAATCCAAAGAGGCGATCGTGCTGTCGCATTCTCCCGGTGTAGTCCGCTTCCTCCAAATGGGAAAAATTAGGCTGGCTTGGTTTCGGTTCAGACATGAGGAGTATGAAAATCTATTAGCAAAGGTCCAGAGGGCCTAAGTTGAGCCATGAATCTTTGTAAAAAATAATAAACTGTGTAATTGGATACAAAACGCCATCCCTAGATCAATCACCTATATTAGTTATTAAATACCATAATAATTTGTTGTTGAAATAATATGATTGGCTCTAGTGGCGATCGCCAGGATCATTAGAATGAGAGCCGATTCCAATCCTTAAAGGAACGGAGATAACGCAAACTTCCTGATTGGATAGTACAATAGTGCTTCTACAATAGAGCCAGGGAAAAAATTACAGCTCTATCAATGGATATGAATAAAGAGAAGAATTACAACCGATAAAGATGGTACTATTTATGTGGAAAGATGACTAGAACTCTATCTAATTATAATTACCTTAAAAATAGCTTTATTCAGTGAAAGACCCAATCGCAGCAAGCTGCGGGGTATGCGCAACCCATTTTTAGATCCAACTCAACTTAAAACCTTTTCTAACTCATTTTGTTGCCACAGGGATTGATAAAGTCCTGACTGTTGCAGTAGTTCTTCATGGCTGCCCGTTTGGACAATGCGGCCATGGTCCATGACAAAAATGCGGTCCGCTTGGGCAGCGGCGGAAAGTTGATGGGAAACAAAGAGTACCGTGTTATTGCGGCGGGCCAGGTAATGCAAAATGCGGGTGGCGGTCTGGTTATCCACGCTGGAAAGGGCATCGTCTAGCACCAACAGGGGAGCATCAAGAATTAAAGCTCTGGCTAGGGCAGCCCGCTGTCTTTGGCCACCGGACAGGGTGATGCCTCTTTCCCCCACTAGGGTTTGGTAATGTTGGGGAAAGTTAGCAATTTCCTGGTCTAAATGGGCCTGGTGGGCCGCCTGCTCGATCGCCGTGTCAGTTTGACTAGGATCACTGTAAGCAATGTTTTCGGCAATGGTGGTGCTGAACAAAAAACTTTCCTGGGGCACAAAGGCGATCGCCGAGCGTAAATCGCTGAGGGCAATTTGGGTGATGTCGTAGTCATCAATGAACACCTGACCAGGGGCAATATCCAACAAACGGGGTAAAACATTAACCAACGTAGATTTACCGGAACCGATAGGCCCCACAATGGCCACCATTTCTCCAGGATAAACAGTAAAGTCCACTTGCTCCAACGCTGGCAGGTCGCTACCAGGGTAGCAATAGTTCAGGCCGCGGGCGGTGATTTTTCCGGTGGCCTGAGCCGGACTAAAGGGCAGAGGTTGGGGCACCGTTAAAATTTTCGGAGTGGTATGGAAAATAGCTTCCACCCGTTGAATGCTCACTTCTCCCCGTTGGTAGGCGGTGATGGTAAAACCAAGTAGGGCAGTGGGAAATACCAACCGTTCCACCAAAATGATCAGGGCAATGAAGTCCCCAATGGTGATACTGCCATCTTGAATTAAGCCAGTGCCAAAGGCCAGCAAAATGAGCAAACTGAGGTAAGCCAGACCCTCAATGAGGGGAAAAAGAAAATTTCTAATGCGGGCCAGCTTCAGGTTTGCCTGGAGCAATTTTTGGTTTCTCGTCTGAAAAGCCTGTCGTTCGTTATCTTCCTGGGAATAAATTTTGATTAAACTAATGCCGCTCATATCCTCTTGCACCAGTTCGCTCAGGGCAGACAACTCTTCCTGCACCTCCAATTGATAATCTCGCAACTTACCGCTGAAAAGATTGACACTCATCAGCATCAGCGGATAAACAGAAACCGCCAACAAGGTGAGGGGAATGTGGAGGGCAAACATGGCCGGGATAGTCAGGGCATAGGCAAAAACAGTGTTGATCAAACTCAACACCGCAAAACCCACCAAGCGACGAATATTATCCACATCGCTGGTGGCCCGGTTAATCAAATCCCCAATGGTATTTTCGGTGAAATAGAGGGGCTCTAACTTGAGCAGATGGTCAAAAATTTTCTGTTTGAGCTCGTATTCCACCTGTCTTCCCACCCCAAAAATTAGAATGCGGGAGGCCATGCGGATAAACCACATTAGGGAAGCGAGAACAACAATTAGCACCACAATGCGAGCTACGTCCGATGCCTCAAAGGGGGGCATTAAATCGTCAATACTATCCCGCATCAAAATGGGAATGTAAACCCCCAGGGCATTGGCCAAAAATAGCGCAAAGGTTCCAGCTCCGATCGCCCGCCAATGGGGAGTTAAATAACGAAGTAACTGCTTGACGCTGGGGGCGGCCATGGACGAAACCTAAAGGGAAAACAGCTTTGATCGTAACCCATTTAACGGTTAATTTCCTCTGGCCCAGGTGGAGGAACTGCTCTCCTAAAGTTGCTAAAACTTGCTGAAACGGGAGAATTTTAGCTTTTTGCTTGGTGACCCTTTCCTCGGTGACCTAAACTGCTAAAAGACAGGATTTTGTGTAGTTTTTCAATGGCTTTGGGGCCATGGGGGCCATGGGCGTAAATTTTTTGGCAGGGGATATCGGCGGCACTAAAACGATTCTGGCCCTGGTGACGATAAACGAGAGTAGCCCAGGGTTGGCCCGGCCGGTGACTCTGTTTGAACAGACCTACAGCAGTCCAGCTTTTCCCGATCTGGTGCCCATGGTGCAACAATTCCGTCAAGAAGCAGCCTTTGTGTTGGGTAACCCAATCTCCGTTGCTAAGGCCTGTTTCGCCATTGCCGGCCCTGTGATCGATAACACCTGTCGCCTCACTAATTTAGATTGGCATCTCAGCGGCGATCGCCTGGCCCAGGAATTGGCCATTGCCCAGGTTGACCTCATCAATGATTTTGCCGCTGTGGGTTACGGCATTTTAGGGCTAGGGTCAGAGGATTTAACCGTACTCCAGGCCGCTCCCGTGGATCCGTCAGGGGCGATCGCCATATTGGGAGCAGGCACCGGCTTGGGACAATGCTACGTAATTCCCCAGGGCCAAGGAAGATATCGAGTTTTTGCCTCCGAAGGAGCCCACGGTGACTTTGCCCCCCGATCGCCTTTGGAATGGCAGTTATTGGAGTATCTCAAAAAGAAGTATTCCCTAGGGCGGATTTCCATTGAACGGGTGGTATCCGGCATGGGCATCGCCATGATTTACGAATTTTTGCGGCACCAATACCCAGAACGGGAATCAGCCCAATTCAGCAAACTCTACCAAACCTGGAATCGAGAAAAGGACCAAGAAACCAAAACCGTCGATCTGGCCGCCGCCGTATCCCAAGCCGCCCTGGAAGGCACAGATGTATTGGCTGACCAAGCCATGGAACTTTTTCTCGGGGCCTATGGAGCAGAGGCAGGAAATCTTGCTTTGAAGCTACTACCCAGAGGTGGTTTGTACGTTGCCGGTGGTATTGCCCCCAAAATTATCCCTTTACTGGAAAAGGGCAGTTTTATGCAAGGCTTTAGCGACAAAGGCAGGATGCAAAGCTTAATGGGGACAATTCCCGTACAGGTGGTACTCAACGCCAAAGTTGGCCTAATTGGCGCGGCGGTTTGTGCGGCCCAGTCTTAGGAAGTGGACATTTTTAGTTGTTAACTTTGCCTTTACCTGGGAATTGCGGGGAAGGGTTATGCTGACTTTGGGGGAGATCTGGCCCAATGGGAGTCATGCTTGGGTAATGCAAACAAGATGCTTGACCAATGGGAACTAAGCCCGATCGCCTGGATTGATTTTTGAGGGTTGCCTGATTTTATGTTTGTGAACAGTTCCCCGATCGCCGATGGTTTAAGTGCCTTAGTAGGCTTAGACTCCCAGCCCCTCCAATTCTATGAAAGGGGTGACGTTGTTCCGCCCAAAGACCAGGGGTGTTGGCAAATTTACCGGGGGATTTTACAGGTCAGTCAATGGACCTTGGGAGGCGATGAGGTGCTGATGGGTTGGGCCCAACCCGGTAGTTTTGTGGGCTTAGATTTTAGTGCCCATCAACGGGAAACCTACCAAATTCGAGCTTTGACGGATGTATATCTGCGGGGTTATTCCCTGGAAATGATTACCAACAACGCTAATTTATGTCGCTTGGTGCTTGACCAGACCCTACAGCAGGTGAGGCAGAGGGAAGCTCTACTGGCGATCGCCGGTTATAAACGGGTGGACGAAAGACTCCAAGGCCTACTGAACTTACTAGGACAGGAATTGGGGCAACCAGGGACCGGGGGCATGCGTTTATCGGTGCGGCTCACCCATCAAATGTTAGCCAATGCCATTGGCACCACCAGGGTAACAGTCACCCGTCTGCTGGGGGAATTCCAAACCCAGGGAAAGGTCAGTTTAGACGGCGATCGCCATTTGGTCATTGCCTTGGGAAACTAGGTGTGAACCGGATTGGCAAGGTTTTTTTTGATAGCCTGGACTCAGTTGTTGTGCAGTTGAGGAAATAGTTATGGTCTGGGCAAACCTTGGGCACTGTTGTCGATGGCTTGGGGCTTTGACAGTAGCAACGACTTTGCTGGCCCCCATCCCATTAAAAGCTGGTAGTGCAACGGCGATCGCCTCTCCGCTAACTGGGTTACAAACATTACCATCCCAATTGTTACTAGCGGAAATTATTCGAGGTTGTCCCAGGGCGGAAGTGGTGGAAGCCTATGAAACCAAAACTTATCTAGCCTATATTTGCCAAACCTACGACGGACAAATTTTCTACCGGGGCGTTAATAAAAACAATGGCGACCAGATTAATGTGATGGATGTGCTAATCACCGACAGCGGCACCTACTACGCCACCAATGGAGCCTATACCTATTGGGTGGACCGGCAACAGTTACGGGTAACCAAGAATGGTAAAACTATTTTCTCTGAACCTGTTTTAAGGTAGATGGAACTAGTTAGCCCATTTAGCCCAAGCCCACCATGCAATTGCACCTCTCCACCTGGCCCGAAGTCGAAAATTATCTACAGTCTTCCAGCGGCATTATTTTTCCCATTGGTTCTACGGAACAGCACGGCCCCACTGGTCTGATCGGTACCGATGCCATTTGTGCGGAGGCGATCGCCAAAGGAGTGGGGGAAGCAACTGGAGCAATGGTGGGGCCAACCATTAACGTCGGCATGGCTTTGCATCATTTGGCCTTTCCCGGCAGTATTAGTTTGCGTCCCAGTACCCTGATCCAGGTTGTTATGGATTACGTCAGTAGTTTAGCCAACGCCGGTTTTAGCCGTTTTTACTTCATCAATGGCCATGGGGGAAATATTGCCACCCTCAAAGCCGCTTTTTCCGAAACCTATCACCATTTGGGCAGCCATGGCCAAGATGTCCGTTGTCAGGTGGGTAATTGGTTCATGGCCAGGGGAGTATATCAATTAGCCAAGGAACTCTACAGTGACCAAGAAGGTTCCCACGCCACCCCCAGTGAAGTGGCTGTAACCCAATTTGTTTACCCCGAAGCGATTAAAACTGCGCCGTTAAATTCGGAAGTTGCCTCAGGCCATAGTATTTATAGTGCCCAAGATTTCCGGGCCCATTATTCTGATGGCCGCATGGGCTCCAATCCGGCCCTGGCTACCCCAGAACATGGCCAACGGTTTTATGAAGTGGCAGTGAAGGAATTAAGTGAGAGCTATCAGCGGTTTTTGGCAGAAAATTAGCTTCAATTCAGCCAAATTTCCCCAATGGGCGGATTACTTAATCTTTCTAGGAAAACTGGCAGTAATAAACTGAACCCCCCGATCGGCGATCGCCAAATGCCCCTGGCTAGGTTAAGGTGAACATTGCCCCCGTAGTTGATAGTCTGTCTGCGCCCGCCATGTTGGAAGAACTGAAACAATCCCCCCCTTGGCTCCGGCTGAGTCTGCTCTTTCCTCTCTTTTTCCTCAACGGTTGGTTAATCTACAAAGCCATGGGTTTTTTGCAACCCCTCAGTAGTTTGTTGGTGGCGGCCGCCCTACTAGCTTTTTTATTAGATATTCCCGTCCGAATTTTGGTGGAAAAAGGTCTCAAACGACCCTGGGCGGTGGCTAGCGTTCTACTCATTGCCCTGGTCGTCATCAGTCTTTTTCTGTTAATCGTCATTCCCCTGGCGATCGACCAATTGGGACAACTGCTGGATAACTTACCCGGCTGGTTCCGTTCCGGCAACGCCCAACTGCTGATGCTACAAGCTTGGGTCAATGAGCATTACGCCAATCTCCAGGTGGACCTCCAACCCCTGATCAGTCAGGCAATTGAAAAGTTAAGCCGCATTCTCAATTCCTTTGGCAATCAACTGTTGGGGCTAGTGGGGGTCACCATTAGCACCAGTATTAATGGCTTGATCCTGTTAGTGCTGACCATTTTCCTGGTGCTGGGGGGAGAAAAAATTTGGGATGGCATTTTTAGCTGGTTTCCCCATCCTTGGCAGAGAGATTTGCAAAATTTAATTCGGGATACCTTTGAAGGATATTTTGCCACCCAGGCAATTTTAGCGGGTATTCTCTCGGTGGCTCAAATGGTTGTGTTTACCCTACTCCAAGCCCCCTATGCCATCCTTTTTGCCATTACCATCGGTCTAAGCACTTTGATTCCTTTTGCCAGTGCTTTAAGCATTATTGTCATTAGTCTGTTGCTAATGTTGGAAAACTTTTGGTTGGGGGTAAAAATTCTTTTGGCGGCGGTGATTGTGGGGCAAATTAATGATAATGTCATCTCCCCTCGTTTGATGGGTAACCGCACCGGTTTAAATCCTGCTTGGATTATTGTTTCTTTGTTTGTAGGCAGTAAATTAGGGGGAGTTTTGGGTCTGTTGGTGGCGGTGCCCCTAGCCAGCGTTATCAAAGCAACGAGCGATCGCCTGCGGGGATTACCGAAAAAATCTGGGGAACAGCCCGCTGAAGTTTCAGTGGTTTCGACCTAAATTTTTGGATAATTGTTAAGGGTTAAAGCCTGTAGGACTTTATTTTTTACTGTCTCTGTCTTTTAAAATTTTTCGCATTTCGACCATCCATGGACCAGGACAAATATCTTAGTAGTTACGATTACCATCTCCCTGCAGATTGTATTGCCCAAACCCCCGCCGTTCCCCGGGATCATTCCCGTCTACTGGTGGTGAAAGACCCATTCACCGTGGACCACCAACATTTTTATGATTTGGGTAACTATCTGAAACCGGGGGATTTATTAGTCCTCAATGACACGAAGGTAATGCCCGCCCGTCTCCATGGCCAAAAAGAAAATGGCGTGGCAGTGGAGATTTTACTCTTGACAGAGTGTACTGAAAACCAATGGATTGCCCTAGTCAAGCCAGGCAAAAGATTAAAGCTGGGGGCCAAAGTTAAATTTCCCGCCAGGGATGGGGAAAAGCCCGACCTCTGGGCCACCATTTTGCAACGGGACGATGCCACGGGGGGACGGTTATTAGAATTTGTTTTGGAGCCGGGACAAAGACTCTGGGATGTGTTGCCAGACTATGGTGAAATTCCCTTTCCTCCCTACATCGGTGATCGCCAAGCCACGAATGACCAATATCAAACCATCTATGCGGAAAAATTAGGAGCGGTGGCGGCCCCCACAGCGGGGTTACATTTCACCGAGGAATTGTTCACAAAACTAGCCCAACAGGGAGTACAGACAGCGAAAGTTACTCTCCATGTGGGCATTGGCACCTTTCGCCCCGTGGAAGCGGAAAATATTCTCGACCACGTAATGCACCAAGAATGGATTGATGTACCTCCAACGACGGTGGAAGTGATTGAAAAAACTAGGGCCAGTGGGGGCAGAATTTTTGCGGTGGGCACCACGGTGGTGCGCTGTTTGGAAGGCATGGCCCAGGAAAGTGATTTTCCCCGGCAACCCCTGCAACCCTTTCGGGGCCAGACGGATTTGTTTATTTACCCCGGTTATCAATGGCGCTTAGTGGATGGGCTGATTACCAATTTTCACTTGCCCAAATCCAGTTTATTAATGTTGGTCAGTGCCCTAATCAGCCGCCCCCGGTTAATGGCCATTTACGAAACGGCGATCGCCAAAGGGTACCGATTTTACTCCTTTGGAGATGCCATGGTGATTCTGCCGGAAGCTTGCCGAGGACAGGAAAAAATTCGATAAAACTAGGGGCTGGGTATTATTTAAATCGGTTTATATTCAACCGAATTAACCTAAAAATAGGCTAATTTTTCCAGGCCAAATCGGGCCGTAATCTCCGCTAAACGAGATAAATTTTCCCGCTCCGACTCGGTTAGGTAGGGCACAATCCCCAAAACCGGCAAATGGGTAAAGGATTCCAACATAGCTGGAGTGGCCCAGTCTTCCACCTTGCCCTCCGCCTCCGGGCTAGCACAACTGAGCACTAAGCCCTTCAGTTTGACCTTAGTTTGTCTGGCCAAGGCCACCTGGGCGATCGCCTGGCCCATGGCCCCCAGTTGCACCGGCACCACCAAAATAGTTTCCAAACGCCAAAGGGCGGCAATATCCGCCACTGTCAGTTCGTGGGTAACGGGGGAACCCAAACTACCCAGGGCTTCCACCAGTACATGGTCATGGTTTTGTTGCATTGTCTGCAAAGTCTGCCAGACTACTCCCAAATCAATGGTTTTTCCTTCTTGGTCAGCGGCCAAAGGAGGAGCTAGGGGCGTAGCAAATTTCAGCGGCGTCACCACATCCCAGCGGGTCAGATGGCCGAATAATTGTTGGTAAAGCTCGTCATCCCCCAGACCAGTCTGCATCAACTTCATTAGTCCGAAAGACTGATCTTTGCCACACTTCCACCAGTAGGCCGCCAACGCCGAAGTAGTTACCGTTTTCCCCACCCCTGTGTCGCAACCCGCAACTAATAAAGTTTTTTGGTCAACGGCTCGGGAAAAATTCGACATGGGGAGCAAAAACTGGGAAGAGAAATTTATTGGAGGTTAATTTAAGTTTTGCAAAACCTAAAGAGATTGGCGAGGAAAGAATCCGCTATGATTGGATCGAAAACCCTGGGTTTGCTTCCGGGCACCCGACTAAGGGAAACACCAGTAATCTGCCATGACATGGGGGTAAAGTGTCTGCCGTGAGCCGTATCGCTACTTTAACACGTCAATCGATGCTGTCTGCCTTATCTGACAACAATCGCTTACGTCTTTTTTCCGGATCATCCAACCCATCTTTATCCCAAGAAGTGGCCCGTTATTTGGGCATGGACATCGGCCCCATGTTGCGGAAACGGTTTGCCGATGGAGAACTCTACATTCAAATCCAGGAATCCATTCGGGGCGGTGACGTTTATCTGATCCAACCCTGCTGCCATCCGGTTAACGATAACTTGATGGAATTGCTGATCATGATCGATGCCTGCCGTCGTGCTTCAGCCCGCCAGATTACCGCCGTGTTGCCCTATTACGGTTATGCGAGGGCAGATCGTAAAACCGCTGGTCGGGAATCCATCTCGGCCAAGTTAGTTGCTAATCTCATCACCGGTGCCGGGGCCCAACGGGTTTTAGCTATGGACCTCCACTCTGCCCAGATCCAGGGTTATTTTGACATTCCCTGCGACCACATGTACGGTTCCCCCGTTATTATCGACTACCTAAAAAGTAAGCAACTAACTGACTTAGTGGTGGTTTCCCCCGACGTGGGAGGGGTAGCCCGGGCTCGGGCCTTTGCCAAAAAGTTAAACGATGCCCCCCTGGCCATTATTGATAAACGTCGTCAGAGCCATAACGTTGCAGAAGTATTAAATCTCATAGGTGACGTGGACGGAAAAACCGCCGTGCTAGTGGATGACATGATCGACACCGCTGGTACTTTGTCGGAAGGCTCCCGTTTGCTCCGGGCCCAGGGCGCTCGTCAGGTCTATGCCTGTGCCACCCATGCTGTTTTCTCGGAGCCGGCCATCAATCGCCTTTCTGGTGGCTTGTTTGAAGAGGTGATTGTTACCAATACCATTCCCGTGCCTGACGATCATCATTTTCCCCAACTGACTATTCTTTCCGTGGCTAATTTAATTGGGGAAGCGATTTGGCGCATCCACGAGGAAAGCTCCGTCAGCAGTATGTTCCGCTAGGAATAACAATAATTTTTTGTGGACAATGGTAAAGCTGGATAGCCAGGCTGGCCAAAGCTGGGACGGGGTGATAGTCTTGGTTAAGTAATTTGAAGCTGATGCCGCCTTGGGCCATGCCTTGGTTCGGCAATTTCTTTGGCTATGCTAGTAGTTGGGCGGTCAATGCCGTCATCCAGTTACTATTTTCGGGCTCAGGCTTGTTTGCAAGCTTTGTTCTATGCCCGGTTCTGTTGCCTCAATTGCTAACTCTTGAGGATTTCTCAAATAGATTTCCACTAGACATTCCCCCTTTTCCATCTCAATTTCCTCGGAGGCCAAGCCATGTCTATGCCATCTATGCCTAAATTTTCCCAAGCTAAATTGTCCAAAAAACTACTCGCGCTTCTCTCCCTAAGTGGTGTTTTGGTGATGGGGTTGCCTGCCATTGGTTTTGCCCAAGGTAACTCTGGATTCACTATTTTTAGTGGGGTGGATAATCGTAGCGATATTCTGGATTACTACTTACAATTCAACGGTCGTTCTGGTCAAAGGGACCGCTATAAACTGTATATCCCCGCCAAGAAAATGACCCAGGGGGCGAAAGTTCTATACGTTTCCTACCCCGAAAATTTTGATGGCACTTTCGATGTAGATAAAGTCCGGGTTGAAACTAAACGCCAGGGAAACATTGAAATTGAAGATGTGGTTTGGGACAAAGAAAGTCGCTTTTTACAGATTGTTTTGGCAGAGCCAGCAGAACCCAACAGTCAGGTGACCATTACCCTTTCCAATGTTACTAACCCCAGCCTTGGAACTTATTACATGGTGGCCGATGCCATGGTATCCGGTGATATTCCCGTCCGAGTTTATTTAGGGACTTGGATTGTGAGTATTAACCGCTAGTTGGTTTATCCTATGGGGGACTTTTGTCGGGGTTTCGATTGACAAGACTGGCAAAGACGGGTCAAGGATAATTTTTGTCCCCGCCTTCTGAACCTGTGATTTTAAATTGTCCCTCAGGTTTAGATTCAGGTTAGATTGACACTAATTCAATCTTATCTGTGTGATCTTTACCAACGGCATTTCCTTGGTTTTTATTAATTGCATTGAGTAGCGATAACTTTGATGATTACCTACTGCCGCCGAACTGTTGCGGCTATTTTTCTGGCAATTTTTTCCTGGCCGATCGCCCCTGGGCAAACTGCTCCTCCCAGGCCAGTGGACAAGACAGTGGAGTGCGAAATTTTGATAGTGGGGGGTGGATTAGCCGGCACAGCAACGGCCTATGAAGGTCTGTTGGCGGGGAAAAATGTTTGCATGACGGAGCTGACGGATTGGGTGGGGGGTCAACTTACTTCCCAGGGCACCGCCGCCCTCGATGAACGGCCAACCCAAACGGATAAGTTGTTTTATCCCCGGGGTTATCTGGAGCTACGGCAACGGATTAAGGATTTCTACGGTGTGCAAAATCCCGGCAAATGCTGGGTAAGCCGCTCTTCTTGTTTCCTACCCAAGGATGGCCATGACATTCTGATGGCAATGCTGGAGGATGCAGAAAAGAAAGGCCAGGGCACTCTGCAATGGTTTCCTAACACGGTTATCAAAGAATTAGTCTTAGCCCCCACCGCCCTTGGGGAAGCAGGAGAAGAAATTATTCAGGCGATCGCCATTCAGCACCAACCGGCTCCCAACGCCCCACCGTTGAACAGTCAGTTTTTATCCCAGACCATTGAAGATAGTTACCGCTACGAAGATTCGGAGCAATTCACTAAAACTATCATTAACTTCACTGCGCCCCAAAGTAACCAGGGTAGAACAGCCCAATGGTTGGTGGTGGAAGCTACGGAAACCGGGGAATTAATTGGTTTAGCAGATGTGCCCTACCGGGTAGGAGTGGATCCCCGCACCTATCTTGATCCCTCCTCTTCTAGTGTGGAAGGCTTTGCCTACTGTACCCAGGGCTTCACCTACACCTTTGCCATGGAGGCCACCACCGAGCCCCAACCCCAACCAGAGCCGGATTTTTACCAAAGATTTACTCCCTATTACAGCTACGACCAATCCCGGTTTGATTTTGATGCGCTGTTTACCTATCGACGCATTTGGAGTCCCGATGGGCTAGGTATTTTTGAGCCTGCTACCCCTAACCAACCGAAAAATCGCTTTGGGGTTAGTCCCACCCAGCCAGGGGAAATTTCCATGCAAAACTGGTTGCCGGGAAACGATTACACTCCCGGTACTCCTAGGGACAATTTTGTTTACACCAGAGAGCAACTACAACAAACAGGACAACTGGAACCAGGGGGTTGGCTAGGGGGACTGCGGACGGAAAGCTTAGCCAATGGCGAAAAAATCGCCTTGGGTTTTTACCATTGGTTAGTGGCGGGTACCACCGATGCCAAGCTGGGCGACAATGTCAAAACGCCCAATCCCAATAACCGTTTGCTGAAGGGGCTGGATAGTCCCATGGGCACCGAGCATGGTCTTTCCAAGTTTCCCTATATTCGGGAAGGGCGCAGAATCATTGGCCGGCCGGATTTTATTTACCCCAACGGATTTGAAATCAATGAAACGGATATTTCCCGCCAGGATTTTAAAGACGATTTTTACCGGGAAAATCTTTCTCCTAGGGATTACCGTCGTTTACACGCAGAGCTAGCGGGCATTGACGGTTTGGATGTGCTTGATGGTAGCCTTTCCCCCGATGCAGTGGAGCGTCGCCAGCGGGCCACCATGTATCCTGATTCCGTGGGCATTGGCCATTACAACATTGATTTTCATCCCTGTTATCTGGAATATCCAGTGGAAAAACCCGGCAACATCGAGCGACCGGGGGAACGCCAAGCCCATACTCCTTCCTACCCGTTCCAAATTCCCCTGCGGGCCATGATTCCCCAACGCGTCGATAATCTCTTAGTGGTGGGAAAAACCATTGCCACTAGTCATATTGCGGCGGCGGCCTATCGGGTGCATTCCTTTGAATGGTCTTCTGGGGCGGCGGCGGGTATTGTGGCGGCGGATGCGTTGCAAAATGATTATTTACCCTATCAATTGGTAAATCAAACCGCTTTAATTGCCAATCAAAAATTGTTACAGTTGCGGCGCAAAATTGACAGTACTGGCAACCCGACAGCTTTTCCCAACACGTCTATTTTCACCAGCTTTGAAAATTGGAAATAGGAGTTTTAAAGTTCTAATTTTGTATTTTTCCTTAATTGAAATATGCTTTTGCTGCCGCTATAAATTTAAAAAAAAGAGAGATATTGCTGCCTTTACCCCTTTCTCTCAATTTTTTTTAAATGAACTCCTTGATTTTATTTGTGAAATTCATCAAAAACATATATTAGTAATTCCACAAAGAAGCCCTTTCATGATTGAAGTCCCACTGGATGGATTGCTTGAATTATCGCTATTGTCTTGATATCGTTCAGCTTCAGGACTATTGGAGATTTCATTTTTGATATTATCAAAAGTACTACCAGCCATGACTGCATTGCGATAACCTTGTAGCCCCACTGTGTCAGCATTACGTCCTAAATATTGTTGATATAAGCTATCCATTGCTGTTTTAAATTTTTGGCTGTTTACCAAATCTTGACGGGCTTCGAGCAAGGAATAATTACGATTACTGTTCATTGACCGATTGTAATCCCTTACATCGTTGGAGTTGGCATTACGACCCAACACTTGAACATACATGTCATTGAATTGACGTTGTCGTACAGAATTATTGCCTTGGTTATAATTACCGCCATTATTTAAGTTTCTGGCTTCAGTGCTATTGTTGATTTCGTTGCGAATATTTCCTAAGTTTTGGCCATTAACAACTACACTACGATAATGCATTAAGCCATTGTCATCAATATTTCGGCCTAAGGATTCTCGGTAAAAGCTATTAACAGATTGGTAAAATTCTTCACTATTAACTAGGTTTTCTCTGACTTGTGCCAAAGACCAACCTCGGTTATTAATAGTCTGGGTAAAGTCCCGTAATTCATTGCTGGTGGCGTTACGCCCCAAAACCTGTATAAAAAGGTTATTTATCTCTGACTCACGGTTATAACGATTATCAGAAGTATAATCAAAACGTCCATAGCCAGGACAGGTAATAAAACTGCCCTCCCTCAAGCAGGTAATACTTTGAGATTGGGCCATGGCTGGAATTAAACTGGTTAAGCCAAGAATCAGCAAAGTTGATGCAGATAAAATAGAAGTCTTCATAATTAAAATTCCAATTCGGATATCTCAATTTTAATGAGGAAGTGGGTTATTTATGGGTGGAATTGTGTAAATTGATTAACTGTGATGGTGGACTATTTTAGTCAGAAAGTTAATCAATAGCTATGTCAATACTTTGGGACAAATAAAATAATTCCATTGAATAATTTTTAAAATGCTTTTAGTAATGGATCTTGCTATTCCACTGCTCCTTGATGGGACTAGAATAAACAACTAGGCCGATCGCCAAATTGCTTTGTCTACAGGAAAAATAGCAAAATTTGATCCACCAAATTAACTTCGTCGAGGGCGATAAGGGCTACCCCAGCGGTAATCACGCCGATGCCCAGCCACCGAGCCAGGGGAATGGTTTCTTTCAGCAAAAATTTGGCCCCCAATAGGCTCATGACGTAACCCAATGCCCCCGCTGGTCGGATCAGGCTAATATCGGTCCAACTGAGCAGGGAAATAAAAGTAACAAAACTGATGGTTTGGCAACCAATGCCCCCTAACACTGAGGGATGGGAAAGAATACGACCAATTAACTTGACCATTTTCAGGGGCGATTGTAACCTCACAGGGCCAATTTGTTTCATGCCCCGGGCAATGAGTACGTCCCCAGCGGAATCGGTGAAAATTAAAATCAAAATGCCAAACCAAACCCGAGAAAGGGCAATGCCCACAGGAAATAACCACAATGGCGATCGCCGGGAAGACTTAACTGGTACGACCGGGGCTGGGGTCGGGCTAAACTTTTCCCCCATTAGTTGGGAACGGTGGCGATGTTCTGACCAACAGACAATAAATACTCCACTGGCGATCATAAAAGTGGCCAGCCAACGGTAAAAGGAAACTTCTTCCCCCAGTATTAGCCATGCCAGTAGGGCATTGAGAATGTAGCTGGAAGAAAATAGGGGCAGAACTAAACTTAAATCCAGCCGGGATGTAGCGGTGAAATAGAGAAACAGGGCAAACAGTAACGTGATTACCCCCACCACAATCCAGGGGGAAGTGAGCAGATAGAGAAACAATGTCCACAAACCTGCAAGACTATAATCTTCCACTGCGCCGAACACTTTCATGCCCCGGCTGAGCCAAATATCCCCCAACACCTGGGTAGTGACCATGGTCAGCAGGAGGCCAATGGTTTTCCACTCCGTTAACGTTAAGCGTTTAGCTCCGGTGAGCAAAGTTAATGATCCTCTTCGTTTAGATGTGAATAGGCCATACTTGCCTTCATGGACTAACCTAACTGATAAACATGGCCAGGCCATCAGTGGCCTTGAGTAGGCGATCGGCCGCCCGTTCTGGGTGGGGCATCATGCCCAGCACATTACCTTGGACATTGGTAATGCCAGCAATATTGTGCAAAGAACCGTTGGGATTGCTGTCCGTTGTCAATTCCCCCTGGGCGTTGCTGTAGCGGAAGAGAATTTGCTCGTTATCCTCCAAGGCTTTCAACGTATCCCCATCAGCAAAATAGCGGCCCTCGCCGTGGGCAATGGGAAGGGTGATTACCTGTTGGGATTGGTAACCCTTTGTCCAGACTGTCTGGTTACTTTCAACCCGCACGGTCACCCGGTCACAGATGAAATGTAAATCCCGATTGCGAATTAAAGCCCCCGGCAGTAAACCAACTTCCGTTAGCACCTGAAAACCGTTACAGATACCCAACACCCTTTTGCCTGCGTTGGCATGGTCAATGATGGCGGTCATAATAGGAGAAAATCTGGCGATCGCCCCACAGCGGAGATAATCACCGTAGCTGAAGCCCCCTGGCAAAACCACCACATCTACCCCGTGGAGATCGGTTTCTTGGTGCCAAATAAATCGAGTTGGCTGGTCTAATAAACCGGCGGTGACGGTGGCAATGTCCCGATCGCAGTTGGAACCGGGGAAAACAATAATACCAAAACTGGTCATGGTGTGACGGCACCTTCTAGGGCGGTAATTTCAAAGCAATAATTTTCGATCACCGTATTGGCCAATAGTTGGTCACACATGGTGTCTAGCTGTTGGGAAGCGGTGGCTTCGTCCGGGGCCTCGAGGGTTAACTCAATGTATTTACCAATTCTGACCTGGGAAACGCCATCGTAGCCCAATTGTTGCAAACCAGATTGCACAGCAGTCCCAGCGGGGTCAAGCACGGAGGGACGTAGGGTAACGTAAATACGACAATGGTAGGAATGGGACATGGAGGGCCTTACCGGGGAATCTGCCACTGTTAATCCTGCCTTAGAAAGTCTTTCTCGGCAAGACTAGCCCCAAATCTAGATCTCGAAAATGAAATCACTTTACTGCTAAAGAGCGCCGGATTATTTTGTGCATAACTAGGCTTTATTGATTCCAAGGCACTTAGCCAAATTATGCTGAAAATAAGCGATGCTAACGACTTTGAGTTGGGTTAAAAACTGACAACTATTTTAAGGTACATCTCTTTGAATGAAAGTAGCGTCATTTCTGAAAATTGTGCTTTCTGTAAATCCGCTAAATTTATCAAGCCACAGTTCAAAGTTTCGATGTCGAATATAGTGACCTGGATAATTGTTTGATTCAAATGATACTCCCCCTTGGGAATTTAATCCATTTCTTGGACAAAAAGTTGCATCCTGCCTAAAAAGATCATTGTTTTCATTGGCAGACAAAATTATGCGATAGTTTCTATGTCTTAGGAAGTAATTCGGAAAGTTTCTAGATTCTAAAGAAATGCAATTAGGGTTTGCTAATCCTGTTGTGACGCGAAAACTAGAATCCAATTCATCTAAGCTTGTCTTGACGGGTTCAATGTAGCCCAGATAGTTTCTGTGACGTATGTAACGCTGGGGATAATTGACTGACTCATAACGAACATAAGGGCTTTGGGCTTGGATTTGCCTAGGTCCACCCAAAATAGCCATAGAGGGAATCGCTAAGGCCACTGTCAAGCCAAATAGGGGGAGAAGTGGTAAAAGTTTCATTTTATTTTACCTTCCGTTTAATCCGACAATCTAGGCTGGTAAATTAATACTTAGACTCTTTTTTGGTGAACCTATTTCCTAGATATATCTCGATTATATCAAGCTTTTTTGCATGACCAAAGCATGGGGAGTAAAACCAAATTTTTCATATAATTTCATTGCCCCTTGGTTATGGCTAAAAACCTGCAATGCTATTAATCGATCACCTCTTTGTTGGCCCCATTGTTGGGCCTGTTCCATCAAGGAAGTAGCAATGCCCCGACGACGGTGGGCCGGCTCCACATAGAGCATGAAAATATGTCCATGGCGATCGCCTGTGACCTGATCAATGGCGTTACCTAACCAAAGGCCGGCAATGGGTTGGGGACGAGTGATTTTCTCTGCCGAATTTGTTTGATTAAAACCATCGGCTGGCCCAATTGTCGGATTGATTTGGGCCATTAATCCCAGGGGATCTTCCCGTGGAAAAAAAGGGCTATCATGGTCGTTATGATTAGAATTTCCTTGGGTCGTTTCCGGCACAACCCACCACAATGGCGATCGCCAAGAAAAATAGCTTTCCACTGTTTGTTCTAAATGGGGAAAGTCGCACAGTTCCGGGAAAAGGGAATGGTAGGTACGCTCCAGAAAATCCACCAGTAACCGCCGATCTCTGGTAGTCCCTTTATAAAGGCAATAGCCGGGGGGACTCAACGGTGATTTTTCCATAGGTTACTGAATGTGTTGGCCGGAATAGGTGCATTGATCAGATTTGCCAATTCCCTTAATATTTCCCAGACCGCAATGAAGTATTCCCTTAAAAAGCTGTTGGGGTTTGGGCTTATCCTCATCCTAACGGCGATCGCCTTAATTAGCCTGCGTCCCAAGCAAGTTTTACAGCCGCTCATAGTAGGCATGAATGACTGGCCTGGCTATAGCGTGATTCTGTATGCCGAATCTAAGGGTCTATTCACCAAGCGGGGACTAGACGTTAAATTAGTTCATTTTGAAGAACAGAATGATAATCTCCGGGCCACAATGCGGGGCTACCAGGATGCCAGTTTTGCCCCCCTACCCCAGGCCATGCAATTGGATTTTCCCCAAGACACCCCAGAGTTTATCCTGGTTGCCGATGTTTCGGCCGGTTCCGACGGCATTGTGGCCCGGCCGAGATTAAATTTCATGGCCCAGATGCCTGGCAAAAAGATTAGCGCCCGGTTTGGTAGTCTTGCCCACGTAATTTTGCTAGAAGCTCTGTGGGCCAACGACCTAGACCTGGATGAAGTGGAAATTATTGACATATCGAACGAAGAAGGAGTCAATCACCTCAAAGATGGTTCCATTGACGCAGCGGTGCTTTGGGACCCCCTGTTGGAGAAAACAGCAGAAGAAATTGGGGGAAACATTATCTACACCACGGCCGAAATCGACAGCATGGTGGTGGATGGTCTGATAACCCGTCCAGCAGTAGTTGAAGAAAAACAGGAGGAATTAATTCGGTTTATTCAGGTATGGCTGGAGGTGATGGATGCGGTGGAAACTAATCCCGAAGAAGTTTTTACCATTGTGGCCCAACAGTTGGATGTGCCTGTGGAGGTCTTTGTCCAAGGTTTCCAGGGGATGATTCACGGCGATCGCCTCTTGAATGAAAAAATGTTAGTGCAAAGACAATTAGAATCCGTCATTTCTAGAGGCTATCGGTTGCTACTAGAAAGTTATGGTCATCGCCTGATTATTCGAGATGATATTGTCATCAATTCTCGACTGTTTTCCCAAGCTGTGGAGCGGTCTTAAGAATGGTTCAGGAGAAACCACGTTTTACCCGGCCTCTCCGTTACCAGTTGCTAGCTGGTTGCGCCCTTATTTTGATGATCACCAGCGCCATAGCCGTAGTTTTAACCAGGCAACAATTACAAGAAAAATCAAGAATTAATATTATCACAAGGGCCCAGCGATTAACCGAAGGTTTAGAGTTTGCGGCGGAAGGTTTGGTGGAAACCAAGGATGTTTATCGCCTCAATCGTTTGGCCCAAAACTATGCGACTTGGCCCAACGTACAAACAATTTCAATCGTTGATCCCAATGGCATTCTCATTGCCCATGGTGGAGAAATAAAAATGGTACGGGGAGAAAAATATGCCCAAGTCACACCAGCTCTTTTTCCTATTTTTGAACAGGTTTCCATCAGCGGTATCCCCCAATCCCTAATTACCCAAATTGAAGAAGAAGAAGTGGTGGTTTACGCTCTTCCCTTTAACACTTACTCTTTCCCTGAGCAGGGAGAAAGTTACCGTGATCAAAATAGTCACCGACGGGGAGTAGCAATCACCATTCTATCAAAACAGGAATTAAACCGAGAGGTTAACCAGGGACTTTTGCTCGTGGTGGGTTCGTTCATTATTGGGATAGTAGTAATTCTCCTGCTTTTAGGGTTATTAATTAGATATGCGGTGTTGCTCCCTTTGGGGAAACTGCACCGGGCCTTAATTAACTATGACAATACTGAGCAGTTTAATTTGCCCCCTCTACCGAGCAATGAAATTGGTTTTTTGGGCCAAACCCTGGTGCAGACCTTCAATCAATTGCAGATTTATCAACGAGAAGCCCTAGAAATTGCCGAAAGAAAATATGTGGAAATTGCCCAACGCTATGAATTAGCTTCCCAGGCCACAAGGGTATGGGTGTGGGAATGTCAGCCTAAAATACACTACTTTGAAGTGGACCCCAATTTGATTACTTGGCTTGGCTTTGAGCAACCCCTTGAACCGGCAGATGGGGATTTTTTCATTCACCTTGGCGATCGCCCAATGTTTTGGCAGGCCATTGAGCAAAGCTTGGAAGATCCCACCATGGAACTATCCACAGAACTCCGTTTGGAAGCGGCCAATGGGGAAATTTATCATTGTTTGTTGCGGGGGCAAATCCATCAGGAACAAGGGGAGGCATTTGTGAAAATTATCGGTACGATCGCCGATATTACGGAGATTAAAAAAGCAGAAGAACAACTAAAACTTTCCAACAAAATTTTAGCCAAAGCCACTCAACTCAAAGACGAATTTCTGGCCAATATGAGCCACGAATTACGCACTCCCCTCAACTCCATTTTGGGCATGATAGAGACTCTACAAAACCAAGTTTATGGTCCCCTCAACGGTAAACAAGTCCAGTCGTTAGAAATAGTAGAAAATAGTGGCCGACACTTACTTTCATTAATTAATGATATTCTTGACCTTTCTAAAATTGAAGCGGGCAGAATGGATTTGGATTTAAACCCCACCAGCGTGTCAGCATTGGTCAATCATAGTTTAACTTTTGTCCAACAATTTGCGATCCAAAAACAAATTAATTTGTCGTCTGAAATTATTCCCAATTTGCCTGATGTGCTAGTGGATAAGCGACGACTTTGTCAAGTTTTAATTAACCTACTGAATAACGCCATTAAATTTACCCCAGAAGGGGGAAAAGTAGTCGTACAGGCTGACTTAATAAAGGAGCAGGGGAAAGAAAATAGCCAGTCGCCACCACAGTTAAGTTTCACTGTTTTCGATACTGGCATTGGCATTGAGGCGGATAGACTAAACAATATTTTTGAGCCGTTTGTGCAGATTGATAGCGCCCTTAACCGTCGCTATGACGGCACTGGATTGGGCTTATCTTTAGTGAAAAAAATTGTTGAACTCCATGGCGGCTCAGTGACAGTGACCAGCAAGCTCAATGAGGGCAGTCGTTTTAAGATTACCATTCCCTGTGTTTTTCAAGATAAAGATGGGCCGCGCCACCGGGGGCAACTGGTGGAGGTTACTAATCACGGCAGTCCGACTCCGATAATCATCACTTTAATTAGTAAAAATTCTGCCTATGCCACCACCCTAAGTAGTTATTTCCGAGCTAAAGGATACCAAATGCAATGGTTAAATTGTCTTTATCCAACCGCAGCGGAATTAACCCAATTAGTCAAAATCGGTGATCAATCCTGCCATGTATTGGTGATGGATTTAGCCAATACCGGGGAAGAAGTGAAGGATAAATTGGATGAAATTCGTAAATTTTTCGGCTCTAGCCCCATCACAATTATTGCCTTAGTGGATGCCACAGAACAGACAAAAAGTAACATTGCCCAACTAGAAATTGCCACCAACGAATTATTAGTTAAACCTGTGCGTTTCCATCGCTTAATGGAAATTGTCCGGGAAGAGACTTGTCCCGTTCCCCGTTAACGACGAGAACCATCGGGCATGGTTGTTTCCCAAAATTCCGCCTCCTCCAAATCGACATCGGTTAAGTTGGCCGCCGTTAAATTGGCCCAGGCTAGGTTGGCTCCTTTCAGATTAGCTCCAGTTAAATCCACATCCCGCAGAAAACTCCGTTCCAAATTAGCGCCGCTCAAATCCGCCCCGGCCAGATTGGCTTCAGTTAAGGCCGCTTCGGTTAAATCCGTTTCACTCAGATTTGCCCCTGTCAAGTTGGCCCGGTCCAACAACGCCCGCCGTAAATTCACCCCCGATAAATTTGCCCCCGATAAATCAGAACGGTTCAAGCGGGCATTTTCCAAATTAAACTCCCGCAGGTCTGCCCCCGCTAGATTGCAATCAAGACATTCCCCTTTCTCCCGCAACTGGGATAGGGGATCAATTTCTTCCTTGGGCTGATTACAAGCCGTCAGAGCTAGGATTCCTACCAATGGCAGGGTTAGGCTGAGTTTTTTGTTATTCATTGCGATCTAAGTTCCTCTAAGGTTTTTTGTTGGGGGGAGAGAAGATAAAACGCATCCCGTCCCGCATTATCACTGACGATGTGGAGAAATTGGGGTAGTTTGTCTTGCCGATAAACCTCATATACCCGCAATCCCGTATCTCGATAACTCTCACTCAGACGGAAGCCTTGTGCCTCCAAACGGGCTTGGAGGTCTTGGGTGACGTCCCGCACCGTGGCCCCTGCCAGAAAATGACAATCCTCTGAGCCGTAGCATCCTGATTGAGCTCCTTCTAAGTGGGCAATGCCAGCGATGAGTTCCCTCTTAGGCTGAGGGAAGGAGGAGGGTTCAATACTTTTAATCTCATTCTCAACCTCCTGCCCTTGGTCAGAGCGGGATTCTGGAACCGATTCAGGCTCAATTTTTTCGTTGTCCTGCCTTTGATTCGGTTCGCCCTGGGGTGCCTTTACTGCTTTAGGGGAGGCTTTCGGTAGAGGAGTGGTTTGGGGAGGAGATGGTGGTGGCGCTATAACATCAGGCACTACTTCACGAACAGATTGAGACCCAGGGAGAGGCGCTAAAACTTGGGGGGATTTCTTTGGCGGAGGTTCTGCCATGGGGGCCGGTGTCACTAGGTCGGCGAGGGGCACTGTGGCGATCGCCTCGGAAGCAGAATCCTTTGATGGGGGGGGGAGAGGCTCCAACTCCGCTGCTGGGGGGGGCAAGGGTAACCAGAGTAACCCTCCATGGATTGTAGAAGCACAGATAAATGCTAGGGGAAATTTTAACTGATGCCAGGAGAGGGGCCACATGGAATCCAAAAAAAGGGAAGAAACAGAAGACTGGCAACAAAAACACCGTACCTCTGAAAGTTTGAGAACGGCGTTTGATCCTGCCAAAACCATATCGTGTTCTAACCCCTATATGCAATTTATATGCAATAATCAGAGGCCAAACTCCGGCAATTGTCCAATTTTTTTTGCATTACTGCCAGCCAACTTCATTCATTAAACGAGCTGAATCGGGTTGGTAACGTCCCAAGTTAGAAACATTGAGGGGGTCTCCTTTTAGTTGGCCATGGGCGGCTAGCACAGGATCAATGGGTACCCCTGGAATTACCGGATACTCATTGTTGCCCTCAGCAAAATAACGTTGGGCGTCATCACTGGCTAGATATTCCAGGAAGGCGATCGCCGCGTCTCGATTGGGGGCATTTTTCAGCACCCCAGCCCCACTGACATTGACATGGGTTCCCCGCTCTCCGGAGCCAGTGTTTGGAAAGAAAAGGCTGACTTTTTCCACCACTTCTTGATCGGCGGGATCGGTGGACTTTTGCAGGCGGATATAGTAGTAGCTATTGGCGATCGCCACATCTCCGATGCCGGCGGCAATAGCACGAATTTGTGCCGTGTCATTACCCTCCGGTTGCCGGGCAAAGTTACCCACCAAGCCTTGTAACCAGCGGCGGGTTTCTGGCTCTCCATGGATGGCAATGCGGGAAGCAGTTAGGGAAAGGTTATATACATTACTGGAAGGGCGCACCAGAATTTTTCCTCGCCATTGGGGATCCGCCAGGGCTTCGTAGGTGGAGAGATCCGCTGGATTGACCCGGTCGCGACTGTAATACAACACCCGGGCTCTCTGGGTGAAGCCATACCATAGCCCATCAGGGTGGCGCAAATTTTCGGGAATGCGCTCATTCAGCTTGCCGCTGCGCACCGGTTGGAAAAGTCCCGCCTGTTCCGCCCGCCATAACATACCGGCATCTACGGTGAATAAAATATCCCCTGGACTATTAGCCCCTTCACTTTGGATACGCTCAATCAGTTCTTCGGCACTGGCCTCAATGAGGTTAACCTCGCCAAAAGCATCGTAGAGGGCATCATCGGTGTTGTAATGCCGTGAAGAATAGAGGTTGATCGTGCGGGACTGGGCAGAGGCCCGCCGGGGCAAATTAGCTACCACTAGGGCAGTGAGGGCGGTGCCGCCCACAAAAAAAGTCCGCCGGGAAATCTTAGTTGTCATCGAAGTCTAGGGCAATGGATAGTGGGCAATTTAAAATGAAAGTAATCAATAGTGCAGGCTCAACCCAGTCCCCTTAATCCGAACTAGGCCCCATGTCTGGGCTTGTTTGGCTAGTGATAGATAGCTTAATGGGCATCTGGAGTGGGTCAACCTCGGATAGTCAACTTTATTGCAAATAAAGTGCAATAATCCATAAATTATTGAAGCACTTGTGCTGGATAATTGCAAGAGATTATTATTTAGAAAATTTCCCTGTTTTCTGTCCATGGCCCCATCCCCCCTGTTTTTGACTCAAACTCCGCGGCTACTCGATGAGTTTCTTAAGGGAGGGGTAGTGATGTTTCCTTTGTTACTGCTGTCCATCCTTGCCCTTACCACTGCCTTCGAACGAGGTTGGTTTTGGAGTCGCCTACTGATTCAAGAAGACCAGGTTGTGCGGGATGTGCTCGATGCGGCGGTTGAGGATTTGGTAAAGGCTCGGGAAATTGCTGAACATGCTCGACATTTAGCCATTGGTCGTTTTCTGCTGGCTCCCCTTAAACTACGCCATCCTAGTCCAGAAACTTTCCGTTTGGCCATGGAAGCCACCGCCGATAAAGAATTTGCCCGAATGCGACGGGGGGATAAACTCCTGGAAACTATCATTGCCCTAGCTCCTCTCTTGGGCTTGTTAGGCACCGTAACGGGCTTAATTCGCACTTTTAACAATCTCAATATCGGGGGAGGAGGCTCCAGTGCGGAGGCTACCCAGGCCGCCTCGGGCATTGGAGAAGCGTTGATTACCACGGCAGCGGGGATGATGGTGGCGATTTTTGCCCTGTTAGTATTTAGGGTTTTGGTCAGTTTACAGTCCCAACAAATGGATTATTTTGCCGCAGTGGGCAGTGAATTAGAACTTATTTACCGTGAGGTCTGGTACGAACCTCATCAGCCAATGCCCAATTTATTAATGGCGGCTAGAATTGCTGAGCCATAACCGATGAAAAGCCGAGTCAGGGGGGCAAGGACTCCAGGGATTAATTTAGTACCGATGATTGATGTCTTGATGTCGGTATTAACCTTTTTTGTAATTTTAACCATGTCTTTGACTGGTAGGGTGATCGCCGATCTAGAGCCACCGGAGAGCGCAGGCGGTTTTGCCAAAGAAGAGGATTCATCCCCCCAAACAAAGGTCAAGGCACCTAGTTTAGATGTGGGTTTAAATCGTCAGGGTGACGTTTTGCTGGGAGGCAATATCGTCGAAAGGGATAAATTATTAACGGCGATCGCCACCTTTTTAGCGACCCATCCCCAGGGTGAGGTGAGGTTAACGGTGGACGGACAGTTAAACTATCGTCAAGTGGATGATTTATTAGTCCAAATGGTGGAAGTAGGCGGCGATCGGGTCCTTTTGGTGGTTCATAAATCAGACCCAGAGCTATGAAATTTAGACACCGACAAGACCGGGACAAATTGCCGGAACTAGAAATTACCCCCATGCTCAATGTGATGCTGGTCGTGTTGGCCTTTTTTGTCGCCGTTGCCGCCAACCTAGCGGAAGAGGGAGCATCTTTGCTGGTTCGTTTACCCCAGGAAGCTGAAACTACGGAGGTCCAATCCGCCGAAGCGCCATTAGAAAACCCGGAAGAGCCGCAATTTCTCCCAGTGGTGTTACACCCAGGGGGAAAACTCTCGGTAAATGATCGCCCTGTGGAAAAAGCTCAACTTCTACAGCAGTTACCTAACTATTTGCAACAGTCCCCCCAGCGCTACGTTTACCTGCGGGTGTCAGGGGACGTTCCCTATCAAAGTGCCATTGAAATTCTCTCTAGCTTGAAGGAAGTGGGCGGTGATCGGGTTTCCCTCTTAATTGGTGCTGGGGCCATGCCTTGAGTATGGATGGAAACAATGATCAATATAAGTCGACACAGGTGTTGGATAAAAAGTGATTTTCTCTGTCACTCCAATAGGATATTTTTTATATTTTTCTGTTCGATCAACCGAGGTTGTCTAAAATCCTCTACTAATTTTTAAGAAATAATTGATTCCTGCTTAAAGGAAATTTTTATACTTGAAAAACCAGCATTATTTAAACGTTTCTTAATTTCTTCTTTTGCATCTACATAGTTTTTAAATTCAAGCGATTTTCCAAAAGGAAGCCAAACACTACAATTAGAATCTAAGATTTTGATGTTAACTTTAGCTGGTTGTAAATATCGTCTCTTTGATATGTAAAGCTTATCAATATACCCAGTTCCTTCTTCTGGAATAGTAGCGACTTCGGCAAATCCTTTTAGGTATTCATTAAATATCAACCATGCAATTTTATCTACTTTTTGTAAGAAAGTGTTTGAAAAGTTTTAAGCAAGCCTTTGAAGCATGAGATGAACCATGGCAACATAGAGCATTGTCTCACTGGTGGTAGGTAAATATTCATAATCTTTGCTTAAACGACGATAACGACCAAACCAAGCAAAAGTGCGCTCGACTACCCAACGGCGGGGTAGGACTTCAAAGCCTTTTTGTCCCTGCTTTTTGCTGACCACATTCAAGGTCCAACCAAAAGTATGCTCCACCCAGAAAATAAAATCCTTTCCGCCAAAGGTGCTGTCAGTCCATATAACTTGCAGGCACTGCCACAGGGGAGCAAACCAGGTGCCAAGTAGAATCAGACCCTGATGGTCAGAGCGATGGGCACCGACAACATCGAGAAGTAATCCCATGGTATCCACGAGGATTGTACGTTTACGACCATTGACCTTTTTTCCGCCGTCATAGCCAGTTTCTTGGCCAGTTCCAGCCTTTTTAAGTGACTGTGAATCTAAACAACCGGCACTAGGGTGAGTATTTCTTCCAGCTTTGAGCCGAACTTTCTCACGGAAGATACGGTTTAATTTTTTCCAGGTACCATCTTCGTGCCATTGCTGGAAATAACCATAGACCGTTCGCCATTTAGGAAAATCATGGGGCAGAAGTCGCCAGGCACACCCCGTTCTGAGCATGTAAAAAATAGCATTGAGTATCTCCCTCAGACTAGTTTTCCGTTTTCTTCCCCCAGTTTTTGCTTTGGGTAAATGAGGTTCTACCAATTGCCACTGGCTATCAGTGATGTCCGTGCTGTAAAATTCTCGGATTATCATTAATTATGGTGAAAATTTTATTCTTTTCACCATTTTCCATTCTTCACCCTACTTTTCAAACACGCTCTAACGACCAAGGGCTGTTACCGAAGAAATAGTCAAATCCTTGTCCATTTTCTAGTCCTACTACCTTAGCTATTTCTGGGAAGGTTTTTCTCTTTATATTCGCAATTAATCCTAGATGCAAGTATTTAAAGTATTCAAAGCTTCTCACTTCTGGAAATAAGTCTCTGTATCCTTCGCAGTATTTGTCAATGAATTATACTGTTTCTTTTGCTTCACGTGGGGCAACCATATACCACCTCTGCATTTCAGACTATCTTCTCCATTTTATCCTACCCACAATGATAGAAGAGCGATAGCCTCTGATCTTTCATAAAAATAGGAAAGCTGGAGGTTTATTTAAGGTCAATGTATGGCGACAACGTAAATAGGTTTAACGATATGCAGATTCTTGACTGACACCAAAAATCTTATTAATTCTTTGCCGAATCCATTCCACCGGGTTCTTTAGATCTGCCTCTTCGAGTAGTCCCATTTCTTTCAGTTTTTGTTCATAGCCCTGGAGAGCATCCTGGCGCTTACCCAATTCTTCTGCGACAAGATTTGATAGTTGGGGATGGTTTGCTAACAATATATGAAAACAATCTTTCCCAATCAAAAATAAAGTGGAATCTTCGGCCGCTATCATAGTAGTGGGATAGGGAATTTCTAACATTAATGGCAACTCACCAAAGAATTCTCCCTGTTTGAAAGTAAATATACGGTTGCTAATTTTTTCATTTTCATAAATTGCATCTATCGCCCCAGTTAGCACAATACAAAAATAGCTGTGGTATTGGTTTTGTTTAATTAAAATTTCTCCTGGCTGTAAATGCCATCGTTTACCCATTTCAATCACATTTCTAATTTCAAGATCGTTGAGTTTTTGAAAGCAGAAGTTTTTCTTCAGTAGCTGAGTGAGGGTAGGGGATTCACCTACTTCTTTCCCGGGGACTGTAGCGTTGTTGTCTTGATCACTAACTGCTAGACAGATACTTTCTGGATTTCTCAACCAGATATCCCTTTGGGGAAAGGGCATATTAATTCCTCGACGACGACAATTATATTGAATGATGTGATTAAGGGAGCTAAAGATGAGAAATCTTTGGTCAATTCTTTCAGTCCAAACCCAGAGTTCAAAATTAAGAGAATTGTCCCCAAATCCAAGGAAAACTGCTTTTGGTGCGGGCTCGCTGACAATATTTTTTTCCATGGCGGCGGATTCCAATAGCACTTCCGTGACCAAAACTAGGTCACTGCCATATTCCACACTAACTGGTACTTCCAGGCGGCCACTACAATTTTCATAATTCCAGTTAACAACTAAATTGCTGGTTAAATCCGTGTTGGGCACCACTAGGTCACTACCTCTAAAGGTACGGATGATGGTAGAGCGAATGGAAATTTCCTTGATGTAACCAATGTGATTATTAAATTCAATTAAGTCACCAACTTTAAGTTTATTTTCGCCGAAAATTGTCAAACCACTGACTAAATTCCTAGTTAATTCCTGCAAGCCAAAACCAATGCCAATCCCTAGTCCCCCCATAATTACTGCAAAGCTAGCTAGTTCCAAGCCCATGGCTTGCAATACAACGATAAAGCCTAATACGGCCACCCCCAAACTAGTTAATGTACCAATTACTTCTCGGTTACCTTCACTAAATCTAAGTTTGAGCAGTAGGAACTTTTTTAGGAATTGTTTAGTAGCTTTGGCGAATACTCCTACCAGCAAAAGGAGAAAACAGGCTTGAATAATCCACCATAAAGTGATGCTTTCAGTGCCCAATTTGAAGATGGGAGTATTCAGTGTTTCAAACAGCCAAATGTTCAGGAAATGCCATTGTTCAAGCACATTGGCGATCGCCTGGGGCCCTGGTCCTTGTGGTGGTGGATTAATTTGTGCAATCACAGTAAGTTTCCCCAGAATCGGGATGTTTGAATGTGGCCAAGACCCGATTTTAGTCTAAGGTTCATGGGGATAGGGGGATGGGTAACTGAAAAATTCACCATCGAAATAGGATTGAAGCTGGATCCTAAAAATTAAGCCCTTCGACGTAGCTGTTTGCGAACAATTAACAGCACAAGAATAGCGACTATACTAACTAGGACAATTTTTGACACTGGCCCCAAATATTGCTCCACCAGTTCGTAATGATCACCCAGTTTGTAACCTGCGCTAGCTAAAAAAGTTACCCAGAGAGATATGCCCCCCAAACTGTAGAGAGTAAAGGAAATCAAACCCATGGCATTGACGCCTGCGGGCAAGGAAACAATGGTACGAATACCAGGCACTAGGCGTCCAAAAAAGACGGATTGATGGCCATAGCGACCAAACCAAACGTTCGATTTATGGATATCTTTGGCGTCTAGGCCAATCCATTTACCATAACGGTCAGCCAGTTGTTCTAGCCTTTCTTCGCTGACCCATTTACCGATGTAGTACCAGGGATAAGCTCCCAGAATTGTACCGATAATACCTGCAACGATCGCCGGGAATAATTCCAATTTTCCCTGGGCAACGGCAAAACCAGCTAAGGGCATGATCAACTCAGACGGAATGGGAGGAAATAAGTTTTCCAAAAACATTAAAAGGCTAATTCCCCCATAGCCCAATTGATTCATTACTTGGGGAATCCATTCTGTGATCCACTGGGACATAAATGTTCGATGGGGGTGTTAAGGATAGGTTTTAGCAGAAATTTGGACTAGCTATGGCCGTCACCATGATTAAACCAACGGGAGCAGTATTGATTGGAGCGAGCATAAACCCATTGCCATTTCCCCTGGGGCGAGGGGTAACTCACCTTTTATAATGGCGATCGCCCTTTAATCACCAAGCCATGGCCAGTATCAACGACAACTATCTCAAACTGAAAGCCGGTTACCTGTTTCCCGAAATTGCTCGGCGGGTAAATGCTTTCACCACTGCCAATCCTAACGCCCAGGTGATCAAACTTGGTATTGGAGATGTAACGGAACCCCTGCCCCTTGCTTGTCGCCAGGCCATGGCCAAAGCCATCGACGACATGGGCGATCGCCAAACCTTCAAAGGATACGGCCCGGAACAGGGTTACGCTTGGTTGCGGGAAAAAATTGCCCAGCACGATTTCCAAGCTAGGGGCTGTGAGGTTAACGCCGAAGAAATTTTCATCTCCGACGGTTCTAAATGTGACACCGGCAATATCCTCGATATTTTCGGCAAAGATAACACCATCGCTGTCACTGACCCTGTTTATCCCGTTTATGTGGACACCAATGTGATGGCGGGCCATACCGGCGATGCCAATGAAAAAGGGGAATACGGTGGTTTAGTCTATCTCCCCATTTCGGCCGAAAATGACTTTGTCGCGGCCATACCAAGCAAAAAAGTAGATTTAATCTATCTCTGTTTTCCCAACAACCCCACCGGAGCCACTGCCACTAAGGCCTATTTGAAACAGTGGGTAGATTATGCCCTGGCCCACGGCTCGATCATCTTTTTCGATGCGGCCTACGAGGCATTTATCACTGACCCCACTTTGCCCCATTCCATCTATGAAATTGAAGGAGCGAGGGATTGCGCCATTGAGTTTCGCTCTTTTTCTAAAAATGCTGGTTTCACCGGTACCCGTTGTGCGTTAACCGTTGTGCCCAAAACCTTAACGGCTAAAGCCGCCGACGGCAGTGACGTGGAGCTATGGAAACTCTGGAACCGCCGCCAATCCACCAAATTTAATGGCGTTTCCTACATTATCCAGCGAGGGGCAGAGGCCGTCTATTCCCCCGAAGGCCAAGCCCAAGTACAGGAACTGATTGCTTTTTATTTGGAAAATGCTCGCATTATTCGGGAGAAATTAGCCGCCGCTGGTTTGCAGGTTTATGGTGGCATTAACGCTCCCTATGTGTGGGTCAAAACCCCCCATGGCCTGAGCAGTTGGGACTTTTTCGATAAGTTATTACACACAGTTAATGTGGTGGGCACTCCAGGCTCTGGCTTTGGCGCGGCGGGGGAAGGCTATTTCCGCATTTCGGCTTTCAATAGTCGGGCCAATGTGGAGGAAGCGATGGAACGAATCACTTCCACCCTCAAATTGGGTTAGAATCCCTCCCAAAGGTAGCTCTAGCTCTACGCCTTTATCAATTGCCATTCCAGTTTGAAAGGTTTGAAAACATGGTGCAGTCAACCGTCGAACTTTGGCAAAAAAATCTGCACCGGGCCAAGCAGGCCAGGGATTTAGTTTTCGATTACGCCTTGGGCACCAGTTTAATTACTCTGTTGCCGATCGCCGGTTACTATTCCCTGCGCTTGCTGTTGGTGTTATTTCTGCTGGTGAAGATGTGCCGGGACATTGGTAAGATTTGGCAATTTCCCCGGGGCCAAGACCTGTTGGCGATCGCCGGTAACATTTTTGGGGCCATTGGCGCAGTAATTACCGCCGCTGTGGTTTGGGTCACCCTACTGGCGATCGGGATTTGGGTGCCCTATTTCGACAGTTTTAAAGGCTTTGCGGGGCTGTTTACCCTCACTTGGATGTTGGGCCAAAGCACCAACCAGTACTATGCCAATGGCGCTTTGGGGCATCGTTTCCATCAACCAGTCCAGCCCGACCAGGAGAGCATCAACCATGGGCATCTTTAACCGCCGCCGACTATTGCTGGGGGGAGTGGCCCTGGGGGGAGCATTCACCATAGGCCGGGAGGAACGCCATCGCCAGGAAATCAGGGAATTACAGGCATTAGCCAAAGCCCAAGCGGCCAACACCGACCGCACCAGCATGTTAAATGCCGCCTTTGAAGCGGATGCGGAAAAAATTTACCGGGGCGAGGAAATTATTAACAGTGTTAGGCTCACTCCCCCTATCCTGCCCTACGATCGCCAAATTTCCCAATTGCTGATCCGTTGCAGTAAAATCGCCACCCAGCAATACTTAACTGGGAAAACCATCCCTAGCTACGACGGCAATATTCGCCAGTTACCGGCCTATAGCTCCGACCTGGATGAGTATAAACAAATTGCTTCTTTTCGCGGTAGGGAAGCTCACATTTCCGAATCCGTTGCGGTGCAAATTCCCCTGGATAATACCGGTGACCCCTTAGATAAAACCTGGGACCAAGCGGAAGATTCCCTGGGGGAAACCATTCGTCAAGTGGTCAAAGTAACCCAGGAAATCCCCGTTTACCTGGGTTTTATCCTCAGTTCTCCCCGCCGCAATCTCATTGTTTTTCGGGGTACCCAAACCACCATGGAATGGGTCAATAATCTCCGGGCCCAACAAATTCCCTTCACCGAACGGCGATCGGGGCAATATTTTGGCAAAATTCACCAGGGCTTTATCGAAAATTATCTCCGTATTGTCAGTCCCATTCCGAGGGAAATTGCCCAGCAGTTAGACCCGGCCGTGCCCTGTTACGTCACTGGCCATAGTTTGGGGGCTTCCCTGGCGGTGCTGGCGGCGTTGGATCTAGCGGTTAACCTCCCCAACTTACGGTCCCAGATTCAACTTTATAGCTATGCCTGCCCCAGGGTCGGCGATGTGACCTTTGCCCAACTCCATTCCCGCCAAGTGCCCAACAGTTACCGTATTGTTAACCTCGCAGACGTGATTCCCCTCCTGCCCCCCACTACGGGGTTAGGCACCTATGTCCATGTCGGGCAAAGTTGGAGTTTCCTCAGCCAAGGAGGGGACATCTTACCCAACCATGTGGTGGATACCTACCAGGGAGCAGTGGATAGGGAAGTGGAAACGGATCAGTCCAGAGATTATCCAATCGCCGCCGTTTGATCGTTTTTGAACTGCCCCCCTGACCCCCCCAAGGCTGGGGGGAATTTATCGGTGAACTAAACCAGACCCACTAACTTTTCGCTTAGATCCCACATGCGCTGAGCTTTTTGGGCATCGCTTCCCTGTTCCGAAAGTTCCTGCACAAAGGCTTCCCGGCCCGCTTGTTGACGGTTGCCCCAGCTCCAATGCACCCCAGAATCCTTAAATTTGTCATCGGCCACCACCATGGCCACCCGTTCCCCTGCCAATTCTTGGCTGACATAGCCTTTGGTAACGTTTTTCTGGAACCAGGGAAAAATGGTGCGGAACAAGGAATAGTGATTGCGGAATAGGGGAGTATCGGCTACACAGCCCGGATAGAGAGAATTAAAAACGATGCCCGTTTCTTGGTGGAAGCGACGGTGCAACTCCCTGGTGGTGAGCATATTGCAGAGCTTACTATCTTTATACGCTTTGCCCGATTTGAATTTTTTGTTATTAATCATGGCAATGGGTTTCTTAAAGCCCGCTTCAAACCCTTCAAAGTTGCCCAAATCCGGCGGGGCGGGGATGGGAATTTTACCCCCTAGTTCTTTGCTGTTGGCCGTAACAGTGCCCAAAATGATTAAACGCTTATCTGCATCGGGACAGGCTTTTAAATCTTCCAACAACAGATTGCAAAGCAAAAAGTGCCCCAGGTGGTTGGTCGCCACAGAAAGTTCATAGTCATCCGCTGACCAGAGGGGTTCGTCCAGCAAAGGAAAATAAACCGCCGCATTACAAACCAGAGCTTTGAGGGGACGACCCAATTCCCGAAACTGGGCGACAAAGCGGCGCACACTGTCCAGATAGCCCAAATCCAATTTGATGATGGTGTAGGAATCCTTGGGAAAACCCAATTCATCGGCTACTTTCTGGGTTTTATCCAAATTGCGGCAGGCCATAATCACGTGCCAACCTTTGTCAATTAAAGCTTTAGCTCCGTATAATCCCACCCCGGAGGAGGCTCCGGTGATGATCACCGTGGGTTTCATCGGTTGTTCCATGGATTTATAAATTTTTAATTAATTGTTAGTGGTTAAACTTTGCCATTCTTTAGGATCGCACAATGTTGAAGCCGCTTTTGTGAAGGAGCTTTAAGCAAAATTCAGTTTTACCAATGGTTGATCATGGTGCAGTGGGGGGGCTTTCCACGGGAGCACCTTCGGCAATATCCAATTCAATTTGGGGACCTCGATCAAGGATTTCAATGTCCCATTGTCCCCGTTTAGCGGTTTCAAAAACGATATAGCGACCATCGGGGCTAATCCTGGGATTGCGTACCCACTGGCGATAGTTGAGGGTTAACAGGTCAGTTTTTTTGGTCAGGCGATCGTATAAGGCGATGTCAGGCCGCCCTTGAATGCTGGACAGATAAACCAAATAACGGCCGGTGCGGCTCAGACTGGGACTTTCGGCAATGGTGTTGGCTTGGTTCAATCCCGGTAGGTTGACCAATTGATTGTTGCGCAGGTCATAGACCAGAATTTCCCTGGTGCCGTTGCGGTTAGAAACTAGGGCCAACCAGCGACCGTCACCACTGAGGCTGGGCTGTTCGTCATTGAAGCGGCTATTTAAGCTCTGATCCAATGGCGATCGCCTGACGTTATTACAACCACTGAGCGCTAGGGGGACTAGTATTATTGCCAACCATAACCATGGAGTCCGCCCTAAACTACTCCAAATTCTCACCCTGTTCACTGGGAAAAACTAATAATCAAACCGTTCTTGGTCATCAGCTCCGATGGGGGGCTCTTCGCCATCGACGGGGGAGCGACTAGGGCGTTGACTGCGGGGATTACCACTGCGACTCTGTTCCTGGTTCCTATCGGCAGGGTCCTCGGGAGTGGTGGGGCGGGGAGTTAAATCGGCTTCGTCAATGGGTTGATAGTCCACATAGGCCGCGGGCGGTTCATCTTCGTAGGGACGGGCATTGCGGGGGGCATTTCTCTCCGGGCGATCGCCAAAGGAATCATTGGGGGGATTATTACTAGGACGGGGACGACGGGAAGGGGCCGGATCATTACCAGCTTCGGGACGGGGACGACGGGTAGGCGGCCGACGGCTAGGGGTGGGATCATCCCACACATCATTGGCACCACTCTCCCAACCGGAATAATCGTCTTCGTAACCGTAGTTATCGTTGTAACCAGGGGCGGGGCCGGGTCTTTGGGGGGCACTGCGGCCAGCGGAGGGACGGGAACGGGTTGGTCTGGGGTTGGGGTTAGTGGGGGGAGCGTTACGGCCTTGGGAACGGGGTCTGGGGCGGGCTTCCGCTTCTCCATAGCCATCGGGACGGCCACTGCGGGCATCATCGTCATAACCCCTCAGGCGGCGATTATTGCGGGCCACGGGTTCATCTTCCGGTTCCAACTGATCCAATTCCGCTTCCGTATAGACCCTGGTTTTGCTCACCCGGCGATCGTCTGCGTAGGGGGCACTGCGCCGGGCCTGTTCGGTGGTGATGCCCCGCAAACGAATGGTTTCAGCGGCAAAAAACACGGTGGAACCACTTAATAGAAGTTGTCCAAATTGTAAAATCGGGTCGAGCCGCCAACCTTGGAATAGCAAAATTAGTCCACACAGTAAGCCCACAGCGGAGAAAAAGATGTCGTAATCCCGGGACACCTCCGGCCGCACTGAGCGCAGGAAATAGAGCCCGGCCCCGGCCACTGCAAGAAAAATACCAAGGATGCTAGCTGAATTAAGCCCGAAATTTACCATTACCTTGAAAGCTTGTGTTTCTCTGCTCCATGGTAGCCGATTCTGTTGATGGCCGAAGGGGTCTAAATGTTGGCGATCGCCATTTTGATCTTTTCCGATTCCAAGCCCTGGCCAATGACCACCAAGCGGGTTTGCCTGCTATCTTCTTCTGTCCAGAGGCGATCATAAAAATAATCAAATCGTTGCCCAACTCCCTGGAGTACTAGGCGCATTGCTTTTTTGGGCACGGCGACAAAACCCTTAATGCGATAAATCTCATGGTCTTGCACCAAATCAGTTAAACCTTGAACCAAATGCGCCGGGTCAAATTCCTGGTCTAGGGCCACATACACCGCATTAATATCCTCATCGTGGTCGTGGTCTTCTTCATGGTCATGGTGACTGGGGCGACTGTCCAGGTTGTCTTCCACCGCCGCATTAAAGCCGAGGAGAATTTCTGGACTAATTTGCCCTTGGTGACAGGGCACCACTTTGACTCCTGTGGGTAACTGGTCACCTAACCAATTTTCCAGCCGTTGTTGATCCCCATCCCCCAACAAATCGGTTTTGGTCAACAGCACCATATCCGCACAGGCCAACTGGTCTTCAAACAATTCTTCAATGGGAGTTTCGTGGTCGAGGCTATCATCGGCCTGCCGTTGGGCTTCCAAAGCTTCCAAATCCCCTACCATGGCCCCCCTGGCGAGGGCATCCCCATCTACCACAGTAATTACTCCATCCACCGTGGCCCCAGTGCGAATTTCTGGCCAACGAAAAGCTTGAATGAGAGGTTTGGGCAGGGCTAAGCCGGAAGTTTCCACCACAATGCAGTCAATTTCCTCTCGCCGCTCCAACAAAGCCTGCATGGTGGGCAAAAATTCCTCCTGCACAGTGCAACAGAGACAGCCATTGGCCAATTCAACAATCTTGGGGGCTTCATTGCTTGCCGGAAAGATTTGATTGCCGTCCTCGTCACATACCCCGCAACTGCGGAGAATATCCCCATCAATGCCCACTTCCCCAAACTCGTTGACTAACACTGCAATGCGTCGCCCTTGGTTGTTTTGTAATAGGTTCCTAACCAAGGTGGTTTTGCCAGAGCCGAGGAAGCCAGTGACTACGGTAACGGGGATTTTGTGCATGGATTTCGTAAAAATTTGTAAAAATTAAATGGTGGCTATCTAGGGGCGGATCTTTAAGTTTAGCCGTGGTTTTCCCCTCGACAAAAGGTCATGATGGATACAAGCTCTTTTTCCCACTATCTATTTGCCCATGGCAATGCTTCTTTCCTCCCCCTCCAGTGACCTAGTCACCATGACACCAGCGGAACCAGTGGTGGCCATGGAAAATCTCAGTCATTTCTACGGCACTGGCAATCTCCGCAAACAAATTTTATTTGATATCAATCTCCGATTGGACGAAGGGGAGGTGGTGATCCTCAAGGGGCCTTCCGGTTCGGGAAAAACAACATTGTTGACCCTGATGGGGGGGTTACGGTCGGCCCAGAGCGGTAGTTTGCGGGTGTTTGGTCAAGAGTTAAATGGAGCAAAAAAACAGGATTTGGTTCAGGTCCGCCGTCACATTGGCTATATTTTCCAAGCCCACAATTTGCTCGAATCCCTCACTGCTAGGCAAAATGTACAGATGGCCATCGAACTACACCCCCAATACAATGCTCAACAGGCGAAAGAGTTGTCCATTGCCATGCTGGAGGCGGTGGGACTAGGAGCTCACATTAACTACAATCCCCACAATCTTTCCGGTGGACAAAAACAACGGGTGGCGATCGCCAGGGCATTAGTAAGTCATCCCAAAATGATTTTGGCCGATGAACCAACGGCGGCCTTGGACAGTAAATCGGGCCATGACGTGGTGGAGTTGATGCGAAAATTAGCCCGAGAGCAGGGGTCTACTATTTTGATTGTCACCCATGACAACCGCATTTTGGACGTGGCAGACAGGATTATTCAACTCGAAGATGGGCAACTTTGTGCCGACCCAGGGGAGTGAAGATTAATTAACCGACATTAAAAACTTAGTTAAAAGCTCCATATAATAAGTGTGGCTAAATCCCAAATTAAATCATAGAAATATTTAGGATTAGTCAAAGCTTATTTGCCAAGTTTTAATTGTGCTTTAATTTGTCTCAAAACTGCGGGCATAGGGACATTACCAGGTAAACCCCAGAGAGGCAAAGGCATAGCATTAAACTTAACTAACCCATAAACCCCTCACCTTGGAACTTAGCCGTGATTACATGACCCAGGAGCCCTACCAAATTCTACTGATTGAAGATGATTCAGCAACGGCAGCCATGGTTGACCATTGCTTCGGACCGTCGATTGTATCCCCTTTGGTGGAACGTCTACCGGTACAAATTACGACGGTGTCAAATTTGGCTGAGGCGGTGGACATTTGCCAAGATCGAGAGTTTGCCGTGGTTTTATTAGATCTATTTCTATCGGAACTCCAAGGCATTGATACCCTAATTAAAGCCCGCACAATTTTCCCCGACCAATCCATCATTGTCTATAGCCAAAGTGAAGATGAGCATTTAGTTATTCAAGCGTTCCAGCATGGGGCCGATGGCTATTTACGACTGAAAAATCTCGACAGTTATTTGCTTTATTATGAATTACTATCGGTTTTAGAAAGAAATATTTATCGTCGCAAGAGTGAAAATCAACGAAACTTAGCCAGCCAACAGAAGGAATACAGCGCCCTGGAAACCTTAATTAGCTCCACCACCAGCGTCACTGCCCGGATGTTTGGTTCTGATACCATCAAAGATTCCTTTCCAGAATTATTTGGGGAGTTGAAACAAACCTATGGAGAGTTGTTAGAATTAGCATTGGATCAACGCGCTTTTAGGGTAGACCATAATCTTTCTGAGCGCTTGAGAAATTTAGCCGATCGCCTAGGTTTTATGAAAGCCAGCCCCAGGGATATTATCGAAATCCACACCACCGTCCTAAAGGAAAAGAATCACAATATTAATGTAATTAAATCCCAAGCCTACGCCACCGAGGGCAGATTGATAGTATTAGAATTAATGGGCTATTTAGCAAGCTTCTATCGCAAATACTATGTCAGCTTGAATAACTTAAATATTTCCTCGCGTATTTCACCACGATTTCCCCCCAAAGATAGTTCTTAAATTAATTATCTTTGCTTGATTGTTTAGTTGTTTAACTATAACCTATTACACTTTGTTTTAACTAGATTAATAATCCATTATTTGATTGTTTTATTTAAATTTCCTTTAATTCAGGTTACTGACCCCAGATTAATTGAGCTAGATTTAAGCATTGGCTTTATTTGTTATCAGCGATGGATATGAATAGGATTGTGTTAAGACTTTATATCACGGGTAATTCGGTGCGTTCTCAGCAGGCGATCGCCAATATTTACCGCATTTGCCAAGAAGATCTAGGGGATCAGTACAATGTTGAAATCATTGACGTGTTGGAACAGCCTCAACGGGCGGAAGAGGAAAAAATCATGGTCACCCCCACCTTGATCAAACAATTGCCCCCTCCCCTACAGCGGATTATCGGCGATATGTCCAATACGGAAAAAGTTTTGCTGGGATTAGATATTGTGCCCGAAGGTTTGCAGGTTCGTTTGCCGGAGGATTAACCGCTATCCCCTAGGCGGTGGGCCGATATTAGGTGATTATTAAAAACCAGGGCGAAAATTTTGCCCCCATTCCTCTGGCGATCGCCAAAGCTCCAGTTTTTTCCCAATTATGTTGTCCAACTCCGACCAGCACCGCGCAGTTCAGGCCCTCTACAACACCTATCCCTTCCCCCCCGAACCCCTGCTACAGGAACCACCTCCGGGTTACAACTGGCGCTGGCAATGGACTGCGGCCCATAATTTTTGTTTAGGACGGCGGCCGGCTAATCAAAAGGTTCGCATTTTGGATGCGGGTTGTGGCACTGGAGTCGGCACGGAATATTTAGTCCACCTCAACCCGGAAGCGGAAGTTCATGCCGTGGACATCAGTGAAGGGGCTTTAGCCGTTGCCCAAACAAGGTTGCAAAAGTCCGGTGTGGTTTGTGATCGGGTGCATTTCCACCATTTATCCCTGGAAAATCTGGCCCATCTTCCCGGACAATTTGATTACATCAATTCCGTCGGTGTACTGCATCATTTGCCCGATCCAGTGGCTGGAATTCAGGCCGTAGCGGAAAAATTGGCCCCCGGTGGTTTATTCCACATTTTTGTTTACGCTGAAATCGGCCGCTGGGAAATTCAACTCATGCAAAAGGCGATCGCCATCCTACAGGGGAAAAAACGGGGCGATTACCAGGATGGGGTTGCGGTGGGTCGAGAAATTTTTGCGAGTTTGCCGGAATATAACCGTTTAGTGAAAAGGGAAAAAGAGCGTTGGTCCCTGGAAAATCATCGGGATGAATCCTTTGCGGATATGTATGTCCATCCCCAAGAAACGGACTATAACATTGATACGTTATTTGAATTAATCGACTCGGCTGGACTGGAATTTTTGGGCTTTTCCAACCCTGATTATTGGCAACTAGATCGCCTGTTAGGCAAAGCACCGGATTTAATGGAACGGGCTAAAGATTTAAGCGAAAAGGAACGATATCGTCTAATTGAATTATTAGACCCCGAAATTACCCACTACGAATTTTTCTTGGCTAAACCCCCCATACAAATTAGTGATTGGACGGACGATCAAACCTTACTCAAAGCCCTGCCCAATCTTCATCCTTGCCTGACTGGTTGGCCGAGCCGCAGTTTATTTGACTATAACTATCAGCCCTTAGAGTTAACCGAAGAGGAATTTAAGTTTCTCCAGGCAGTAGAAGCTCAGACAGAAATTCAAGCAAACGTGGAAAAAGTTCTAACCGACCTAGGCGATCGATCCATCGACTTGGCATTGGTGCGGAGCCTGCAAACTCGGCAACTACTGACCCTCGGCAACTCATAGGGGCTGCTTTTACGACTTCTCGATGCCCTGAAATTGGGAAGATAAACTGAAACTTCGCAGACGGGGGCTAAGGACTAAAATTGAAAAGTCCCCCTGGTTGCACAGAGGAAATTGCCATGGTTCAGGTCGTTGATGATCCGAAATCACTGCCGTTGAATATTCCCGAAGAACTGGCCCTACAGGTCACGCCGGCCCAATTTGCCATTTTAGCGGCGGAAAATCGAGATTTAAGGCTTGAACGTACAGCAACAGGAATATTAATTGTGAATCCCCCCACTGGTGGCGAATCGGGTAATCGTAATTTTCATTTGACTACTCAACTCGGTATCTGGTGTGAAGCTAACGATCGCCTTGGGGAAGGGTTTGATTCCTCCACGGGGTTTGAGTTGCCCAATGGGGCCAATCGATCGCCGGATGCATCTTGGGTTACTAAGGCGCGCTGGGAATCCCTCACCCAGGAACAACGACAAGGATTTATGCCCCTTTGTCCCGATTTTGTAGTGGAATTGCGTTCTAAAACCGACAGCCTCAAAAAATTGCAGGAAAAGATGCAGGAATATATGGAAAACGGCGCTCAGTTGGGCTGGCTGATTGACCCCCAAAATAAAAAGGTGGAAATTTACCGCTCTGGACAGCCAGTAGAAATATTAGAAAATCCCAGCAACCTATCCGGAGAAACTATTTTGCCAGGGTTTACCCTATCTCTGCAAAGAATTTTTTCCAGTTAATACTGGCCAACTTTAATCTATAAAACCCCTTTGGAACTGGGAATGGTATCAGCCCGACGGGGGTCAACCTCGATCGCCATACGCATGGCCCGAGCAAAGGCTTTAAAGGTCGCTTCGATAATGTGATGGGAATTAATGCCGTCAAGCTGGCGGATGTGGAGGGTCATTTGACTGTGGTTCACCACGGCCACAAAAAATTCCCGAACCAATTGGGTGTCGTAGGTACCCACCCGTTCCGTGGGAATTTGTAGGCCATAGCTGAGGTGGGGCCGCCCGGAAAAGTCTAAGGTCACCTGCACCAAAGCTTCATCCAAGGGAGCAATGAAATGACCAAAACGATTAATGCCCCGGCGATCGCCAAGGGCTTCAGCTAAGGCTTGACCAAGGGTAATGCCCACATCCTCGTTAGTGTGGTGGTCGTCAATTTCAATATCTCCGGTGGCGTTCACTTCCAGGTCAATCAAGCCGTGGGAGGCAATCTGGTGCAACATATGATCCAAAAAAGGCACCCCCGTAGCCACATGGCACAAACCACTGCCCATCAAATTCAAACTCACCCGCACATCAGTTTCTTTGGTAACTCGATGTACCGCCGCCGCCCGGGGGGGAAAGTTGGGGATCAGCAGGGAAGGGGTGGATGACTCCGGCATGGGGAAAAGATTGGTGAAATTGAGTGGCAATGGCTTTTTTCAGAACAGCCTTAATCCATTTTAAAGGTAAAGAGAAGATTGCCAAAAGTTAGAGTCTGTTTTCCCAAAACTCCAGTATTGCGGTCGCTTGATTGGGTCAGTTTACAGGGCTGATCAGATCTGGCTAACAGATTATTGAAAAAATGAGCAAATCTAGAAGCTATTCTGAGTGACTCATCCGTTTGAGCGGCCGGCCGAGAAAGGGGCATAATGTGCCCAGGTTGTTTACTCACTAATTTCCCCTGCCATGATTGAGGTTGAACATCTCAGCAAAGTTTACGGTTCCACCACTGCCATCCAGAATGTGGACTTTTCGGTGCAAAAAGGCGAAATTCTCGGTTTTTTGGGGCCCAATGGAGCGGGGAAAACCACCACCATGCGGATTTTGGCTGGTTACATTCCGGCCACTACCGGGACAGTGCGGGTGGCAGGGTTTGATGTCCATGAACAATCCCTGGCGGTACGAAAGCGCATTGGTTACCTACCGGAAAATCCTCCCCTCTATGGGGATATGACTGTGGCCAGCTTTTTAAACTTTGTGGCTAGCATTAAGGGCGTTAAACCAGGCGATCGCCGGCAAAGGGTGATCTGGGCCATGGAACGGTGCCAGTTAACGGAAAAACGCAAAGTCCTAATTCGCAAGCTGTCCAAGGGTTTTAAGCAACGGGTGGGCATTGCCCAGGCCATTGTCCATGATCCAGCGGTGATTATTTTGGATGAACCCACCGTGGGTCTAGACCCGAAGCAAATTATTGAGGTGCGTAATTTAATTAAAAGTTTGGCAGAGGACCATACTATTATCCTTTCCACCCATATTTTGCCGGAGGTGAGCATGACCTGTGACCGGGTGACCATCATCAATCAAGGGCGGGTGGTGGCCACCAATACCCCGGACAATTTACTGGCGGAGCTAAAAGGAAATCTCAGTTATCAGTTGGAAGTAGCTGGGGCAGAAGGAATGGCGATCGCCCATTGTTTACAGTCCTTGCCCGGTGTGGAAGAGGTGCAAACTAAAACCCACCCCCAACAGCAGGAACGCCAACAAATTTTGGTGCGGAGTAATCAACTGGAAGAACTGGGGCAACAATTAGCCCAGGCGATCGTCACCCAGGGTTGGGATTTATACGAAATGCAACGGCTACGCCCCACTTTGGAAGATGTGTTTTTAAATCTGATTACTAGCGAGGCGGTGGACGAAGAAATGGCCGTGGAATTGCCCGAAGAAAAACCCGAAAATCCAGAAGAAAGCAATAAAAATTCAGAAAATGCTCAGTAATCGCTGTCAGCAACGCAAATTCCCTTGCATTTAATACCATTACTGGCGGTGCGGCGACAATGGGGACAAAGAATGGGTTCCGAATCCGACGAGGAAGGTGATGATCCTTGGCGATCGCCAGTTTGGGAAGTGGTTCTGTCGGAATGATCGGTGGCGGAGACAACCATGAAATAAGTTAAGTAATACTGTTTGGGCTTGGTTTCGCTTTTACCATTGTGCCAAGGGATGAATTTTCTCGCATGGGCTCTAATCAGATTCCTGTTCTTCCCGGATCTGACTGTGGCAATTGAGGTCAGTCGTGTAAAGACTAACCAGGCGAGCAACAAAAATAACCGAGTACATTTGACCGACAATGGCTTCCATGTTGGACAATCCCATGGCAATGGAATCCGTAGGAGTTATGTCACCGTAGCCCAGGGTGGTCAAGGTCGTAAAGCTAAAATAGAGCAAGATGAAATTATTAATCCCATCACTTTGTAATTCGTTAAAATTAGTGGGGGAAATAATATAGGATATCCGGTAGAGTAAAAACCAAAAGACTCCAATCAGTAAATAGACACTGATAGCTCCTAATAAAGCATTTTGGTCTACTTTCTGGACCTTATTCAATTGTTGGCTAATGGTAATCACTGCCGCCCCGAAGAACACCGCATAGACTATATCCGCCCAAGTAAAGAGTCTTTGGGAAATGGTGGGATTACTAATCAACAAAGTTAATAAATCACAGCCCAAGGCGATCGCCACTAGTCCCCGTAGAAAAGTTTTCCAAAGAGAGCTGATGGCCATATTTTTTACCATTACCAAAATAGTCACCGTGAACAAGATGGAAGTAATAGTTCCCCCCATTCTCGTTTTCACAAACATGGTAAAAAATAGTAATAAAACAATTGACCAAAACAGATTGCGGTAATGCCAGTTATCAAGATTTTTCTGTCGATATTTGCCAAACATAAATCCCTGGCTCCGTGGCCATCAAGCATCTAATCAACATTGATGCAGACGGCGGCCATTTGTAAAGCTAATAAACGGCTTTCCAAGCGATGGTGGGGAGATAATTGGGCCAATACCGGCAACCTTTGCAAACGAGCCTGGACTTGCCCCTTGGCCCCCACCAAAAAAACTTCCCTTTGTTTGGCCAACGCATCTTTGAGCATGGTTTCGATCGCCAGTAGGGCAGTGACGCCCAAGCGGGGTACCGTGGCCAAATCGAGGATGAGCACATCGTAATTTTCCACAATGGCTAACCTGCGGGCAATGGATTTCGCCGCCCCAAAACTCATGGGCCCACTGAGATGGAACATAAAAATGCGACCATTGGCTGCCCGCAAAATTTGTTGTTCTTCCTCTAGTAGCCAGTCCTCCCCATCGGCCCTGGTTACGCTTTTAATCGATTCGAGTTGAAGATCGGTCAAATTTTTCACAGTGAACAGATTGGCCACAAAGACCCCCACCGCCACCGCCGTAATCAAATCCACAAAGACGGTCAATCCCAGCACCAAGTACATTAACCCCGCTCCTTTGGTGGAAAGTTGGTGGGCCCGCTTGAGAAAACTCCAATCGACAATGTCAATACCCACTTTGATGAGAATGCCGGCCAAAACAGCGTGGGGAATGGGTTCTGTCAACTGTCCCGCTTTAAGGACAATCATTAACAAAATCAACGCATGGATCATCCCGGCGATCGGAGTTTTGCCACCGGAATTGATATTAATCACCGTCCGCATAGTGGCCCCAGCCCCTGGCAAACCACCGCATAGGCCCGAAACAAGATTGCCAATGCCCTGCCCTACTAATTCGCGATCGGAATCGTGATGACTGCGACTAATGTTATCTGCCACCAGGGAAGTCAGCAAAGAGTCTAGGGAACCCAGCACCGCCAACATGATGCTGTAAAGCAACATTTGTTGCAAACTACCCCAACTGAGATAGGGCAAATGAAGGCTGGGCAAACCAGAGGGAATTTCCCCAATGCGGGGTAGAGATACATTCCCGAAAAAAATCATTGAAATTATCGTTCCCAGCACCAGGGCGATCAGGGGAGCGGGCAAAATCCGGTTAAGGCGGGGCGGAGAAAAAAAGACGATCGCCAGGGCAATCAAGCCCAAACCCAGGGCGGCAAAATTAACATCGTTGAGATAAGTGGGAATTGCTTGCAGGGAAGGCACTACCCCAGGGGCTGTTTGGTGGCCCAACAGGGGTGCAATTTGCAAAATCACAATGATCACGCCAATGCCGGACATAAAACCGGAAATGACGGTGTAGGGCATAAAGGTGATGTATTTACCCAAACCGAGTAAGCCTAAAACTACTTGAAAAATCCCGCCAAACATCACCACCGTGAGAGCCATGGCCCAGCCATTTTCTGGATTACTAGCGGTTAAATTAGCAAAAGTGGAAGCCATCACCACCGTCATGGGCCCCGTGGGGCCGCTAATTTGGGCTGGCGTTCCCCCAAATAGAGCAGCGAAAAATCCCGTACAAATAGCTCCGTACAGTCCCGCAATGGGCCCAGCTCCCGAGGCAACCCCAAAAGCCAGGGCTAAAGGTAGGGCTACGATCGCCGCTGTGATGCCACCGAAAATATCCCCCCGCAGATTATCGAAACGAAGTCCATGGACAAAACGGGTGGGGGAAAGCAGGGTAGTAGCCATGGAAAAGGAAGGGGAATTGCATCAAGATTGCTAATCGTCAGCATAGACCAGGGTTATGAATCTGGAACCCACAACCATCAGCATTTCCGGACAGGAATTAAGTTCTACCCCCGTCCACGTCCCCCATTACTAAATTCGATTAATCGAGAATTGGATAATGGCTATTTTTTGAGTGCCAAAGTCATGCCGTCCCCCAGGGGAATCACACTGATCCGTACCCGTTCATCCTGGGCTAGGTCACGGTTAAATTGTTGTAAAACTTGGGTTTGGGCTTCTTGGGGGTCAACTTCCGTCACTTTTCCATGCCAGAGCACATTGTCAATAACCATCAATCCTCCCCGCCGCAGTAAATTTAAGCCGATTTCGTAATAGCGGGGATAGTTCCGTTTATCGGCATCAATAAAAATTAAGTCAAATTCAGGCAACGGTTTGCCCTGGGTCAACTGCTCTAATGTTGCCAGTGCTGGCCCCAACCTTAAACTAATTTTTTCGGCCACCCCAGCCTTTTGCCAATACTTTTTGGCGATCGCGGTAGCGTTGGGGTCTTGGTCACAGGCAATAATTTGACCATCGGGAGGAAGTTGCAAAGCCATGGCTAAGGCACTATAACCCCGAAAAACACCTATTTCCAGTACCTGTTTTGCCCCGGTTAAACTGATTAACAAACCAAGAAATTGGGCTTGCTCTGGGCTAATTTGCATGGGGGCACCGGGTAAATGGGCCGTTTCCCGCCGCAATTGTGCTAGATAGAACGAATCATCTGCACTAATGCTTTGCAGATAGGAATAAAGACTAGGATCAAAACCGGTGATGCCCTTACCCATGGTCTTTCCTGTTAAATTCTATGGCAACCTATGCCAACAAATTGGCGTATTTTTCCACCGCTTGGCGGGGATTTTCTGTCCGTTGCGCCTGAATTTTTTCATAGCATTCCCGTTCAATGGCGCTGGGATTTTTCGGAGCAGTGATGATTAGGCGTACTAACTGGTCACCACGGCCCTGTTTAGGGTTCGGCCAACCTTTCCCTTTTAACCGCAGGGATTGGCCGGATTTGACTCCTGCCGGGACTTTCATTCGCACCATGCCATCGGGGGTCGGTACACTAATATCGGCCCCCAACACCGCTTCGTCCGGGGCGATCGCCAATTCACAGACCAGGTTATCCCCTTCAAATTGGAAAAATGGATGGGGGGTCAGTTGCAAGTTGAGATACAAATCCCCCCTTTGACCGTAAGGACTGGCCATACCTTTGCCCCTCACCCGTACTCGACTGCCATTTTTCGCTCCGGCGGGAATCCGCACAGTGACCATTTCTTCCCCTAAGTTGAGACGTTTTTCCACTCCCCGAAAAGCTTCCGCCAAAGTTAACTGTAGGGTTGCTTCCCGATCGCCTGCGGGGGCCTGGGCATTGCCAAAACCACCAAAGTCATTAAAGCCAGGGCCGCCGGTGGAATAGCTGTAGGAAGTTCTCTGACCGCCGCCACCGGGGGTATTGAAGCGTCCCAACAGTTCATTAATAAATTCGTCAAAATTGCCGTACTGGCTAAAGTCAAAGCCACCAAAATCCACGCCGACTCCAGGGCCGTAGCTGCCACTGGGTTGTCCTGCCGTGCCAGCCTGTTGCCAATAGCGGCCAAATTGGTCATATTTCTGGCGTTTTTCGGGGTCAGAAAGCACCTCATAGGCTTCGCTAATTTCCTTAAATTTTTCCTCCGCCGCCTTATCCCCAGGATTTTTGTCAGGATGATATTTCAGTGCTAATTTACGAAACTGCTTTTTGATTTCAGCTTCTGAAGCGGTTTTGGTCACTCCCAAAATTTGGTAATAGTCTTTGAAATCTGTTGATGCCATACAAGTGTCCCTCCTGTGACCTGAAACTGCCGCCCTGGAGCAAAGCCAGGAAAAGTTTATCCAAACCGGCTATGGAGTTGATCAAACTGCCCCAGCCTTACCCCTAACTAACTTACTCTAACAAGAAGTCCCGTCGGAGTTTGGCCGGTTCCCCCGATTCGGTTTTGCCCCCCGATACCAATGGACCAAGGTTTGGGGAGAAACCCCCAGATGATAGCCCGCCACCACCAGCTGGTTAATGGCCGTAGTCCGCAGTAGCCCCAGCTTTTGCCACCGCCGTCCAGATGTAATCACTTTGCCCCCGGCGATCGCCACCTTGCCCCGTTGTTTTCCCAGTTTTTGCATAAATTGGTAATCTTCCATAATGGGCAAATCAGCAAACCCTCCCAACTGTTGAAAATCTTGCCGTTGGATAAATAAACCTTGATCGCCATAGGGTTTTTGGGCGTAAATGGAGCGCCAAAGAATTAATTTTTCTAGCCAACGATAGGGTCTACCGGGGAGATCAATAGTTAAACCAAAAGCTCCGGCTATGTAACTAGAATTGGTTAATATCTCAGCAATTTGAGTAAAAAAGTCATGGGGCAAAATACTATCTAAATGTAAAAATAATAACCATTCACTCCTAGATAAACTAGCACCATAATTCATTTGGTTAGCCCGCCCTGTTTGGGGACTAATAAAAACGTGTAAAGGTAAAGAATCAGCATAGGTCTGGCATAACTCCACTGTGCTATCCTGACTGCCCCCATCAATAATTAAAATTTCTATCCGTTGATCCTCGGTAAATTGTCCCAAATATTGTCTGGTATTTTCAGTCGGAGACTTTTGTAAAATTTTTGCTTCATTAAACACGGGAATAATAATACTCAACTGGGGACGGTCGGCCATGAATAATCCTAGGAGAACAACTTTTTGATTAAATTCATTTTTTTGCCATAGGGAGAATAGCGTAAATTAGTTTCCCCCCAAAAGGGTCGTCGTAAAATGCTTTTATAATTGCTCAATGTGTCAAAAGTAGCCTTGCCATGGTAGCGTCCCATACCACTTTCTCCCACCCCACCAAAGGGTAAGTCTGTCACAGTTAAATGAAGCAAAATATCGTTCAAACAAACACTACCGGAACTGGTAGATTGCAAAATTTCCTCCTGTTTTTGCCGATTATTGCTAAAAAAATAAAGTGCCAATGGTTTAGGTTTGATGTTAATAAAATCTATTGCTTCTGACAAACTCTGATAAGTTAAAATTGGCAAAATTGGGCCAAATATTTCCTCTTGCATTAAGGGAGAATTTAAATCTGGATCGATGATTAAAGTTGGGGCAATGTAGCGATCGCCTTCGTTATGATCTCCCCTTGTAATTACTTTGCCATGGCTTAATAAACTAACTAACCGTGACCATTGTTGTTGGTTAACAATGCGAGTGTAGTCAGGGCTATGGGCTGGATTTTCCCCGAAAAGCATCTGAATTGCCTGTTGTAAAGCTGGTAAAAGTTGTTCTAAGCAGGATTGCTCCACCAATAAATAATCCGGTGCCACACAGGTTTGGCCAGCATTGACTAGCTTGCCCCACATAATGCGTTTGGCTGTTTCCTGGAGGTTGATTTCCCTATCCACCACACAGGGAGATTTACCCCCCAATTCCAACGTAACTGGGGTTAATTGCTCTGCCGCAGCTGCCATAATTAACCGACCCACCCTAGGGCTGCCGGTAAAGAAAATATGGTCAAATTTTTCCTGTAACAATTGTTGGCTAATGGTTTCATCTCCCTCCACCACTGTTGCCCAAGCCGGGGAAAATACATTTTGGATTAATCTGGTAATTACCCCACTAATAGCTGGAGTATATTCCGACGGCTTTACCACCACACAATTTCCAGCGGCGATCGCCCCGATCAAGGGCATTAAACAAAGATAAAAAGGATAATTCCAGGGGCTAATAATTAGCACTACACCAAGGGGTTCTGGTCTTAACTGGGCACTGGCAGGAAAAACCATCAGATTCGTACCTACCCGTTGGGGCTTAGACCATTGCTGAAGATGTTTTTGATAATAATTAATTTCCCTAATTACCCCCAAAATTTCGTTTACATAGCTTTCAAAGGTGGGCTTACCAAAATCTTGCTTAAGGGCCTTAATAATTTCCTCTTCCTGGGCTTGAATTTGCGTTTTTAATTTTGCTAGAGCTGTTAATCTATCTTGGACTGATTTAGTTTTGCCCTGACGAAAAAAGTCCCTTTGCTCAGCAACAACAGTTTTAGCAGTATTCATAATGTTAATTATGCTTTAGTAACGCACACAAGTTATTGATAACCTAACCCAAGTTATTATGGCACTTCTAACTGTTTTTCTAAAGTCTCCACCGCTTCATAGAGAGCTTGAAAGTTTCCTTGACCAAATCCTTTTGCCCGGTGGCGGCGTTCAATAATTTCCCAAAATAGAGTGCCTACTCCATAGCAAGGCTGACTAAAAATTTGTAGCAGTAATCGCTCCCCCGTATTATCTTGATCATCCAGCAAAATTTCTAGGCACTGTAAGGTATCCCAATCCAAACTTGCATAATTAAAATAGCTACTGTTTCTTTGCTGTTGATAATAGCCAGTGGGGATTTTTAAAAAATTTACGCCCCTTTCCCGCAGATGAGCCACAGTTCGCGTAATACTCGTAGTGGAAAAAGCGACATGTTGAATACCAGCCCCATGGTTATTGGCTAAAAAAGTTTGAATTTGGGAACTGTTATTGGTGGGACAATTGAGGTTAAATTGGACTTTCCCATTGGCACTGGCCAGGGCTTCGCTATACAGACCAGAATGGGGCGTATTGACAGTAAAACTCTGCTGCACCGACCAGCCAAACACCTGTTGATACCATTGGGAAGCCTGGGTAAATTGATCGGCGGCAATGTTTAGCACCACATGGTCGATGGTCGTTAAACCAACACCATGCAATGTTTTATTCTGATTTAGCTCAGAACGAACAGGATAAATGCTATGGTGCACATCTCCCCAGAGCAAAAAAGTTAATCCTTCTGCTTTAGTCAGAGGATGAATAACTGGTGTGGTTTCTATCTGTAATTCTGATAATTGATGCTGAATTTTTTGCCAATTGGCCACCTGCCAAGCGACTTCACCTACGCCGGGGGGATGTTTCTGGAGATAGTCGGCATATCTACTCAAACTAGATTCCGATGCCGAAATTAGCAGAAGTATTTGCCCCTGTTGGTAGATGCCAGTAATTCCTTGGTCAGTAATAATTTTATTTACGCAAGTGAAACCCCATTGACGTTGATAACAACGATGAGCTGACTGATAATCGTCAACGTATAAATGAAGATAGTCGAATTCCATAATTACCTAGGAGATTGTGGACTTCAAACTAAAGGCTTTATCCCCGTTAATAAGCCAAAACGCACTAATCCCCGTTCATAGCCCCATTTCATTAATCGTAAACACAGGGCGGCATTGATAATTTTTGGCCCCGCTTGCCCCAAGGCCCACAACACCCGGGGATCGAACGCAGACTCAATCACCCGGTCCCAAAAAGGTGCCACCGCCACTGACCAATCGGCAGTCTTAATTTCCCCAAACCCACATTCCCTGGCGATCGCCTCGTAGTCCGGCAGGGAAACCACATAGGGCAAACAGTAAACGTCATAGATGGCTTGGAGATGGCGACGTTCATCGGCAGTCAGGGGGCCATTGCCGGGATCAATGGGACGATGACACCAGGTCGCTAAAATCAGACGGCCACCTGGTTTAAGTACCCGCCAAGCTTCTTGTAAAAACTGAGCTTTGTTGGGCATGTGCTCCCCACTTTCCAACGACCAAACCCAGTCAAAGGAATCGGAAGCAAAGGGCAAATCCAAGGCATTGGCCACCTGAAACTGGCAGGTTGAGCCCAACCCCAGGGCCCTGGCCCTTTCCCCCGCCCGTTCCACCTGCACTGGGGAAAGACTAGCCCCCATCACTTCTGCTTGGTGTTGCTGGGCCAAGTACAAACTACTGCCGCCAATGCCACAGCCTAAATCGAGAATTTTTCGTGGTTTGGCGCTATTTTGGGGCACTGCCCAGGCCAATAGTTCTTTGATCAGATCAATTTGAGCCTGGCGGCGATCGATCCGATAGGTGCCGTGGGGACCGTAGTAGCCGTGGTGCATATGCTCACCCCAAACGTCTTCCCAGAGACCGCTGGAGTCGTCGTAGAAATTTTTAATTTTTTCGTAGAGGTCTGCACTGGCAATGGTGGCGCTGGCCATGGTAAGCAAAGAGAAATAACAATAGAATGCTAAGAACAGGGCGTGCTTAGGCCTAACATGGTAAACCATTTATCATTTTGAGCTTCACTTGCCATACACCCCGATGATGAACCATAGGCATTTTTTAGTATGTTGATTTAGGCTTTCTGCTTTACCAAAAACGACGTTGTTGTTTTAAAAAGACCCGAGCGCAATTTCTACCGGGCATACCTGATATGGAGCCACCGGGATGGGTACCCGCCCCTGTTAAGTAAAGATTTTTGATGGGGGTTTGGTAGTTGGCAATTTCCGGTAGAGGCCGGAGGAACATCATTTGGTCCAAACTCATATCCAGATGATAGACATTGCCGTTGTAACTTCCCAGCCGTTGGGCCAGTTCGGCGGGACTTTCCACTCGGCGACCAATGATCAGAGATTTTAGGTTAGGGGCATAGTCCGTTAATTTATCAATCACCCGATCCGCCACTTTTTCCTTTAACTCATCGGTCCAACCTGTGCCCATTAACCCTGTCCCTTCCAACCCGGCGATGCGGTAGGGGGCAAAAAATTCGATCCAGAGGGTGTGCTGCCCAGGGGGGGCCATGGTGGGGTCCAATACAGTGGGAATATCCAAATATAAAGACGGATTAGCATCGGGAATTTGCCCCAAGGCAATGAGGGCGTGGGCTTCCTCGACATGGCGTACCGAGTCGGCAATCAAAATAGTTCCCGTTAGATCCTCCGGCCCGGCCATGGCAGTGAAGTGGGGTAAACCGGAGAGGGCACAATCGATTTTTAAAATGGCTTCGTTATTGTTCACAGTGCGCCGTTCCAGTCGTTCCCCTAGGTTTTGATTCACCTTGGCTAGGGCCCCCGGTTCCACCAATTGCAAAAATAAACGGCGGGCATCGATGTTAGAAATCACGCCTTTTTTGGCCCGGTACTGTTCTCCGTTAGCTACCTCCACCCCGATCGCCTGGTTGTTTTCCACCAATACCCGTTTGACGGTTTGGTCAGTGAGGATTTTTCCCCCTTGGGCTTGCACTAACTTCACCAAGGCTTCTGTGAGGGCTCCAGTGCCTCCTTTTGGTCTGGCAATTCCCTCCAAATGCCGCATGGCCACCATCATCATGCCGGAGCTACTACCCTTTTGGGATGGGGGAGCGCCAATTTCCGAACATAGTCTAGCTAAAGGAGCTTTAACCCGTTCGCTGTCGAACCATTCATTGAGCACATCTTCCGGGGAGCCGATCATAGTGCGGATAAAATCCAACGCCTTGGTTTTCGACCCGGCGATCGCCAGCACGGATTTTAAGTTTTCCCAACCATAGTTCAGGGCTAAATCTAGTAAAGCCTGGGGCGGAGCATTAAAAGCAGGCTGGACAGCGTTGAGCAAATCCGTCCAATAATTGACAAATTGCCGATATTTTTCCGCATCTCGGGGGCTATAGGTGGCAATGTGGGCACAGGTTTTTTCTAGGGAACGGTAGCTCATAAAAGCTTGGCCATCCAGCCCCGGACAAAAAACACTGGGGTCACAAAATAAATATTCCAAACCATACTGGGCTAAATTTAGCTCCTGCAACACCGGCCCCAGAAAGATAAATTCGTGGTCAATGGCACAGCGGTTAAAGCGAAACTGGGGGGATAGCTCCGGCATGAGAGCTTCTGTGGTGGCCGCCCCCCCTGGTACTTCCCGCTTTTCTAGTAACGTCACCCCCAAGCCCCGTTGGAGCAAATAGGCTGCACAGACTAAGCCATTGTGCCCCGCCCCAATAATGACAACATCGGTGGTGATCATAAAAAAATTGGCCTCGACTTCGGGTAGAACATTTTATCCTGACCGTGGCGATCGCCTGGAATGAATTTTTCCCTGGGCAAGGTATTGATGAGGATCGTGCTCCACTAATCCCCGGCGATGGAAGTTAATTAATACTTCCCGGTAAATATTCTTTTTGGTAGAAAAACTAACGCAACTGGGCTACCACTTGATTTTCCAGTAACAGCTTTTGCTGCAACAAATCCTCCACCGTCAGACGCAGGTAGCGCTGGTCATCTACCCAAAATTTGACCTTGATGCGATCGCCACCGGGCACCCCAGGGGGAGAAAGTTGGGCAATTTGTCGGGCCCCATTGCGGTCATTGAGGGGTTGGACCGTGAATGCTTGATTTTCTAAAACCCTGGTAATTAACTGATTACCGTCAAAGTAAACTTCCGTAGCCCCAATGCTGGAACCTAGTTCCCCCACAATTAATTCAATGCTGGGCTGATTATCCAAGGAAGCGCCTAGGGTTAATTCAATGGGTTCGGCCATGGGGTAGGTTTGCCCATTTTTAATAATTGGGTGCCAATTATGGCTATTTTTACGCCGATTCCAATACCTAACTCCGTAGCTATGGTAGAGATAATCCTGCACCTCACGGCCTTGGTAAATTTGCAACGCTCCCAAGGCGATCGCCCCAAAGGGTTGTTGATTGCGAATTTTACCGGCGGGAAATTGGGCGTTAATCCAATCCTGCACCATGGGCAATTGACTGGTGCCCCCCACCACCAACACTGCATCCAGGTTAGCGGGAGTCAAACCTCGCCGTTGGGCCGTTTGCTGAACCTGTTCCCACAGGGCTGTTAATCGTTCAAAAAATTGCCGTTGTTGCAAAATTTCTGTTAAGTCCGATCGCCGTAGTTGAAATTCATAGGATTCCAGGGCTTGATCGTCGAAGTAAACCTCTGTGGCTTCTTCCGCTTCCCCTAGGGCAATTTTCAATCTTTCCGCTAATCGTCTAATCCAGGGGGAAACCTGTAAACCCTGAGCCTCGGTGAAATATTCACTAATCCAATAATCGATGTCACTCCCGCCCAAATTGGCCCCCGCTTTCGCCAATACCTTGGCCAGGGCTGATTTTTCCTCCGCTTTAGAACCCCCAAGAATACCGCCCCATTTGAGCAAAAATCCCGAACGACCCTTTTGTCCTCTGTCCCCCAATTGCACCCAGGAAAAATCCACCGTTCCCCCACCAAAATCCAACACCAAGATTTGACTGGCATCCCCCACTCCGTAACCCAATGCGGCGGCGGTCGGTTCATCCACCAGGCGTACTTCTTCCACTCCCCAACTGCGACAGGTGTGACTCAGCCAATGGCGATAGGATTCAAAGCTATCCACCGGCACCGTTAAAGCCAAACAATCCGGCCCTTGACCCTCCTGCTCTGTCAATATTCGGATCAATTTATCTAAATACCACTGCCCCAATGTCTCTAAGGACAAGGTATGGCCATCCAATTGGGGCAAAAATCCCTGCACTGCCACCCCAATGCCCCGCTTAAAGTTCTTAAAAAACCTGGTATCCGTAGAAATATCCCTGCCCCGATCCAGCACTTCCCTGGCGATCGCCACTTGGCCGAGGGCGGCATTTTCCACATATAGCAAACTGGGAACCAAAGGGCCACTATCCCCCAGGGGATGGCTCAGGGAGGGGAGGTCAATTAAATTTCCCTGACGGGTTGCTTCATTCCAGCGAGCAATGACGGTATTGGTAGTACCAAAATCAATGGCGTAGGGCACGACAAAACCAGAGATGAAGGAAAACGCCTTGGATTATAACCTGTTCCCATGGGCCAGATTTCGACCAGCAGCATGGGTCTAACCTTCAACCCAGTGGGGGGCGGGAGCGGATCAAGTATCATGGGAAAGGGCTGAATTCCTTCGTCTGAAAACTTTTTGTAAACACAATCCATGGCCAAAACCGTAGTTTCCCCCGATACCATTGCCCTTCCCCGTACCAGTGAGTCGGAGCAACTAAAAAAAATCCGCCACACCACTTCCCACGTCATGGCCATGGCGGTGCAGAAACTTTTTCCCAAAGCCCAAGTGACCATTGGTCCCTGGACGGAAACGGGGTTTTACTACGATTTTGATGTGGCAGAACCGTTTACAGAGGCAGATTTAAAGGCCATCAAAAAAGAGATGGTGAAAATCATCAATAAAAAATTGCCAGTAATTCGAGAAGAAATTAGTCGGGAAGAGGCTAAACAAAGAATTGAATCCATCCAAGAACCCTACAAATTAGAAATCCTCGACAGCATCCACGAACCCATCACCGTTTACCATCTGGGGGATCAATGGTGGGATCTTTGTGCTGGGCCCCATTTGGAATCCACGGCGGACATTAATCCCAAGGCGATCGCCTTAGAAAGTGTGGCCGGGGCCTACTGGCGGGGGGATGCCAACAAAGCTCAGCTCCAACGGATTTACGGTACTGCTTGGGAAACCCCGGAACAATTGGCGGAATACCAACGGCGCAAGGAAGAAGCTCTCAAAAGAGATCACCGTAAATTAGGCAAAGAATTGGGGCTATTTATTTTTGCTGACCCAGTGGGCCCCGGTTTACCCCTCTGGACTCCCAAGGGGACCATTATCCGCACCATTTTGGAGGATTTTCTCAAGCAAGAACAAATTAAAAGGGGTTATTTGCCCGTGGTTACCCCCCACATCGCCCGGGTAGATCTATTTAAACAATCGGGGCATTGGCAGAAATACCAGGAAGATATGTTCCCCATGATGGCGGAATCTCCCGAGGAAGCGGCGCAGGAAATGGGCTTTGTGCTTAAACCGATGAACTGCCCTTTCCACATTCAAATTTACAAGAGTGAACTGCGCTCCTATCGGGATTTGCCCCTACGGTTAGCGGAATTTGGTACTGTTTATCGCTACGAGCAATCGGGGGAACTGGGGGGATTAACCAGGGTGCGGGGCTTTACGGTGGACGATTCCCATTTATTCGTTACTCCAGATCAGTTAGACGAGGAATTTTTGAGCGTAGTGGATCTGATTCTGACCGTGTTTAAAAGTTTGCAACTGAAAAACTTTAAAGCCCGCCTCTCTTTCCGGGATCCAGAATCCGACAAATACATTGGCTCCGATGAAGCTTGGGAAAAGGCCCAGGGAGCTATCCGTCGGGCGGTGCAGGAATTAGAGATGGATTATTTTGAAGCCCCAGGGGAAGCGGCTTTCTACGGCCCCAAACTAGATTTCATTTTCCAAGACGCCCTGGAACGGGAATGGCAACTGGGCACCGTGCAGGTGGATTACAACTTACCAGAAAGGTTTGATTTGGAGTACATTGCCGCCGATGGTTCCCGCCAACGCCCTGTAATGATTCACCGGGCCCCCTTCGGTTCCTTGGAAAGGTTAATCGGCATTTTAATTGAAGAGTATGCGGGGGATTTTCCCCTCTGGTTAGCTCCCATTCAAGTTCGCTTACTGGCGGTGAGTGATGAGTTTTTACCCTTTGCCCAATCCATTGTCCAACAAATGCAATCTTTGGGTTTACGGGCCGAAGTGGATACCAGTGGCGATCGCCTAGGAAAAATGATCCGCAATGCGGAGAAGCAAAAAATCCCGGTTATGGCGGTAATTGGAGCGAAGGAAGTGGAAGCTAATGCCCTCAATATCCGCACCAGGGCTTCGGGGGAATTGGGGGAAATTCCTGTAACGGAAGTGTTGGAAAAATTGCAAGCAACGGTCACCAATCACGATACTTGGTAGGGTTAAATATCGCTCAAAGCAACTTTTTTGACAAAGTTAGCCAAAATTTTTAGCCCCAGGGTGGAGGATTTTTCCGGGTGGAATTGCACCGCCATCACATTATCCTTGGCGATCGCCGCTGCGATGGTTTGACTGCCGTGGGTGGTACTAGCGGCAATTACCTGGGGATCAAGGGGAGCCATGTAGTAGGAGTGGACGAAGTAAACTTGGGGTTCCGGGGGTAAATCTTGCCAGAGACATAAATCCGGTTGGTTAAACTGCAATCCATTCCAGCCCATGTGGGGAATGGTCAGTCCCGGCTCGGAACGGAAATGTTTCACTTGTCCGGGAATAATGCCCAGCCCCGTTTCCTGGCCTTCTTCAGAACTGTCAAATAGCAGTTGGGAACCTAAACAAATGCCCAAAAAAGGAATTCCCTTGGCGATCGCCGTTTTGAGCACCTCTTCCAAACCCCTGGCCCGCAAATGCTGCACCGCTGGATCAAAGGAACCTACCCCCGGCAGGACAATAGCCGTAGCACCGTCGATAACGTGGGCCTGGTCCGTTACCAGGGGATTGCCTCCCACTTTCTCCAAACCCTTACAGACGGAGTGGAGATTGCCCATATCATAATCAACGACGGCGATGTAACCCATGGGAAAAAAGACGCAAAGTAGGACAGAGTTAGACCATTGATGATCGGACCTAACCCCCGTCTAGCCATTGTACGCAAAGTTGACCGCTCCCCAGGACGGACTAGCAATATCTCTGGGCAGAAGGATCCCGGAAAAAATCTTTGCTAAACCGGGGATCAAGTTCGCCATTGGGCAATTTTGATATTAGAATTCAGCCAACACACCAATTTCACTAATCTGTTGGCATTATTTGAGATTTGAGAACCATGGGGAATGAAAAAGCTAGAGTCGGTATCATTGGCGCGTCGGGCTATGGCGGCATTCAGCTAGTACGTTTATTGTTGGAACATCCCCAGGTGGAATTGACCTACCTAGCGGGGCACAGCAGTGCAGGCAAGCCCTACAGTGATCTTTATCCCCATTTAACCCACCGGGTAAACCTCACCATCGAACCCATTGACCTAGAGGCGATCGCCAGCCGTTGTGATGCGGTGTTCCTTGGTCTGCCCAATGGTTTAGCCTGTGACATGGCCCCGGCATTATTGGCCAAAGGTTGTAAAGTTTTAGATCTGTCGGCGGACTATCGTTTCCGCAATCTTAACACCTACACGGAATGGTACAAAAAGGATCGTCAGGACCAAGCCACCAATAACCAAGCTGTTTACGGCCTGCCGGAATTGTACCGGGATGCTATTAGGGATGCCCAACTAATTGGTTGCCCCGGCTGTTATCCCACCGCCAGTTTACTAGCCCTTTCCCCGTTGCTGAAACAGGGTTTCATTGTGCCCGAAACTGCCATTATTGACGCTAAGTCCGGTACTTCCGGGGGAGGTAGAGAGGCAAAAGTTAACATGCTCCTAGCAGAAGCAGAAGGATCTTTGGGGGCCTACGGAGTAGCTAAACACCGCCATACCCCTGAAATTGAACAGATTGCCAGTGATTTGGCCGGTACGGAGCTAAGGGTACAGTTCACGCCTCACTTGATCCCCATGGTGCGCGGTATCCTAGCCACCGTTTATGCCACCCTGCGGGATCCGGGTTTGGTGCGGGATGATCTGATCACCATTTACAGTGCTTTTTACCGGGCTTCCCCCTTTGTGAAAATTCTGCCCCACGGGGTTTACCCCCAAACGAAATGGGCTTGGGGGACGAATCTTTGCTACATTGGCATCGAAGTGGACCCCCGCACTGGGCGGGTAATTGTCCTTTCCGCCATTGATAATCTGGTCAAAGGCCAGGCAGGGCAGGCAGTGCAATGCTTAAACCTCATGATGGGTTGGGAAGAATCCTTAGGCTTGCCCCAACTGGCTTTTTATCCCTAGTTATTCGGTTGGAAAAACATCCCAATCTGAGCCAATTGCCATCAAAGTAAAACTCCCCCAGGGTCTTAGTTCTGGAGGAGTTATTTTTTTCCGAGTCATTAACCCGGCTTTATTTTTTCAAACAGGCTATCTGAATCAATGTTTACTGTTGGCGATCACTATAGGCAGGACGACGGCCACCGCTGGAGCGACGGGGTTTGCCCGGTTTACCTTGGTAACCACCCCCACTTTTGTTCTGGCCACCGCCAGCATTGCGGCCACGACGGAGAACGGGCTTGTTGAAATCAACTTCCGGCACTTCCCAATCGGATTTCATCCAATGGGGACAGCTCTGGTCATAGATCATCTGTAAAGCAGCAGCGGCGATCGCCTGGGCATCGTACTCATCGCTCAATTCCCGCACTAAAGGAAGGAAGGAGGCCATCCGCTCACCGGTCAGGGCTTCCTTGAGTTGTTCCTGCAGTTTTTCAATCCGCTTGGCTTCCACCTGCGAACGGTTAGGAATGGTACAAACTTCAATTTGTTGTTTCAGACGGTTTTCGATGGATCGCAGTAAACGACGGTCAATGGGTTCCACCAAGGCGATCGCCTTACCAGTCTTACCAGCCCGACCGGTGCGGCCAATGCGGTGAATGTAGGTTTCAGCGTTATCGGGTAAATCAAAGTTGACCACATGGCTGAGGTTATTCACATCTAAACCCCGGGCGGCGATGTCCGTGGCCACCACCAGCTTAATTTTGCCATCCCGGAAACGGTGCACCAAACGCTCCCGTTGGGATTGGCTCAGGTTGCCGTGGTACTCATCCACGCTATGGCCCGCTTCTTGCAAACGACTGGTGAGGTCTGCGGCGGTTTGTTTAGTACGAACAAAAATAATGGCGGATTCGGGATCTTCCATTTCCAGAATCGGTTGTAGCGCTTTAGCCTTAGACCAACCGCGGGGCACGTGATAAAGCTGCTGCTCAATGCGGGTGGGGGTGGATTGGGTCTGTTTAACGGTCACCAGGGCGGGATCATTTAAAAATTGGTTGACCAATTCTTTGATTTCCCGGGGCATGGTGGCAGAAAAACAAGCGGTCTGCCTGGTGGGGGGAGTTTTACGCAGAATGGTTTTCACATCGTCAATGAAGCCCATGCTCAGCATTTCGTCCGCTTCATCCAGCACCACCCATTGGATGGTTTCTAATTTAAGTTTTTTGCGGTCAATTAGGTCAATCACCCGTCCAGGGGTGCCCACCACAATTTGCACACCCCGTTCTAGGCTGCGAATTTGCCGCTCGATGGATTGACCACCGTACACATTCAAAATAAATAGACGGCGCTCGTGGGAAAAGTCCTTCATTGCTTCCGCCACCTGCTGGGCCAATTCCCGGGTGGGGGTCAAAATTAAGGCTTGCAAGTCCCCCTCTGGGTCAATGCGGTCCATCAAAGGTAGGGCAAAGGCGGCGGTTTTCCCCGTGCCGGTTTGGGATTGGGCCAGCATGTCCCGGCCGCTCAAAAGCAGGGGAATGGCTTCAGTTTGAATTTGGGTGGGAGCCTCAAAGCCAATGTCGGCCAAGAGTTGACAACGTTTTTCAGAAAGACCAAGGTCAGCGAAGGTACTAGTCAAAGTATTAGTCATGGAAAAGTTAAATAATTTCGGATAACAAAAGACGGTTTAGTGGGCAAATAATTAAGGATTAAAAAGTTTGCGGGAATGGCTGGGAACCAACCGTCAATAACACAGCCAGTCCATCCCCTTAGTTCAATAGCTAAAAAACCTTAGCCTCCTCGGCGGTCATACCGTACAGGTCATAATCGTCGGTGGCAGTGATCACGACCGGGACGATTTCATTCAAATTGGCATTGCCCTTGACATAGACTAATCCGTCCACCTCTGGAGCAAAGCGGGTTGATCGGCCGATGAATTCCCCAGTGCTGGGATTTTCCTGCTCGATCAGCACATCCAGGGTCTGCCCCAAACAAGCGGCATTTTTCTGGGCGGAAATGGGCTGTTGCAGAGCCATTAACCGATCCCGGCGATCGCCCATTACTTCTTCGGGCACAGCATTGGGCAGATCAAAGGCGGCGGTGCCTTCCTCTGGGGAAAAAGTAAACACTCCCACATGGTCAAATTGATGGCGTTGGACAAAGTCTAGCAAATGCCCAAAATGTTCCTCGGTTTCCCCAGGAAAACCAACAATGAAGGTGGTACGTAGCACAGCGTCGGGAAGGGCAGTTTTTAGTCTAGTGATGATGTCGTCGTTGACTTGGCCCTGCCAGGGGCGATTCATGGCTCTGAGAATGTCGGGATGGGAATGTTGCAGGGGTAAATCCAAATAGGGGAGGACGTTGGGAGTATCCCGAATTGCCTCAATTACTTTGGGGGTCAATCCGGTGGGATAGGCGTAGTGAATACGAATCCAAGGAATATCGACTTTACCCAGGGCCTGTAATAGTTCTGCCAGTTTCGGCTCCCCATACAGATCCAATCCATAATTGGTGGTGATTTGGGAGATGAGAATTAATTCCTTTACCCCTTGGCTAGCCAGTTGTTCGGCTTCCGCCACAATAGATTCAATCGGGCGAGACCGTTGTTTGCCCCGTAGTTGAGGGATGATGCAAAAAGCACAGCGATAATCACAGCCTTCCGCCACCCGCAGATAGGCGATCGCCTCGTTGGTGGTGCGATAACGTGGCAAATTTTCGTCGGCTATGAAACTGGGATTGGGGGAAATGGCTTTAACTCGCTGACCCTGTTCCGTGCGTCGAATAATATCAACAATATTTTGGTAATCCCCGGTGCCCACCACGGCCACCGCTTCGGGAATTTCTTCTAAAAGTTGCTCCTGGAAATGCTGGGCCAGGCAACCGGAAATAACGATTTTCTTCTTTGCTTCCGCTAGTTCTACTAAGGTTCTCACCGACTCCTGGCGAGCATCCTGGATAAAACTACAGGTATTAACAATGACGTAATCTGCTAATTCTTCATTGGCATCGACTTGGTAACCCGCTTCCACCAGCAGGCCTAACATATGTTCAGAATCAATGCGGTTTTTTTCGCAACCCAAATGGTTGATGGCGATCGTTGGCGTTTGGCCCATAAATTAATTACTAGGGATTAACTGACTATTGACTGAGTTCGAGTCCAAGGGATGTAGGGTAGGGACTAAACCAGGCAATGATCAGCAAATTCTGTAAATACAGCCTGCGGATGGGGAACGGTGGTCAGACCCTTTTTATTTGTAAAGACATTGTAACAGATTTACACCAGAAAACCTGAGGTCGTTTGGTGTAATGTTATACATTTCCTGACATTACTCCCAATATTCTCCTACTCTGACGTTGAAAATGCCCACAGAAAAGTCGCCTTAATCCAGCAATAGATAGAAATATGGCGAAAAATTCCCCCATTAGTCCCATTGAGGAAATGGAGGAGGTTCTGAGCAAAAAAGTTTAAATAAATAATAATTTTCTAACCAAAACGATAGCCAAAGCCCCGCACTGTGACTAAATATTCCGGCTGACTGGGGTCCTGTTCCAGCTTTTCCCGTAGCCAGCGGATATGGACATCCACCGTTTTGCTGTCTCCCATAAAATCAATGCCCCAAATATGTTCAATTAACTGTTCCCTAGACCAGACTCGACGGGGATAGCTCATGAACAATTCCAATAGGCGAAATTCCTTCGGGGCCAAACTCACTTCTTCTCCCCGCATTAACACCCGACACTCCTGGGGATAAAGCACCAAATCCCTAAATTTGCGGAATGGGGCAATGTTATTACCAGCCAAGCCCTGGCGACGGATCATGGCGCGGCAACGGGCCACCAATTCCTTCAGGCTAAAGGGCTTAGTGATGTAGTCATCGGCCCCCACTTCCAAGCCAGTTACTTTTTCCATTTCACTGCCTTTGGCACTGACAATTAAAATCGGGGTATTATCGCCACCAAAGCGCAAACTACGACATACATCTAAGCCGTTTACCTGGGGAAGCATGATGTCCAGAATGATCAGGTCTACGGCGGCCTGACCGGGGTCTTCGCTAAATTCTTGCAACAGAGCTAAGGCATCACGTCCATCGTCCACCGCATAAACTTCATAACCTTCTTCCTGCAGTGATAGGACAATGGTTTCACGAATGGAAACCTCGTCTTCAACGACCAAAATACGATGGCTGGGGGGAATTTCCTGGTGTTGCAGACTATGGGGGGGGGCTTCTAGCGTTGCCATTGGGAAACCTACTAGATGGTATTTAACCAACATATAACACAGAACATTGATGTTAACAGCAAACTTTTTGGCAAAATAATGACATGGTGAAAAAAGCTAATCTCCGCTAGGGCTGGAAATTGGGCACGAAAAAAATTCCCCCGTTTGCTATTGAGGGAAAATCGTTGAATTGGCAAAGCCTAGATAGGAAATGGAAATTGGTTAAGTTTTGCCCCCTAGAATTTGCCGAAGCCTTCATCTACTAAGTTGGGATTATTTTGATAGGCGGCCACCGCTAGGCGATCGCACCGCTCATTTTCCTTATTGCCAGCGTGGGCTTTGACCCACTGGAATGTAACTTGATGTTTTTCGCACAGCGTTAACATCGTTTCCCACAGGTCGGGGTTTTTGGCCTTTTCCTTGGCATTCCTTTGCCATCCGTTGGCTTTCCATTTCTTGGCCCAACCCTTGCTCATGGCATCGACCATATAGCGGGAATCGGTATAGAGCAACACTTGGGACGGTTCTTGTAAATGACTCAAGGCGGCGATCGCCCCCATAATTTCCATGCGATTATTGGTGGTCATTTTATAACCGGCGGACAATTCCTCCCGACGACCATCACCGTAGAGAATCACTGCGCCATAGCCACCAGGGCCAGGATTCATGGAGCAGGCACCATCGGTGTAGAGAGTTACGGAATTGGGGGTAGAGGCCATGGACAAATTCAGCAAGGTTAGGGTTAATGGGAAAATCAGCGCTGGTCAAGCTGGGATCATAAGCAGGATGGAAAATCAGAGTGAACGAAGAGCGTTTTGCCGACACGAAACTAATGCGCCTACAACTTTGTTTATACCTGCTTCCCGTAGTGGGCATATTACCGTCCCTCTGGCAGTTACGCCAACCAGACCAACCTAACTGGGGCGACAATCAGCATCACCGTCAACGTCGCCGTTTAAGTCGTCGGTCATTGCAATTAACCCTAGGTTGGCTCTGCCTGTACCTATTACTCTGGGGGACTGGCCAGGGCGCGGGGGAATTGGCCGCATTTAGACTAATGTACCTAAATGGTCTGATCACCACCGGTTATTTCCTGGTGTGTTTGCTGTGGATGGGCAGAATTTTTTTCCAGCCTTTGCCATCCACTAAGAATTGAGAGTTCCCTCGTTCAAGGGCTTGGGATTTCTGCTTCACCGGGTTTATCTAGTCTTGGCTGTTCTGTGTTCTATGAGCCGAACAAAGCAATGGTTTTTGGGTTACCAGGGGTCAATCACAGATTTAAACGGATTAAATTTTTTCCCCTCCGGGACGTTAGCTTCTTCTTCTGCAATAAAGGTTTCCTCCCCGGCATTGAAGGGGGCAGCGGCAGGTTGGCCCAATTGATCGTCAATTAATAATTCTTCAATTTGATCAAAACCTTCCATAACGGTTACGGCTTGTTCATGTCTGTCCCTAGCCTTGGGCCTTTTGTGGGCAGATAAATCCTCCAGGGCCTGCAATTCTGCCATGAGGTCTAAGTTGGGGCCAGCAGCCGATGGGGAATGATGATCGCCAGCCCGGGTACGGTGAGCAGAAGGGCGATCGCCAGCCATTTTTTTCAAATCCGCCAGGGCACGGTTAAGCTCCTGCACAGATTTTTCCAGTTGTTGCAGACGTTGCCACCATTGGTCATCGGAGAACATAGTTTCCCCTGGGATGGTTTGAGTTGCGGGGGGAGTCATTGGTGATGATTGTGCACTAATAGCTTCAGGGGGGGACGATCGGGGCGATAGTTGCCGGGGCAATTGGGGAAAAAGTCTGGTCACTTCTTCGAGGGTGGTGACTCCCTGACTCACTAGGGTGATCGCCTGGCGAGCGGGACTAGCAATGCCAGCTTGACTTAAACCATTGATAATTTCTGCGTGGGAACAGGGGCTACTGACTAACTGTTGGAGCTCAGGAGTAATGGCCACGACCTCAAATATCCCCGTCATGCCAGAGTAACCAAGGCCATGGCACTGACGACAGAGACGACTTTTGATCATGGGTTGGGCCATCAACTCCATACTCAAACTGTTAGCCCGATAAATAGTTCCCGGAGGCAGACCAAAACGTTGTTGCTCTTCCGGTGTCACTTCCCCCCTCAAACGACAGGCTGGACAGACCCGTCGCACTGGCCGCTGGGAAACAATGCCCTTCAGGTGTTGCCCCAATACCGCTGGTTCAAACCATTGCTGCAGTTGGGCGATCGCCGAGGGCACATCTTTGGCAATGACAGAGGTGAAAACTAAATGGCCTTGGTTGAGGACTTGGGTCAAAATTTGGGCTGTTTCCTGATCCTCCAAGGGATCCACTGCCATCACTGCGGGCCATTGATCCTGGAGGGACTGCACTGCCTTTTCGCTGGTAAAGTCCTTTTGGGGGTTTACTTCTAGCTGATTAATGTTTTCATAAACATGGACAAGGGGATCGGACACCAAGGCAACGGAGCGATTCTGGTCCAACTGCTGTCCCAAAAAAGCTTCCATGGTAGTGGTTTTGCCGCCATAGGCCGCCCCAATTACCACCACTAAACCTTGGGATTCCTGGGCTAATCTTTGTAAACTTTCCTGGCTCTGGCGATCGCCACAAAGTTGGGCAAAATCAGGTAATTTTTCTAGGTGAGGAACCACCCGTACCAGTATTTTTTCACCGTAAAAACTGGGCAGAATATTGACGTAGAAAAATACTGACTGGCCATTATAACTTTTGCGGATGCGGGCCTTTTGGGGGATGTTGGTCTGGCTGGTGTCCAAATGGGCCATGGTTTTCACCCTGGCGACCAATTTGGGGCCTAACTCCCTAGGCAGGGGTTCAAGCAACATCCGGAGATTACCACCCTGACGAATCTGCACCAGCACCCGATTATCCTGGGGGTCAATGTGAATTTCGCTGGCCCCTTCCCGCAACCCAAGGATGAGAATTTTATTAGCTAATTTAACTTCTGGCCCTTCGGATTTGGCCTCTGGATTAGAATCATTTGTATTTTCGGCTATGGCACTGACCGGCGGGGGAGCAACCGGGGGAGTATTCTGCAGAGCTGCGATTTGTTGCGGTAAATCCTCAATAATTTCCGTTACTTCCACCACCGTTGCTTTGCCATCGTAGGGATCTTCACTAATCTCAGTTTGGCGGTGGGCGTTCAGGGCGGCCTGCACTTCCGGATCGTGGTAAAGCTGATCGATTAAATTATCAAAATCATCCTTGGTCACCCCCCGCCGCCGCAGGGTAAGCCGATGGGGCGCTAGTTGTCGTTGTAAAAATTGACTTGCTTCCGGGTCGCTGGGGTCCACCATCACCACTAACAAAGCCCCCGGATTTTCCCGGTAATGGAGGGGTAAAAAACCATACTGACGGCAGATGGGCAAAGGAAAGTAACGGTTCAGTAAACTGGCGATCGCCTCGGTGTTGGCCAGGGTCGTTAACTGATGTTGGTCAAAAAACTTCACCCCATGGATCACCGAAAGGGCAAACCGTTGCTGAGCTTGGTACTGGCGATGTAGTTCATCGGGCAAAGATTCCCCCAATATTGTTTCCACCAAAGTCGGCAGAGCAATGCCGGTGCGACGCGCCTCCATTAAAGCCTGATGAATTTGGGAAAGGGAAAGATAACCCGCTTCAATGAGGGCTTGTTCAAAAGGGGAGAGGCTAAATTCGGGGGAATCGGAGGAAAAGACCATGGCAGGGGCGACCGAGATAACAGTTCAGCAAACAACAACAGTGATGAGTAGTGCTAATTTCAGAATGCCTCAAGGGAGCAAAATCCTATCAAAATTGCGCTAAATACCCAAGGCTGACAATTTTTCCTACTAAACTTAGTACTTTCCCCTAGTTTAAGCAATGGTTGGCCGACTGGGGTCAATTTGTTCGGTTAAATCCCCTAATCCCAGGGATTACGAAAATCACAGCAATGGGGACAAACGGGGGGAAAAGTAACGGGCGGCGGAGGTACAGGTTTCCAAGACTTCCACGGAATGTAACCCCGGTACCCCAGCTTCTTCTAATTTGGCAAAGATCCAAGCGGCGATCGCCTCACTGGTGGGGCTTTCCAAACCAAGACTGTCGTTGAGGTAATAATGGTCGAGGTGATTTTTCACCAAGGGGTCCAAATGGGCTTTGAGCACACTAAAGTCCATCACCATGCCCGTTTCTGAACCAGTGGTTTTCAGGCGATCGCTGGCCACGTAAACCCGGCCCCGAAAACTATGGCCATGTAAGCGTCGACATTTCCCTTCGTGGTGGGGCAATTGATGGGCCGCCTCAAAGGAAAACTCCTTATAAATAATCCACATAAAAATCTCAAATCACTGTCTACTCACCCTAGGATGAGGGAAAATCGTCCCCAGTGACCAAACGCTGACCCCTTTAACATTAGCCAATTTTTGCCTCCCTCGATTAAGATTAGGAACTATATTTTGGCCCCTGCCACTTTTTTATGGCAATGGGAGTCCCTAAAAGTCGAAGCTAGATTTTTTGGCTGCTTCAGGCTTTGAAAATGAGGATTTACTATGTCTGAATGGGTTGAACAGCGTTTACAGTCCCTTGCCAAGGCTTTCGATCAATCCTATTGCGGAGCCATTGAGGCCGTGGTAGATCTGATTTGCCAAAGATTCCAGGCGGGTAATAAATTGCTCATCTGCGGTAACGGGGGATCCGCCGCCGATGCCCAACACCTGGCCGCTGAATTTGTCGGCCGTTTCCATTTCAACCGCCAAGCCCTACCGGCGATCGCCTTGACCGCCAACAGTTCCATCCTCACGTCTGTCAGCAACGATTACACCTACGATATTGTTTTTTCCCGTCAAGTGGAAGCTTTGGGCCAACCGGGGGATATTCTTTGGGGTTTGTCCACTTCGGGTAAATCCACCAATGTGCTCCATGCGCTGAAATGTGCCAAGGATAAGGGTTTACACACCATCGGCATGGCTGGTAATAACGGTGGTTTGTTCCAGGAATTTGCTGACTATCCCCTCTTCGTCGCCGACAAAAACACTCCCTGCATCCAAGAAGTGCATTTGATGACCTACCATCACATCTGTGAACAGGTGGAATCCCGTCTCTTCGCCCAAAAGTCTGTGGGAATCAAAGTCTAGTTGAAAGGGTGATCAAATTTAGTTCGATGGGGGGTAGGACTGCGTCCCCGTCCTGTAGGATACTAAAGCCATTTTTAATCTAGCCAAATAAATATTCACACCGATAACCTTGAGTGCCCTCCGCAAAGCCCTGTTCCTCGACCGTGACGGCGTCATCATTGACTATATTCCCTACCTTGGTAAACCGGAGCAAGTGCAGTTACCGGCCGGTGCCGGGGAAGCTTTAACCCAGTGGCAAAAAGCAGGATATTTATTAATTGTGATCACCAATCAGGCGGGCATTGGCCGGGGTTATTTTGACCACGGTGACGTGGCGGCGGTCCATACCAAAATCCGACAAGAGTACGGCAAAGAGGGAGTAAAGTTCACCGATTTTTTCCTTTGCCCCCACCATCCAGAGGACGGTTGTGATTGCCGTAAACCTTCCCCCGAAATGTTGTTGCGGGCGGCGGAGCAGTACCAAATTTCTCTCCAGGAATCCTACTTTATTGGCGATGCCCCCAGTGACGTGGGAGCAGCCATTGCGGCCGGTTGTCAGCCAGTGGTGCTAATGACAGGGCGGGGTGAGGAAACTTGCCAACAGTTGGATAAGTTTAGGTTGCAATTAGCTGGGCCAATTCCCGTCTTTGCCAATCTGGGGGAAACTGTTAGTCTGCTGGCTTCCCTTTCAAGCAAATGAACTCTGACCATTCTCGGGATCAACCCCTATTTATTTCTCTCATACCCCATCTGATGGGAGGGAAAGGCCATATTGTGCCTTACCACGGGGCGGTACGGCGATCGGTAGAGTATTTGGGGTGGCAGTATCAAGCTTGGGTGCCCCAGGATGCGGATCCAAATTTAGAAGAAATTGGCGATCGCCTCCATCGAATTCTTCTGCCGGAGGATTTGGAAGCGGAGGGGAGCATGGTGGCAAAAATAACCCGTCTTCCCCAAGCCATGCAATGTAGTGATGTTTTAGCTCAACAATTGCAATCTTTGTTAACCAATGGGGAAAGTAGACCAGTTATTCTATTTTTAGAACGGTTCATCCATCTCCAACTGTTTGCTATCTGGTGGGGACTACGGCAATTATCTCCCGAAGCCCGAAGCCGATTGCATTTTTGGATCCTCTACCGTCGGGACGTGCATCTAGACCAAACCCGTTCTATTTACCATTGGCTCCACCAACGCTTACGGAAATTATTACCCCCACCCCAATGCCAATTTTTAACCGATAGTGAACCCCTCGGGCGATCGCTCCAGGATTATTTTGGCCAACCATTCACCGTGATGCCCATTCCCCACACGGATTTTGCTGAAGTTGTACCTTTATTTACAGAAGCTGATCCCATTCTTTGCTGGTGGCCCGGTGCCCCTCGGGAAGAAAAAGGTTGGTCGGTGATGCGTCATTTGGTTTCATTGCCCCGGCCTAATTCACCTAGGCTCCAACTAATTGCGGCGGCGGCTTCCGGATTAAAAAGTGACAGTGAAGGAATTGAAGTTCATTTAATTGGCGATCGCCTGACTAGGGAAGAATACGCCGGTTGGTTAAATAAAGCCCAAATTATTCTCTTACCCTACGATCCAGAAGCTTATGCAGAAAGGACTTCCGGCATTTTCACCGAAGCCATCATCGCAGAAAGAATACCGTTAGTATCTCCGGGCACCTGGATGGCCAGGGAATTAAACCAGTACGACCTCGACAGTTTAGTAGTGGATTGGCAAGCCCAATCCCTAGTATGGGCAGAAATTGACCAAAAGTTGGCCGATTCAAGCATCCATCAGCAATTAGCAGCCATGGCCCAAGCTTACCGTCGGCACCACAGCCTAGAAAGTTATGCCAAAACCCTGCAAGAAATCTGGCTTTCCCGGCATAATGGAAACATGGAAGTTAACAATATGTAACATTCCGTCTCCAATTTTTCATCTTTCTAGGCAGATCCATCCATGCGCGTAATTCTGATGACAGGTAAAGGGGGGGTTGGTAAAACCTCCGTTGCGGCGGCCACCGGTCTCCGTTGTGCGGAATTAGGCCATAAGACCCTAGTTCTGAGTACCGACCCTGCCCATTCCCTCGCTGACAGTTTTGATCTGGAGTTGGGCCATGAGCCTCGCCTGGTGAAGGAGAATCTTTGGGGAGCAGAATTGGATGCTTTGATGGAGTTGGAAGGCAACTGGGGCGCAGTTAAGCGTTACATTACCCAGGTATTACAGGCCCGGGGGCTAGATGGAGTACAGGCGGAGGAACTGGCCATTCTCCCTGGCATGGATGAAATTTTTGGTCTGGTGCGGATGAAACGCCACTATGACGAAGCTGATTATGATGTACTGATTATCGATTCTGCTCCCACAGGTACTGCCCTACGTCTGCTCAGTTTGCCGGAAGTGGGGGGGTGGTATATGCGACGTTTTTATAAGCCTTTACAGGGGATGTCCGTGGCCCTCAGACCATTGGTGGAACCCCTATTTAGACCGATCGCCGGTTTTTCTTTGCCCGACAAGGAAGTGATGGATGCTCCCTACGAATTTTATGAGCAAATTGAAGCCCTGGAAAAAGTGTTAACAGATAACACGCAGACTTCCGTACGTTTGGTGACCAACCCAGAAAAGATGGTGTTGAAGGAATCATTGCGGGCCCATGCCTACCTAAGTTTGTACAATGTATCCACGGATTTAGTCATTGCTAACCGGATTTTGCCCGAAACCATTGATGATCCCTTCTTCCAACGGTGGAAAAGTAACCAACAGGTCTATAAACAAGAAATTTATGACAATTTCCATCCTCTGCCGGTGAAGGAAGCGCCCCTATTCTCGGAAGAAATGTGTGGCTTAGCAGCTTTGGAAAGACTGAAGGACACTTTGTACAAAGATGAAGATCCTTCCCAGGTTTACTACAAGGAAAACACCATTAACATTGTTCAGGGCAGCAACAATGATTACAGTTTAGAACTTTATTTACCAGGTATTCCCAAAGAGCAAATTCAACTAAATAAAACTGGCGATGAGTTAAATGTTCGTATCGGTAACCATCGCCGCAACTTGGTTCTGCCCCAGGCTTTGGCGGCCCTAAGTCCCGCTGGAGCAAAAATGGAGGATGATTACCTCAAAATTAGGTTTGCTGAGGCAGTTAAACGGTAAAGTCGTCATCACTAAAGAAGCGAATGGTTGCTTGCAAAGATTGTAAAAATAGGTCAATTTCTTCTTTGGTGTTGTAGAAATACAGACTGGCCCTAGCACTGCCGGAAGCGTCAAACAATCGGTGCAACGGTTGGGTGCAATGGTGCCCGGAACGGATGGCGATACCGTCTTGATCCACCATGGTGGCCACGTCGCTGGCGTGGAGTCCCGCCACGTTAAAGGACGCTAAAGCGGCCCGATCGCCGTGTTTGGGATTGGGGCCGTAAAGTCGCAGTTGGGGAATTTGCCCCAAGCCTTGCCAGAGGTAATGGGTTAATTCCACTTCATAGTTATGAATATTTTCCATCCCTAAGTCGGTTAAATAATCCACTGCCGCTCCTAAGGCGATCGCCTCGGCAATGGCCGGGGTCCCCGCTTCAAATTTGTGGGGCAACTCTCCAGTGGTGAAATGATCAAAAAAGACTTCAGCAATCATTTCGCCGCCGCCAAAAAAGGGAGGCATGGCTTCTAAGATTTCTTCTTTGCCGTAAAGGAACCCAATGCCCGTGGGAGCGCACATTTTGTGACCACTGGCCACTAACCAATCACAATCAATTAGTTGTACGTCCAGAGGGTAATGAGGCGCACTTTGGCAGGCGTCAACTAACACTTTAGCCCCAGCTTGGTGGGCTAATTGGGCAATTTCTTCCGCCGGGTTAACGCAGCCCAAGGTGTTAGAAATGTGAACAACAGTGACCAACTTAGTCTTTTCAGAAAGTAGAGTTTTAAAATGTTCTAAATCAAAGCTTTCTTGCTCGTCTAATTGGACAAATTTTAGTACAGCCCCGGTTTTGGCCGCCACCATTTGCCAAGGCACTAAATTGCTGTGATGTTCCATCACGGTGGTAATGATTTCATCCCCTGCTTTGAGATTATTCATCCCCCAGCTATAGGCCACCAAATTAATCGCTTCCGTGGCGTTACGAGTGTAAACAATCTCCCTTGGCGATCGGGCATTAATAAATTTTGCCACTTTATTCCGAACTGCTTCGTAGGCATCAGTAGCCCGCACACTTAGTTGATGGGCTCCCCGGTGAACATTAGCATTATCGTTTTCATAGTAATGCATCAATTTTTCCAGCACAGCCCGGGGTTTTTGGGAGGTGGCGGCATTGTCCAAATACACCAGGGGATGGCCATTAATTTCTTGATTTAAGATGGGAAAATCTTGGCGGACAGTGGCGGCAAGGCTGGGAATTTGGAGAGCAACCATGGCTTAAAAATCAAAGAATACTAAGGCTAACTAAAAAATCAACTAAAATACCGAGTTTGCTGACTGACTAAATAGTCCGACAGGAAACACATTGCCGCAAACGTCCTTGCAAAGAGGCTAAGGGAATTTGATCCAGAATTTCCCCAGCAAAGGCATCAATCAATAAATGGCGAGCATCATAATCATTTAGGCCCCGACTACGGAGATAAAAGACCTCGTCCGCCTCCAACTGGCTAATGGTAGCTCCGTGGGAACATTTAACATTATCAGCGGTGATTTGTAGCTCAGGTTTTGTATTAATACGGGCTTTGGAAGATAACACCAAATTACGGTTTAACTGTTGGGCGTTGGTCAATTGGGCCGCCTGGGGTACTAAAACCTTACCGCTAAAAACTGCCTGGGCATATTCATCCACAATACATTTATGGAGTTGATTGGTTGCCCCATGGGGATGGTTTAAAGCTATGGTACTGTGGGTGTCGCTCACCTGCCGTCCCGCCAGGATAGTTAAGGCCAAAAATTCAGTTTTCGTGGCTTCTTCCTGCTGTGTCATTTGCAAATTATGACGGGATAATTTTGCGCCTAAGTTAACATCAATTAATCGGTAACGACTTTGTTTCCCCTGGGCGATCGCCGTGGTGGCAATGTGGAAGCTATCACCGGAGTCCCGTTGGTTACGGATATGGGTAACCTGGGCATTTTCCCCTAAATAAATTTCGCTGACGATGTTGTTAAAGTAGGGCTGTTGCTGCGGGCGATCCGTGCAATTGGTGCTGATCGCTCCGTAGGACTCGGCGATGGTTACTTGGGCGTTATTTTCTACTACCACTAACAAACGGGGTTGCACCATGATAGGGGTTGGATCAACCACCGTTAAAAACAGTAAGTGGATGGGACTTTTCAGTTCAGTATTGGCGGGAATCCAGACTACCGCACTATCTGTCATCCCGGCAGTATTAAGGTTACTAAAAACTTCGTTACCGTCCGTTTTTTGCCCCAAATAGTTGGCTAACTGCTCCCTTTGATGGGCGGCAAGATTAGTCCAGGATTGACAAGTAATGGCGCTGGGTAAATCATTAGTATTCGACAACTCTGGAGTAAAAAAGCCATTGATAAATACCAGGCGACTTTGATGGGCTTCCGGTAAGTAGAAATTTTCCGCCGCCGCCACATCCAGACTAACTTTACCAGCGGCCACAAAATCAATTGCTTTTAGCTCGCTTAAATCCGTAAATTGCCATTCCTCATCCCGCTTATGGGGCAACCGCAAACTACCCAACAAATCGGCTGCTCCCTGTCGTTTATTCACCAAAATGGAGTCCTCCGTCCCGGAGACCATGGCTTGCTCCTTAAGGGCTTGCAGTTCTTTGTCTATCTCTGTTTGGTGAACTTTTTGAGTCAGGGCATCGGCTAAAATCGCGGCGGTCATGGGCAGTATCCTTGGAGATGGGCAAAGTGGATTAGTTTAGTTAGTGCAGTAGCTCAAATTGTCTCAATAATGCCTGGCGATCGGCCAACTTGCCTAGCAGAATGGAAAATAACGCAACCAAGCTGAAACAGAAGTTTAAATGGGAGCCAAAACCTGTTCATCGAGGAAATCGTACCCCTTCTCTTCCAATTCCAGGGCTAACTCCTTGCCTCCACTCATGACAATTTTACCGTCATACATCACATGGATATGGTCAGGAATAATGTAATTTAACAAGCGTTGGTAGTGGGTAATAACCAAGGTGGCATTGTCAGGATTTTTAAGAAAATTGACCCCCTCAGAGACAATGCGGAGGGCATCAATATCCAACCCCGAATCAATTTCATCAAGGATGGATAAAGTTGGCTCTAGGATTGCCATTTGCAAAATTTCATTGCGCTTCTTTTCTCCTCCAGAAAATCCTTCATTTAAGCTCCTTTCTAGAAAAGCGGGATTCATTTTCACCACGTCTAACTTTTCTTGAATTAGATCTTCAAAATCAAAGGTGTCTAATTCTTCTAAACCTAAATGTTTGCGTTTAGCATTATAGGCAATGCGGAGGAAATCTAAATTGCTTACGCCAGGAATTTCCAAAGGATATTGGAAGGCAAGAAAAATTCCCGCTAAGGCCCGCTCATGGGGTTCCAAAGCTGATAAATCTTGCCCCTGGTAGATAATTTCACCGCCAGTAATTTCATAGTCGGGATGCCCAGTAATTACTTTAGAAAGAGTACTTTTACCAGAACCGTTGCGTCCCATAATGGCGTGGACTTCCCCTGCTTTAATTTCTAGGTTAACTCCTTTGAGAATTTGATTTCCATCAACAGAGGCAGTGAGATTTTTAATGGAAAGAATAGTCTGGCTCATAAACGTATCAGAAATAACTTAATGAAAGATAGCTTGGTGAAGAATGAAAAAATCTAGGTTCTACTCTGGCTAGAATAGTTAATTATTCAGGAGAAAAATAGGTCAAACTTAAACCTAGCAGTTACCCCCCTTCGACAATTATTAACCCACAGTACCTTCTAGTTTGAGACTCAGTAATTTATCAGCCTCCGCCGCAAATTCCATGGGTAATTCGTTTAGCACATCCTTACAGAAACCGCTGACTAGCATGGACACCGCATCTTCCTCAGAAATTCCCCGTTGGGCAAAGTAAAAGAGTTGATCCTCGCCAATTTTGGAAGTGGAAGCTTCATGTTCTACTTTGGCGGTATTATTGTCCACTTGAATATAGGGAAAAGTATTAGCCGCTGCCCGATCGCCAATGAGCATGGAATCACACTGGGAATAATTGCGAGCGCCCTGGGCTTTAGGTCCCATTTTCACCAAACCCCGGTAACTGTTGGCGGAATTACCAGCGGAAATGCCTTTGGAAATAATGATACTACGGGTATTTTTACCGATGTGAATCATTTTAGTTCCCGTATCAGCTTGCTGTTTGTTGTTAGTTAAAGCAATAGAGTAGAATTCCCCGACGGAATTATCCCCAACTAGCACACAACTGGGGTATTTCCAGGTAATGGCGGAACCGGTTTCTACTTGGGTCCAGGAAATTTTGGAATTAACTCCTTTACATAGACCCCGTTTAGTCACAAAGTTGTAAATTCCGCCCTTGCCATTTTCGTCCCCAGCGTACCAGTTTTGTACGGTGGAATATTTAATGTCAGCATTATCTAGAGCTACCAATTCCACCACCGCCGCATGAAGTTGATTGGTGTCATACATGGGCGCAGTACAACCTTCCAAATAGCTAACGGAAGCCCCTTCTTCGGCAATAATTAATGTCCGCTCAAACTGCCCCGTATCCCCATTATTAATGCGGAAATAGGTGGACAATTCCATGGGACACTTCACCCCTTTGGGAATAAAAACAAAGGAACCGTCACTAAATACAGCAGAGTTTAAGGCGGCAAAGAAGTTGTCGGCGGTGGGCACCACACTGCCCAAATATTTTTGCACCAGGTCGGGATGTTCCTGCAATGCTTCAGAAATAGAACAGAAAATTACCCCGTCTTCCGCTAGCTTTTCCTTAAAAGTTGTGCCAATGGAAACACTGTCAAAAATGGCATCTACCGCCACATTACTTAAACGTTTTTGCTCCGATAGGGGAATCCCTAATTTTTCAAAGGTTTCCAACAAAGCTGGGTCCACTTCATCTAAGCTTTCTAGTTTTTTCTTACTTTGCTTAGGGGCGGAGTAGTAAATAATATCTTGGTAATCAATGGGGGGATAATGCACCGCCGGCCAAGTGGGTTCCGCCATGGTCAGCCAATGCCGGTAGGCCCGGAGGCGAAAATCCAACATGAATTCGGGTTCATTTTTCTTAGCAGAAATGAGTCGCACCACGTCTTCACTCAGACCACGGGGGATAGCATCCGCTTCAATGTTGGTGACAAAGCCATATTTGTAGGGTTGGTTGACCAGGTTTTTAACAGTGGTGGAACTCATCGAATGCAGTGTTCTCCGGGGAATTCAGATAGGGAACTGCCCAAGGCAAGGTAGATTGGCAGTGGGACGAAATAAATCTCAAGGAGCGAAACTAAAACAACAGGTAAGTTGTTTTAATCTATTCTAGAATAGATTAGCAACCCGATTGTTGTCAAAGTGCCAAGGTCGGTGCTCCTACGGGAAGTCCCTTGGCCATGGACTAGGGTTAACTAATTGATAATTAGCCGACAATTAATTTAGGTAATCCTGCTTAGCATGGGGGTTGTCCTTTCAGTTTACTGGACTGCCACGCATCGGTTCCAAAATTTCCTTCTCCTGTTGTTGACCATGACCCTCAGTTCTTCCCACTCCACCAAAGAAGATATCCTCTGCTATCTCCTCAAAGAGGGGCAAGGATCGGCGATCGCCATGGCTGAAGAGTTGGGCATTAGTCCCCAGGCCATGCGTAAGCACCTCAAGGATTTAGAAAATGATGGCCTAATTGAGCATCAACAGGAAAGACAGAGCATGGGCAGACCCCAATTTCTCTATCAGTTGAGTAAACAGGGGCGGGAACAATTTCCCCAACGTTACGGTGAATTTGCCCTTTCGTTCATCGACTCCCTGGTGGAAACAGTGGGGGAAGAACAGTTGGGGGCAGTGTTGAAAAAACAATGGCAACGGAAGGCGGAAGCCTATCGCCAACAAATTGGCCAGGGCCCCTTATCCAAAAGGGTACATAAACTGGTGGAGCTACGGCGGCAGGAAGGTTATATGGCGGAAATTCATCCCCTTTCGGTGGAGCAAGCGGAAAAATTTATTTTGTCGGAGCACCACTGTGCGATCGCCGATGTGGCCGAATCCTACCCCACCGTTTGTGGCCATGAGTTGGAAATGTTTGCCGCTATTCTGCCGGACTGTGCCATCGAAAGAACCCATTGGCTTAATGATGGGGAACACACCTGTGGTTATTTGATCCAGTCTAAAACCCCGAACTAACGGGCGGCAGAAAGATTTTTAATCAATTGACGCAGTTGGCTGTCGTTGAATACCTTCATGAGAACGCTAGCTGCCGCCGCTGGGTCTGCTGGAATGAGAACCTGGGCCACTTGGCTAGAGGCCAATTGTTTAAGACCATCGCTGACCCGAATGTTTCCAGGCTTGGCTAACACAAAACAGTCATAGCCCTGTTTAAGATCCTTCAGCACCACCGGGGCCAAGGTACGGTAGGAATGCAATGGATTGGCGATCGCCTGTTTACTGAGGGAGAGCAAATGCTGCCAATTTTCTTGCTTGGGGGCTAGGCGACCCAGACGAGTGCAATATTCCTGAAGTTTTTCCCGAGAAGTGGCCGATGGTTCCTGCTTAAACAACTGCAACATTTTATGTAGCAGGACCTTAATTTCCTCCGGCACATCACTCTCATTGAACGTACCTGTACTGGTGGACTTGGCCGCCATAGTTTGGGTAGAAGTGGCCGTGGCACTGCCCTGGTTGAGGAGATAATTCAGATAATTCTGTAACTCTTCAAACTGATATGCTGCCCCATCCACAATGGAATCTGCCTCTTCTGGCTGAAGTCCAGCGGGACTCTGCAATTTTTCCACCAAATCCTGCAAGACATCGTAGCCGTTGAGGAATAGGGACTCCAATTTTTGATCCACGGGCAATTGATGCTCCTTCAACACCTTGAAGGCATCTTCCAAACGATGGGCCGTTTTTTGGATGCTGGTGTAGCCCAACATGGCCGCCCCCCCTTTAATGGAATGGGCCGCCCGAAACATTTCGTTGACCTGTTCCGAGTCCTGCACCACCTTACCCAAGTCAAGGATGCCCCGTTCCAGGGTTTCCAAATGCTCCTGAGCTTCTTCGATAAAATAGCCGAGGATTTTTTGCTGATCCAAGGTCGTACCCTCAAATTTGGATGGCCACTCCCCTAGCATATACCGCCAGCGAGCTAAAGATAACAATGAACGCAGTAAAAGTTAACTCTAGTCCAAAAAAGGTGCAGCGGGCCGCCTGAGTAGGATGCTTTATTATCTTATACGGCAAATTTTAGCTTCAATGACACTTTTCCCTCAGAAAAATTTTCTGTCAGCAATTTATGACAACAAATCTCCGGGGATAACGAAGTTAATTCTCCACCCCCAAGGGATGGGAACGGGGTACTCCGATCGCCCGGGGAAAATCACTGGGAGTAGGTTTTTCCTTGGTTAGATAGATAAAGTGTCGCTGGGCCCCACTCCAGGGGGTAACGGCTGCCACCGTGGCACTGACTTTGCCCCCCAATAGAGCGCAGGCCCGTTCCAATTGTTCTGCTTCCGCCGCTGACCATTGACCCCGGTAAAGCACCACCGTGCCCCCCACCTTCACCAAAGGTAGGGCATATTCCGCACAGACAACCCCCTCTCCCACGGCCCGAATTAAAGCCAAATCATACTGGGAGCGATGCTGGGGCTGGTTCCCCACAGCTTCCGCCCTGGCCACCAGATAGGCCAAATTAGCTAAGCCCAAACGGTGCCCCAATTCCTCTAGATAGTTAATTTTTTTATGGGTGGAATCCAACAGGGCCACAGACCACTGGGGCCACACCAAGGCCACTGGCAATCCAGGGAATCCTCCCCCAGTGCCAATGTCGATCACCCGAGCTTGGGGGCAATTACGGCTATGGTCCGACAATAAAACCCCCGCCAGGGAATCCCAAAGGTGTTTTTCTAGGAAATCCAGGGGAGCGGTAATGCGGGTCAAATTCAAGCGGGCATTACCGACCAGGACTCCTTGGTAGAGCTTGACCATGGCCTCAATCTGTTCCCCGTCAGGTTGCCAAACCAAACCTGGGGGCCAATTTTCTAACCCCCGACGAAATTCCCCTAAATGCCCCTGGTTTGACGATAGGTCGCGATTATCTTTGTCTAGATTCAATGACACAATAACTTACTTCAGCTTAACGGGAACGGCGGCGGGGGCGATCGCCTCTGGGGGGTTTGGGGCCAGGGGAAGGCGGGAGCACTGGGCTGGGGGTGGCCACGGGGGGACGGTTGGTGATGGTGGCGTTATGTTCAGCGGAATTTTCGTAGAGGATCTGGCGGCTTTGGCTCACACTGCGCATCATTTGCCCTAATTCTCCTTCCAGGCGGCTCAACAGGCGATCGGCATAGGTATCCACATCCCTCTGCATTTCGGTGGCTTCCTGTTCCGTTTGTTTTTGTAGGGCTTCACATTCCTGCACAGTTTGCTGACGAAACTGTTGGATTTCCTGATGGGTAACTTGCTTGATTTGCTCTAGTTCCCCCATGGTCTGTCGCCGTAGGGTGTCGCACTCCTGTTGGGTTTGCCTTTGCAAAGCTTCACATTCCTGTTGCACCTGGCGCTGGAGGGCATCGCAATCCTGTTGAACTTGGGCTTTGTATTGGTCGGCTTCGTATTGGGCCTTTTGGATAATGCCCGATTCATCCTTAATGCGCTGGGCCTCCTGGTGGGCCACTTCAATCATCCGTTGGGCTTCTAACTCCGCCCCCTGCAAAATTTGCTGTTCCCTTTCCAAAATGGCGATCGCCCGATGAACCGCCCCTGGAATAAATTCAGCAATGACATCAATTTGGTCCAGGATTTTTTCCTCATCCACCACACTCCAGGCTGTTAGGGGAATGTGGAAGCTGTCATAGAGTAATTCTTGCAGCTCAGCTAGTTGTTGTTGAATATCAAAATCCACCGTCTGGCCGGGCACAACGGCGCTATTCTCAGTTACTTCAGGATTGGCACTCTCTCGGCGGGTCATAGGGTTATCTAGGCGCTTGACGGGGCAAATAGAACGAAATTTAAAACAGTTTTAACGCAATTTATCTAGGGGGATGGATAGGAAGAGCAAATATCGGCCAAGATTGAGGGGGGAACAAGATGATCCACACTACCACCGAACTTGGCAATTTCTTTGACAATACTACTACTTAAAAAGCTATATTCCTTGGCGGTGGCCAAAAATACGGTTTCCACTCCGTCCCAAAGAGTTTGGTTAGTGTGGGCCATTTGTAGTTCCTTCTCAAAGTCCGACAGGACTCGCAGACCCCGTAGTAATACCGTTGCCTGTTTTTGCTTAGCGTAGTCCACCGTCAGTCCGTTAAAGCTATCCACGGTCACATTGGTCAGATGTTGGGTACAGTGGCGGATCTGTTCCAGCCGCTTTTCCACCGAAAATAGGGGTTGCTTGCTGGGATTACAGAGCACAGCGACAATGATTTGTTCAAACAAACCACTACCCCGCTCAATAATGTCCAAATGGCCGAGGGTGATGGGGTCAAAACTACCGGGATAAATGGCGATCACAGAAGAGGTAATTTCAAGTTACGGGTGTATAAACTATCGGAACCAAGACCGGGGAAATGAAGCCCCGCAAATTGGCTTTATTGTGGGGGCTAGCCGACCAAGGTGCAACTTTCCCAACCGAGGGGAAATACCATGACCCTAGTTCTGGCCTCAATTTTGTTAAGATATAGAGACAATTTAGCTGAGTAAATTTTTTACATTTACTTTATTCAATAGGTTAAATTTTATCTTCCTTTCCCATAAGTCTAATTGCTTAGAGGATAGGGTAAACATAGACGGTCAGAGTCATCAAAATTTTAAGGTTTGCCCTTGCAGCCATGGTTGCCAAAGGGATAAGCCAGGATTTTGATCGATTTTGCTGTTCCTAGTAATTTGTTCTTTCGGGTCTTGGGTTGTTGGTCGTTACAACGAGATCCTTCCCACCGCTTAATCCCCGCCGAGTCAAAACATGAACCCTAATCGATCCTTAGAAGATTTTCTCCGTAACGTCATCAATAAGTTCCACCGGGCTTTGACTTTACGGGAAACCCTCCAGGTAATTGTGGAAGAGGCTCGTATCTTTTTAGGAGTGGACCGGGTAAAAATTTACAAATTTGCCAGCGATGGCAGCGGGGAAGTGTTGGCAGAGGCAGTTAACAGAGCTGCTTTGCCATCCTTGTTGGGGCTACATTTTCCGGTGGAGGACATTCCGCCCCAGGCCAGGGAAGAGTTGGGTAACCAAAGGAAGATGATCGCCGTGGATGTGGCCCACCGTCGGAAAAAATCCCACGAGTTGTCCGGTCGCATTAGTCCGACGGAGCATAGTAATGGCCATTACACAACAGTGGATAGTTGTCATATTCAATATCTCCTTGCCATGGGGGTGTTATCCTCCCTAACGGTGCCCGTAATGCAGGATCAGCAACTGTGGGGCATTATGGCGGTACACCACAGTAAACCCCGGCGATTTACCGAGCAGGAGTGGGAAACCATGGCCCTGTTGAGCAAGGAAGTTTCCCTGGCCATTACCCAGTCCCAGTTAAGCCGGCAGGTACATCAGCAACAGGTACAGGAAGCGCTGGTACAAAGGCTAGAAACAACGGTGGCTCAGTATGGCGATCGTCCGGAAACCTGGCAGTATGCATTGGAAACAGTGGGGCAAGCCGTGGAAGCCGATGGAGCTGTGCTCTACATTGCCCCGGATTTAACCGGTTCTGTTGCCCAGCATTACCAATGGAACCTCAGATTTGACTGGGGCAATTGGCTGGAAACGTCCCTGTGGCAGGAGCTAATGCGGGGCCAACCTTCAGCAGCGATGGAGCCGATGGCCGCAGTACAGTCCACCTGGGAAAAACCTCGACCGTTCACCAGTGTGGCACCGCTACCTCCCACTAACTGTGTGCCCCATGGTTACACTTTGGGGGAATTAGAACAGCGCTCCGATTGGATTGCCCCGCCGGAATCCCTAAGCGCAGAAAATTTCCAATCTTTCCTGATTGTGCCCCTGGCGGCGGATCAGCAATGGGTGGGGAGCTTAATTCTGCTGCGGAAGGAGAAATCTTTGGTAAAACACTGGGCCGGGAAACGGGGCATTGACCGCCGCAATATTCTGCCCCGTCTTTCCTTCGAGGCTTGGGAAGAAACCCAAAAATTGGTGCCCACCTGGAATCGCTCAGAACGGAAATTAGCCCAAGTGGCCAGCACCCAACTGTACATGGCCATTACCCAACAGTTTGTGACTAGACTGATTACCCAGCAAACTGCCTACGATCCCCTGACCCAATTGCCCAATTGGATCATTTTTAATCGTCAACTCACCCTAGCTCTGTTGGATGCTCTCTATGAAGGGAAAATGGTGGGGGTTTTGGTTATTGCCATGGATAGATTTAAACGCATTAATGAAAGCTTTGGCCATAAAACCGGGGATGGTCTGTTGCAGGAAGTGGCCGATCGCCTCAATCAAAAACTTAGCCCCCTAGCGGCCTATAGCCCCCTTCTGTCCCGTTGGCATGGGGATGGCTTCACTATTTTGCTGACCCAAATTAGTGATAACCAGGAAATGATTCCCCTGTGTGAAAGACTGTTGAGCACCTTTCAAGAACCCTTTTTCCTCCAGGGCCAACCCATTTATCTCACCGCCAGTATGGGCATTAGCACCGCTCCCTACGATGGGGAAACGGCGGAATCTTTGCTGAAGTTTGCAGAAATTGCCCTCACTAGGGCGAAATGTCAGGGCAAAAACACTTACCAGTTTTACCGCCCCCAGGATTCAGCCCCCATGCTCGATCGCCTGACGTTGGAGTCAGACCTGCGGCAGGCCTTGACTAATCAAGAGTTTGTACTCTACTTCCAACCCCAGGTGGCCCTTGATACGGGTAAATTGTTAGGGGTAGAAGCCTTGGTGCGTTGGCAGCATCCCCGACTGGGGCAGGTGGCCCCCGATGTGTTTATTCCCCTAGCAGAGGAATTGGGGCTGATCAATCATTTAGGGCAATGGGTGCTGGAAACGGCCTGTGCTACCCACCAACATTTTTTCCGGGAAACGGGGCGTCGGCTACGCATGGCAGTAAATATCTCGGCCCGTCAATTCCAGGACGAAAAATGGCTTAATTCGGTGCTGGAATGTTTGAAACGCACAGGCATGCCGCCGGAGGACTTGGAACTCGAAATTACCGAAAGTTTGATGATGGAGGATATTAAAGGGACAGTGGTGCTGCTCCATCGTCTGCGGGAAGAGGGGGTACAGGTGGCGATCGACGACTTTGGCACCGGCTATTCTTCCCTCAGCATTCTCAAGCAATTGCCCATTCACCGCCTGAAAATTGATAAATCCTTTGTGAATGATTTGCTCAATGAGGGGGCAGACACCGCCATTATTCAGTACGTGATTGATTTGGCCAATGGTTTAAATCTGGAAACTGTGGCCGAAGGGATCGAATCGGAAGCCCAACTGCAACGTTTGCAGAAAATGGGTTGCCATCTGGGCCAGGGCTATTTCCTCACTAGGCCCCTTCCAGCAGAAGCGATGATGACCTATCTTTACTATCCACAGATTCTTGATTTTGGCCCCACTCCGCCCCTGCCCAAGGTTGCTCTGCCGGAAACAGAAACAGAGGCGGGCCAGGGTAATGTTGGCGATCGCCCCTTGCCCAATTCCCTCAATCGGGAAAATCCTTGGACAGAAAAACTGCACGATTACGTTTTGCTCAAGGAACGGTTGCAACAGCGCAATGTCAAGGAAAAATTAGTGTTGAAAATTGCCAATAAAATTCGCGCTTCCCTCAACATCAACGACATTTTGTACTCCACCGTCACCGAAGTGAGGCAATTCCTAAATACTGACCGGGTGGTGTTATTTAAATTTAATTCCCAGTGGTCGGGGCAGGTGGTGACGGAATCCCACAATGATTTTTGCCGATCAATTATTAACGATGAAATTGACGATCCCTGTTTTAAGGGCCATTATCTGCGGCTGTATCGAGAAGGTAGGGTGCGGGCTGTATCTGACATTGAAAAGGCTGACTTGGCGGACTGCCACAAGGAGTTACTGCGCCATTACCAGGTCAAAGCTAATTTGGTAGTGCCGGTGGTTTTCAATGAAAATCTTTGGGGTTTGCTCATTGCCCATGAATGCAAAACCCCCCGTTATTGGCAAGAAGAGGATCTGCAACTGTTGATGGAGTTGGCAACCCAGGTGGCGATCGCCATTCACCAGGGGGAACTGTATGAACAATTGGAAACGGCCAACATTCGGTTACAGCAAATTTCCTCCTTGGATGCCCTCACCCAAGTGGGTAACCGCTACTTATTTGATTCCACCCTGGAACGGGAATGGCAACGATTACAACGGATTAGGGAACCCTTAGCTCTGCTGCTTTGTGACGTGGATTTTTTCAAAGGTTTTAACGACAATTATGGTCATCCTGCTGGCGATCGATGTCTGAAAAAAATTGCCGATGCCATGGCCAAAGTTGCCAAAAGACCAACGGATTTAGTGGCTCGCTACGGGGGAGAAGAATTTGCTATTATTCTTTCCGAAACTAGCCTAGAAGGGGCAATCAATGTAACGGAAGCTCTCCAGGTGGAAGTGGCTAATTTGGCCATTCCCCACACGGTATCCGGCACGGGCCATGTCACCCTCAGCATTGGCATTGCCGTTTATACTCCCGAACGCCATATCAATCCCAACGCTCTGGTCAAAGCGGCGGATTTGGCGCTGTATGAAGCCAAAGCAAAAGGTCGCAACCAATGGCTGGCCTATGAAGGGTCCCAGTTGCCCCATGTTGATGGGGAAGTTTAGCCCGATCGCCTAACAATTAAGCGGTTTGAAGATTGATATCCCGCCTTTATTTTTCGATCAATCAAACAATAAAATTAATCCCTTCCCCTTGGGCCGCCTGCCAACTGCGGGCATCGTAATAAAGGTCAGCCAAAGTAATTGAATAGAGAGCTTTGACAAATTTTTGGTGTAGTTGTCGCCACACACTGAGGGTAACCCAATCCTCCGCCAAACTTTGGTCATCCCCATATTGGGGAAATGGTTCCAGGCTTTCTTCCAGGGCCGCTAATATTTGCCCCAGGGAAATTTGATCCGGGGCCTGGGCCAATTGATATCCTCCCCTCACCCCCCGATAGGCATTAACTATGCCCGCCCGTCGCAGGGTAATCAACAGTTTTTCCAGATAGGGCCCAGGGATATTCTGTCGCTCGGCGATCGCCTTCACCGAAGCAGGGCCGTAGTCCGGTTGTAGAGCTAAATCCAGTAAGGCTTTAACACTGTAATGGCTTTTTGTTGTCAACTTCATCCCTTTAGTATAGAAGCCATCCTTGCCCATCAACTATCCCATTAAATTAACTATTTATTTGAACAAACTAGATAATTATTCCAAGAAACGTGTAATATAAGCAGGGTAGCAAGGAGCAAAAGAGTCAACCATTCCTTCGACTAATCTTCCCTTGCTTACCAATTCTGATCAATCTCAATCACCGAAAACTTGAATGGCTAAATCAAACGCAACCAAGCCCCTAACTGGCGAAGCATTGCTCGAGAAAGTTAAAGAATTAGGCGATCTGCCCAAAGAAGAGAAAGCTAAAATCTGCGGTTATGTAACTTCCACAAAAAAAGGCCTGCCCCGGGTCAATATGATGAAGTTCTACAACGCCTTAATGGATGCCCAAGGCATTGATTTAGACAGTTCTGCTTCCGGTCAAGGTCGGGGTGGCCGCTCCGCTAGTTACCGCATTAGCGTGCAATCCAACGGCAATCTTCTCATTGGAGCCGCCTACACAAAAAAAATGAGCCTCAACGTGGGAGATGAATTTGAAATTACCCTCGGTCGCAAACACATTCACCTCAAACAGGTGGGGGCTGACGACGAAGAAGAGTAAGGCTAATTTGCTGGGACTAATGGGGATAAAATTTAAGGGGGACATCCTCCTACAATTCCCCATTGATCTATGGAATTTTGCCGGGACCAGGAATAAAAATTATTGCCCCCGGCCCTTCCGTAATAGGAAGGTCGAGCCTTTTTTGCCCTGTTGATTTCCTCATACCATGGAAATTGTTTGCAAAATACAACGACAACTAACTGATGGCGATCGCCATTGGCAGAATTATTATTTGGATGTTGATCCCCAAACCAGCATCCTAAATTGTTTAAATCAGATCAAATGGCAACAGGATGGCAGCTTGGCCTTCCGCAAGAATTGCCGTAATGCCATCTGTGGTAGCTGCGCCGTGAGGGTGAACGATCGCCCGGTGTTGGCCTGCAAAGAAAGTATTAAAAGCTTGGGCCAGTGGTTAGCCGAAAGTAACCAGGAAAATACCGGAGTTTTCACCATCAGTCCCCTGGGGAATTTACCCGTTATTAAAGACTTGGTGGTGGATATGGAGAAATTTTTTGCCGGGTTAGATGCGGTTTATCCCTATTTGATTAATAAGCACCAAGGGGAAAAAGGAGCAGAATTTTCCCAATCCCCAGAGCAGCGGGCTGCCCTCAACGATGTGAGCAATTGTGTTCTTTGTGGAGTTTGTTATTCCGACTGCGACGCCAAAAAGAAAAACGAAAATTTTGTCGGGCCCCATGCCCTAGCCAAAGCTAACCGTTTGATTTTAGATAATCGGGATATGGCCACTAAGGCCCGCCTCGAAGCCCTGGGCAAAGATAAACAGGGGGTGTGGGGATGCAACAACTGCCGCATGTGTAGTGATTCTTGCCCCACTGGGGTGGCTCCTCTGTCCCAGATTGAAGCCTTAAAAATTCGTTTATTTGACTTGATGGATCCCCTTTAAATTCCTAAATTTAAGTTTACTTAAACCATTATTCAGAAATTAGTTCTAGGGTTTCCGCCATTGTTAAATTGCCTTCACTGTGGAGCACAAAGGGCAACCCGGCTCCGGCCAGACCCTTTTGGATATGGTGGGGAGTTTGCTCAAAAATAATGAATAGGGGACAGATTTCCTCCGCCGCTTCACTAAACATATGTTTTTCCTGGGGGGGCATCAACCATTCATAGTCTTGGTCCAGATAAATTTGACTCCGACGCCAACGACTGAGTAGATCAGAAAAGTTTTCCTCTGGGCGGTGGATAAAGACCAAAATTTCCGAGCCTAATTTCACCTGCCATTCTGGGTCACACATCAAAATTGCCAGGTCACAGGGAATTACCTTGGCCAAGGGAGTGGTTTGTCGGCCCCCTTGGTCAGCATCGTTGAGGGGAAGATGGCGCAAACGGACAATGGGCAGGGGGATGGTGATAATGCTTCGTTCTGGCCGCCGCAAACTGGGTAGCTTTTCTAGGTAGGGTCGATGTTGGCGCAGTAGGGCGATCGCCCCTTCCCGATCGGTGAAATCTGCTAAGAGAGCATCGTAATCATTTTTTTTACCGGACACGGAATCAACACCTCCTGGTTAGAATCTCGGCTTACCCCATTTTAACGATGGCTAGTTCTCGCCTTGTTCGGTAGCAACGAAAACTATTTTTTGCTTAGCTTTGCAATGGGGGAAGTGGCAACGGCAACAAGGCAAAAGTTTCATGAAGCAAGGTTCTGTTTTTAGTTAGCTGGGTTACCATGGCGGAAACAGCATTGGAGAAATAAGACCATGTCTGACCACACCGCCCAGATTAATGACCTCTGCCAAGCTTTGGAAACCCTAGACCAAGCAGAAACGTTACAGGGGGCAGAATACCGGGAACAAGCCCAGGCTTTCTTGGCCAATTCCTCCGTCGCTCTAAGATTCAAAACGGCGATCGCCGACCTGTTGATGCAGGCCAATCAGCGTTTAGTGCTCAAAACCGTCCAAGGGGAAGATAGTTATTAATTTTGTCTGACTTTGAAACAATAAAAAACCATCTGGCAGAGTAACCAAATGGTCATAAAAAAAATATTTACCGGGTTTGGCTGGAAAGCTTAGCCCCTTTTTGGGGGGAGACAATGCTAATTAACTATGCCAATTAACTAGTTCTCCCAACCTAGGTGAGGCTAAAAACAATTACAAAGCCTAACACCGCCCCAAACACAATGAGGGCGTAGAATTGGGCCCGGCCATTTTCTAGATATTTCAAACCTTCCCCACTGACTAGGGTGACTAAACCAGTGAGGTTGACCGCTCCGTCAATGACCTTGTAGTCCACTTCCATAATCTGACGGGCCACTCGACGGGAACCCTGGACAAACAGCTTGTCGTAAAGGTCGTCAAAGTACCATTTGTTCAAGGACAGTTGGTACAAGGATGGAAACTTTTCTGCCAACACTTTGGGGTCAAATTTGTGTTGCCAATACATTAAGGAAGCCACGGTAATGCCAATTAAAGCAATGCCGATGGAATTTCCAGCCATGACGTAAAACTCGCCCCATTCAAATTCAGCGGCGTGTTCCACCACTTCCCCCGGCGCATGGATAAACGCTTCAAACTGGTTGGCCCAGGGCCGTCCCAACAGACCAATTAACACCGAAGGCACGGCTAGGGCCATGAGGGGAAACGTCATGGTCAAAGGGGATTCATGGGGTTCACTGCTGTGGCCATGGTCGTCGTGCCCGGCTTCATGGTCCAATTCCTTCACGTTCATGGCTCCTGGGCCAAAGTTGGGCAGTAAACCGTAGAACTGTAAAACCCCGTCTTTCGCTTCCTGGTCATTGCCCCGAAAACCCCCTTCAAAGGTCATGAAATACATCCGGAACATGTAAAAAGCAGTCATACCGGCGGTGGCCCAACCCACAAACCAGAGTAGGGGATTGGCCTGAAAAGCGAGGCCGAGAATTTCGTCCTTAGACCAGAAGCCCGCAAAGGGGGGAATACCGCAAATAGCTAAAGTTCCAATCAGGAAACAGGTGGCCGTGATGGGCATATATTTCCGCAATCCGCCCATAATGCGCATATCTTGGGCCAGGATTGGGTCGTGGCCCACCACCCCTTCCATACCGTGGATCACGGAGCCGGAACAGAGGAACAGCATGGCTTTGAAATAGGCGTGGGTCATCAGGTGAAATAGCCCAGCGGAATAGGCCCCAATGCCCATGGCCATCACCATATAGCCCAACTGGGAAATGGTGGAGTAAGCCAAACCTTTTTTAATGTCATTTTGGGTTAAAGCAATGGTGGCCCCCAAAAAGGCAGTGAAGCAACCGGTGAAGGCAATGGTATTCATCACCACTGGAATCGGTTCAAACACCGGATACATCCGGGCGACCAGGAATACCCCCGCCGCCACCATGGTAGCTGCATGGATCAAAGCAGAAATGGGGGTGGGACCTTCCATGGCGTCCGGTAGCCAGACATGGAGGGGAAATTGGGCCGATTTGGCCACAGGACCAAGGAAAACCAAAATGGCCAGAATGGCGGCGATCGCCCCGCTGAGGACTCCGGAGGATACTAAACCCTCCAGGCGTTCCCCAATGGTCCCGAAATCAAAACTGCCAGTGGCCCAATAAAGGCCAAGGATACCTAGTAATAAGCCAAAATCCCCCACCCGGTTGGTGACAAAGGCCTTTTGGCAAGCATCGGCAGCGGCTTTACGGTCATACCAAAAACCGATCAGCAGGTAGGAACACATCCCCACCAATTCCCAAAAGATATAAACCTGCACCAAATTGGGGCTAATTACCAACCCCAGCATGGAGGAAGCAAAAAGACTGAGATAGGCATAGAAACGCACATAACCCGGATCGTGGGCCATGTAGCCATCGGTGTAGATCATCACCAACAGGGCCACGGAGGTTACAATCACCAGCATCAAAGCACTGAGGTGATCGATCACATAACCCATTTCCAAATGGAAACTCCCCGCCGATGCCCATTCGATCATTTGGGCATAGCTGGCATGGCCTTGGATTTGATCCCAGAGCAAAGCCCCAGACATTACCAATGCAGCCCCCAAACAGGAAATGATGAAAACAGCGTTGATTTGCCGTAGTTTATTGGTTGCTTGATTGAAAGAAATGAGGCCAATGCCAACTACCGTTGCGCCAAATAGGGGCAGGACGGGAATTAGCCAGGCTAATTGATAGAGTAATTCCATCTTGAAACCTTGGTTAACGAAGTTGCCTATATGTTATTGATACCGCGTTCATTGTTGCACGGAGCGTTATTTTTGCCGCGTTTCGCTGTCAGGGGAAACTAGTTTTGGCCAAAAAAAGCTAGGTGGGGACTAATTCATTGGGGCGTAAACGGCTCCATTTGCCCATTTCTTGTAAAAAACTGTCGCAACCCACCACATCCCATTCCATTTCGATGCCATGGTCGGGGGTACGAATATTTACGTTGATAGAAGGGTTGACCGGATCAAAATCCGGGCGATCGCTCAAATGGGGTTGTTGATGTTGATGTTCCACTGCATGGTAGGTGATACAGCGGTCCACGTAATGGCAGTTCACACAAATACACATGGTAAACCTCAATTTTTGCCTATTTTTCGCTACTCTAGCTTAGACTTAGAGATTGTGCCTAAACTGCAAACTGTGCTGGGGTAACGGTTATTGATTATGCTTTGTCCTGTGAGCCACCTGGCTGATTTACGTCAACAGGTTCCCTTTGATCTGGCTCTACTTCCTCCCCAAGCCTGTTTGGTCGGTGGTGCAGTGCGGGATGCCCTTTTGGGGAGACGACGGGAATATTTGGATTGGGATTTTGTCGTGCCTAGTGGAGCCATTGAAACGGCTTCGGCGATCGCCAGTCGATACCGGGCGGGATTTGTGGTGTTGGATAAGGCTCGACACATTGCCAGGGTGGTATTTGCCCATGGCACAGTGGATTTTGCCCAACAGGAGGGCATGAGCTTGGAACAGGATCTGGCCCGGCGGGATTTCACCGTTAACGCCATCGCCTATAACTTCCAGCAAAACAAATTAATTGACCCCATGGCGGGGGTGGGGGATTTGCAACGGGGTCAACTGAAAATGGTGGCGGCCGTAAACCTGGCTGATGATCCTTTGCGGCTACTACGGGCTTACCGTCAGGCGGCCCAGCTACAATTCACCCTCGATCCTGACACAAGAACAGTTTTACGGGAATTAGCTCCCCGCATTAAAACGGTGGCCGCAGAACGGGTGCAAGCGGAATTTAACTATTTGCTGGGCAGCCCCCGGGGTAGTCAGTGGCTTTTGGCCGCTTGGCAAGATGGTATATTAGCTCACTGGTTCTCCCATGCTAACCTCAGTTCCCTCAATGCCATTGGTTGCATCGATTTGGCGATCGCCGCCATCAAAAACCAGTTAACCCTGGTGGAACGTCAACAATTTTTTCAAGCATTGGGGAAAAAGGGCATTGCCATTGCTAAGTTGGCCAGCCTAGTCTGTGCCGACGTGAAAATCGCCGAAGGGGAATTACAACGGTTGAAATATTCCCGCCACGAACTGCGCTCTGTGCAGGCAATTTTGCAGGGCTATCCCCAGTTAAGTTGTTTAGAAAATAGCCCCACGGTGCGACAACTGTACTTTTTCTTTGTCGAGTTGGGTAAATATCTACCCCATTTTGTCCTCTATGCCCTGGCCCACTGTCCCCATAATTACCACAGTTTTATCTTTGAACTGTTGACTCATTATCTGAATTCGGGCGATCGCCTAGCCCATCCCCAACCCTTAATTACCGGCAAGGATTTAATCGACAAGTTGCACATTAAACCTAGTCCTTTGATCGGCCAACTGCTAACGGAAATCAACATTGCCCACATCGAAGGAAAAATTAGTAATGAGCAGGAAGCTTTAGCCTATGCTCAAGAACTGGGAAAATCTTGAACCGGGGCAAATTTGAAGGATATTTTCCCCTAACGGAAAGCATCTTGATCCAAGACCATTACTTGGTCAAAGCGTAGAGGTCGAGAAAATAGATAACCTTGACCATAGTCACAACCGAGGGATTGCAAAATCTCCAATTGTGCTTGGGTTTCAATGCCTTCCGCCACCACTGTCATGCCCAGGGCGTGGGAGAGTTGCAAAATGGCAGAGCAAATACTTTCACTGTTTTGATTGGTGCCCAAGCCATCCACAAAGGATTTATCAATTTTTACCCGGTCAATTTTGTACTCATTCAGATATTGCAAGCTAGAATAACCCGTACCAAAATCGTCCAACACTAACGCAAAGCCTTGGGAACGACAGTTTTCAATCCAGGGGGCGGAACTTTCACCGCTAAAAAGGGTACGCTCGATGATTTCCAGTTTTACCTTATCGGGGGTTAACCCATAGTGGTCTACTTTTTCTAGTAGCCAGGGAACAAAATCTTCACTGTTGGTTTGCCGACCAACAATATTAAAACTCATCAACAAATGGGGGTTAAATTTTGTCTGGAAAGTTTTTAAATCTTTTAATCCTTGTTCAATTACCCATTGACCGATGGGAATGATTAGGTCTGTTGCCTCCGCCACTTCGATAAAACGATCAGGGCGGACAAAGCCCCGCTTAGGACTTTGCCAACGGATTAGAGCTTCAAATCCTTCGATGCGGAGGTCGTCCATGAAGACAATGGGCTGGTACACCAAATGGAATTGCTCTTTGGCGATCGCCTCTTTCATTTCCCCCTCTAAACGGATCATGTCCACTGCATCGGTGATGCGTTCTTTGAGGGAAAGTTTAGTTTTAGTTAGGGCCGCATCTAGGACCAAAGCTGGCTCAGTGGTGCCACGAAAATTATTGCTTTCAGAACGAAAATGGCCGATTACCACCAACAATAGTAGGCGCAAAATCGGGTCGGCCGTGTCGATGCGTTGGTTAACTTGATCGGGAGTAACCAGGGAAAGAATGCAATCCGTGAGGGCGGAAGCGGAAGCGGAACGAGGTTTGGCATCCACCAGGGCCAATTCCCCAAATAAACTGCCCGGTTGGAGCACATTCAGCACCCGGCGATCGCCATTGAGTTCTGTCCAGATTTCCACCTGCCCTTCCTCGATAATATAGGCAAAATTACCTTGATCTCCTTCACTGAAAATGGGATCACCGGCTCGGTAACGACGAGCGGTAAGTTGGGCATTGGAGGGATTCATGGCGGTGATGGGATTTTGCGATGAAATGGTGGGATTAATCAGCAATCAAGCTAAATTAACTCCTTCTGACGGTGCAATTGTCAAAAATTGTGACTGTTCCTCTGCCAAGTTAATATTCCTGGGCAAACAGGGGCTAAACTTGGAGGGCTTGTTGCTTTGCCCCCATGGTTGAAGGTTAACGGATTTAATCGGCGCCAAAGGCCCTAAACCCTAACACCTCCTTGATTGTATGACGCTCATCGACACCAACAGCCTCCATAATGCCGCCTTTGTGTTGGGAACAGTTCTCTTTGTTGGAATTCTAGTCTGGTCAGTGTGGTTCGCGTTCCACATGGATTGACGCCTCCATTCCCCAACGGCGGTGAACCGGAGGAGAGCTTTTCCCCTCTGTCCCATGCTTTGTCTATAGCTTGCCTTCGTTGGGAATTATTATCTTGGGGCTGAATCTTCCTCGGTTAAAGGCAAAAAGACTAACTGTTCAGTTTTCTCTCCCATGAGATAGTCGATCACCAATTCTCCGCTAGTCAAAATTTCATACTTCTGGGCATTAACTAAGGCTTGAATAAATTGCTGTTCCTGGGCCATTAAAGGTTCGGAGCAGGCCATCATGGTGGAAGCCATGCGTTCATCCACCGTCAAATTGTCCCCATCAATGGTGAATTGTCCCATCAACCGATTACAGCCCCCTGTCCCGGTCAGGCGATCGCCAAGGAATTGAAGTTGTGGTATGGCTCGGGAGTTTTCGTTAGCAATGGGTTCCACACCGGCCATGGTCACCAGTTCCCATTGACTGTTGTGGAGAGCGCTGTACTGATTGGCGGGAATGAAACTAATGCTACCCTGTTCCCCATCCTTTAGATACGTTAATGTCAGTTGCCCATCGTTCCCGATGCTATAGGACGTTACTTGGGGCAGAAGTTGTAAAAATCTTTGTTCCTGGGCCATCACCTCGGCGGTACAGGCTTTACGGGTTGTGGCCAGAGCTTGGTTAATGGTCAAGTTACCATCACCGCTGGTATAGGCACCATTAAAAGTATTGCAACCTGCTGTTCCCGTCAGGCGATCTCGCAGAGATCCGCTATGCGGTGCGCCCTTGAACTGCAAAGTAATCGGAGCACTGCCTGGCACTGGGGCGCTAGGCCAACCGCTAATATACCAAGTAGTACCTTGAAGGGATTGGGACTTGGAAGTTTCCATGGCTTGAACAGAATTGCTAGGAAAAAAGGGCTGGGCCTTACCCATAGCCAACGCAAATCCACCCATAATGGCGGCAAAAAACAAAGTCCGGGAAAAGTTCAGGCGCATGGTTGGAGTATTGCAATTAGCTAAAAAACAAGATATCTATACCCCCATGATTTTACCATTGGGAATTTCTTGCCTAGAATTGGGACGGAACAGTTTCCCAATTGTTTTTGCCTTTGCCATTAGAGGCTATTGCTGAAACCTTATTTTTCCCTGCAATGGTGAGCACTCCGAGCTAATCTCCCAAAACTTCTGCCAGGGAGGCTTTCCATGGCTAACCTTAAAGTCTGGTTAGCGGCCATCATTCAAGCATTTTGCCATTTCCAACTATGCCCCGTCCCTTTGACCGATCCAAAAAACATCTAGCAGTACCTCTTTGGTATGAGCGTATATTGGCTCTAATTTTGCTTGCCAATTACAGTTTAGTTTTGTTTGATTTGACCTATATCCCATTGCGGGATTTTTGGTTACAGGGGACAGTGCAGCTTTCAGTTAAAGTCGGCCCTTTCCAGCGGGTATTTCCCAAGCGGCCCGTGCGGATTTTTCCTTTCAACATTACCCCATACTACGATTGGGTAAAAGGCATTGAACCTTACCGTTCCACCGCTGCCTATTTAGAACTGGTGGATGAATTAAATAGCAAACTAGATGAACAGGCCTTGGATGGGGCTGGCAACGTACAACAGGCGCAGGAAATTGATAACATTCTCGCGGAATTACGCCAAGACAGTGCCCAAATGATTATCGAAAATCCCTTCCAAATTGCCAATAAAACCGGCACTTTTGAGCGGATCAAAAATCTTATGCGGCTCCATGTTTTTGGTTCCACCGATGCATCTGCCACCGAATCCTTTGAAACCTTTTGGTCTAAGGATTACCTGCTTAAAAACGGACTAACTAACCAGCTAGTATTTTTTGACCAAGAAATTAGACCTCTGATTGCCACTAACTATTTCCGAGAAATTGGGGAAAATGGCCAGCCAGTGGATAATTTTGCCTTAATTGATTTTCCCTTTTTCCTGATTTTCTTAATAGACTTTCTGGGACGTACCCGTTTAATTAGCCTGCGTTACCGGGGGGTCAGTTGGGTCGATGCCATGCTGTGGCGTTGGTATGATTTCTTTTTGTTTTTACCATTTTTCCGTTGGCTGCGCATTATTCCCCTCACCGTGCGGCTAGATAAAGCTAAATTAATGGATTTGAATAAAGTTAAAGGGCAGGCTACCCAGGGTTTTGTTGCCATCATTGCTGAAGATATGACAGAGGTAATTGTGGTGCGGCTGGTGGAACAAATGCAACAATTAGTGCGGGAAGGAGCCCTGCGAAAATTTTTAGACCGAGCCAAAACCACCCAATATATTGATATTAATAACCGCAATGAGTTAGTAGAAGTCATTAGAATTGTTTCCCAGGTTTTATTGCAAAAAGTATTGCCAGAAGTAGAACCAGAAGTACGAGATTTTATGCTATATAATATGCAGTCTTCCCTAGGACAAATTCAGGGTTACACCCAGTTACAGAGTTTGCCTGGAGTAAAAAATATGCAGCGGGAAATAATGGCCAATATGATTGCAATATCCTACGAGCGCATACTGACTACTCTACAGAGCTTTCTAGAACAGGATAAGGAATTTGATCGACTACTGGAAAATTTACTGACTAAGCTGACCATGGAACTTAATGTGGAATTGAATCAACAACACCACCTAGAAGACATTGAAGAATTATTAATTGATTTCCTCGAAGAATTTAAAATTAATTATCTGCAAAAACTTTCCGAAGCGGATATTGAACGAATTTTGGGTAATACAGTTAGTTGATTATGCGGAGACAGGCTGATAGGGAGTCAGTGCTGCCGGATTACGTTAAGGTTTTAAAGCCTTTGCCTTTTAATTTTTCTAATTTTTCTAACCGCCAATTATTTGCCAATTTTAAAATGACTGATTTTTGTTTACTAAGCGCCCTCGACTTAGCCCAATTAGTCCGCACTCGCCAGGTTTCTCCTTTGGAAATCACCCAGTATTATCTCGATCGCCTGGGGAAATATGATCAAACAGTAGGCAGTTTTGCCCACGTGGCCTGGGAGTCGGCGATCGCCGATGCGAAGCAGAAAACCAAATATTTAGCGGGAATGGGTAATTCTGAACCTTTGCCACCATTTTTTGGCGTACCCATTGCGGTGAAGGATTTAAACTGCGTTGCTGACATGCCGGTGAGCTACGGGGTGTCAGCCCTGAAGGAAAATTTAGCCACCTACGATGACGGTGTTGTGGCCAAAATGAAAGCGGCGGGATTCACCATCGTGGGTAAAACCGTCACTTCCCAACTGGGGTCATTTCCCTACACCGAACCCCCAGGATTTTTACCGGCCCGCAATCCTTGGCATTTGGACTATAACGCGGGGGGATCTAGCGGTGGCAGTGCGGCGGCGGTGGCGGCGGGTTTGGTGCCCATTGCCCAGGGCTCCGACGGTGGCGGCTCTGTGAGAACTCCAGCAGCTTGTTGCAGCTTAGTGGGCTTTAAACCCAGTCGTGGCCGGGTATCCCAGGCTCCAGTGGGAGATTACCAGAGTGGCATTGCCTGCCATGGTCCCCTCAGTCGCACTGTGTTGGAGGCGGCGGCTCTGTTGGACGTCATGGAAGGTTACATCACAGGGGATCCCTATTGGCTACCGTCCCCCGATCGCCCTTTTGTGGAGACCACGGGGGAAACCCCTGGGCAACTGCGCCTGGCCTATGCTTTTTCCCTACCTCCCTTTAGCAGTTCTTCTGAGATTCAAGGGGCTGTGGCCAAGGTGATCGCCGTTTGCGAAAATCTAGGGCATCAATTGGAGGAAGCCTGTTTTGATGTCACTAGTTTAATTGAACCCTTTGCCCAAATTTGGAAAGCTGGGGTGGGGGCTTCCGGCATTCCTTTACCCCTGTTGGAATCGGTTAATCAGTGGTTAGGGGAAACCAGTGGCACTGCGGGGGACTATCTGCGGGGGGTAAGGAATATGCAGGTGATTTCCCGCCAAATTGTCGGCTTTATGGAACAGTATGACGCCCTAATTTTGCCCGTTTTTAATCATCGGCCCCCAAAAATCGGGGAATGGACCCATCTATCGCCCCCCGACGTGGTGCAGAAAATTATTGAATGGATTGCCCCCTGCCCCCCCGCCAATGCGGCCGGCCTACCGGCGATCGCCATTCCGGTGGGATTTGATGACCAGGGTTTACCCCTCAGTGTGCAAATTATTGGTAAGCCCGCCGCCGATGCTTTAGTCCTAGCGTTGGCACATCAAATGGAGCAACAGTTGCAAGGGAACCAGCCCCGCCAACTACCGCTCCAATTTATGCCCTAACGCAGTGTCAAGATCGGTTGCAATAATCTAATTCCCCCATCATTGGGGGTTTGGGGACTTTCAAAAGTTTTCTAAAGCAAGCCGACAAAATGCAACGGGCCCTGGCCGCTGATCAACTCCACCAACAGGGCAATGAAACCCAACATGGCGAGGCGACCATTCCATACTTCCGCCGCCGTAGTCAAACCCCATTCCCATCTTTCCTGGGGATACATTTTCATGTTCTTTTTGGGATGGGGCACCGTTTCAAAGGTGCAGGGAGGATCGTTGAGGGAATCCATCACCATCTGGGCCAAGGCGTCGATGAAAACTGGATGGGTGTTTAGGGCCGGTACCCGCTGAAAATTATCAATGCCGGCTTCTTCGGCAATTTCCCGATACTCGATGTCAATTTCCTGGAGGGTTTCAATATGTTCTGACACAAAGCTAATGGGCACCACCAATAGATCGTCAATGCCCTCCGCCCCCAGTTTTTGCAGAGCTTCTTCCGTGTAGGGCTTGAGCCATTCCACTGGCCCCACCCGACTTTGGTAGGCCAACGTGTATTGGTTCGGACGATCGAGAGTCCGCATTATCAAACGGGTACAGGCTTCAATTTCTGCCTGGTAGGGGTCTCCCGCTTCATCCACATAGCTTTGGGGCACACCGTGGGCACTGAAGAAAATATGGGCTTGGTCTGGATTGGGGAATTTCTTTAATTCTTGAGCAATCAAATCCGCCATGGCCTGGAGATAGCCCGGATGGTCGTACCAAGAGGGGATCAGGCTATAGTCCAATTGCCGCAAACTGGGGTCGTTATGCCACATTTCCTCCAACACCCGGAAACTGGAGCCGCTAGTGCTAATGGAAAAATGGGGATATAGAGGCAAAATCACCAGCCGTTGCAGGCGATCGCCTTTAATTTTTTCGACGGCTTCCTCCGTAAAGGGGTGCCAGTAGCGCATGCCAATGTACACTTTTGCATCCTGGCCAAGGCGTTCCAGACGGGTCGTGAGGGCGGAGGCTTGGGCTTCGGTAATCTGCAACAGGGGGGAACCACCACCGATTTCGGCGTAGTTGGCCTGGGATTTTTTCGCCCGTAGGGTAGAAATCAGCCATGCCAGGGGTTTTTGCAACCAAGGAAAAGGGAGACGAATGATTTCCGGATCCGCAAACAGGTTAAAAAGGAAGGGGCGTACATCCTCTAACTTCTCCGGTCCGCCAAGATTTAGCAGTAAGACCCCAACACGACCCATAATTGTTAAGCTTAGTAGAATGATTTTTCAGTTTCTTTACCAAGTGTAACAATAGATGGCGAAAAGGAAAGAATCCCAACCTACAAACGGCGTCCCAATTTCTTTCTAGGTTATGGCAACTATTTTCCGCACTTGGAGTTATCAGTATCCGTGGGTTTACGCCCTAGTTTCCCGCCTAGCGACTTTGAATGTGGGGGGAGAAGAGCGTTTCCATCAATTGCCATTGGAGAATTTAGCAATTTCACCGGGACAGAAGGTGCTGGATTTGTGTTGCGGGGGTGGCCAAGCCACTGTTTACCTAGCTCAATCTGGAGCCACGGTGGTGGGGCTGGATGCTTCCCCCAAGGCCCTGGGCAGGGCGAAAATTAATGTACCCCAGGCGACCTATGTTCAGGGTTTGGCCGAGGATTTACCCTTTGGGGAAGGGGAATTCGACCTAGTGCACACCAGCGTCGCCCTGCACGAAATGACTCCGGCACAACTACAGAGCATTATCAGCGGCGTACACCGTGTGCTCAAACCAGGAGGAATTTTTGCCTTAGTGGATTTACATCGCCCCAGTAATTGGCTATTTTGGCCGCCCTTGGCAATTTTTATGGGCCTGTTTGAAACGGAAACCGCCTGGCAGTTAATTAACACCGATTTAGGGTCATTACTGGACCAAGCTGGTTTCACAGTTGTTCGTAAGCATCTCTATGCGGGGGGCAGTTTACAGGTAATCCAGGCCAGAGCAAATAAGACTGTTAACTAATCTAGCCAAACAAAAGCGCCATCGCCTTCGATTACTGTCCCAATCTGATTAGCCACCAGCCCCTGCCCGGAGAAAAAATCTAGGGTTGTCTGCCTCTGCTCCGGAGAGACAAGCACCACAAAACCTACCCCCAAATTAAAGGTTTCCAGCATGGCAGTGGAGTTGACTTGGCCTTTGTCAGCTAACCAGTTAAATACGGGTAAGGGTTGCCAACTTCCAGCTTTGACTTGGATGGATTGCCCCTGCCCCAAACAGCGGGGGAGATTTTCTGGCAATCCGCCGCCGGTAATGTGGGCCATGCCGTGGATGTTAATGCCTGACTTCAATAACGCCTGGATAGGTTTGACGTAGATCCTGGTGGGTTCTAAAAAGATTTCTCCTAAGGACTGGCCTCCCCACTCTGGTAAACAATCAGACCATTGCCAGCCATTGCTTTCAATGATTTTCCGCACCAGACTAAAACCATTACTGTGGACCCCCGAACTCTCCACGGCGATCGCCACATCGCCAATGTTTACCTGGGAGCCGTTGAGTAATTGGGACTTTTCCACAATGCCCACCGCAAAGCCCGCCGCATCATATTCTCCTGCCCCGTAAAAACCAGGCATTTCCGCTGTTTCCCCCCCCAACAAAGCACAGCCAGATTGTTTACAGCCTTCCACAATGCCGGTGACCACATCGGCCAATTGGGCCGGTTCCAACTTGCCCGTGGCTAAATAATCGAGAAAATATAGGGGTTCTGCTCCGGTGGTCAAAATATCATTTACACACATAGCCACCAAATCAATGCCAATGGTGTGGTGTTGGTCCATGGCCTGGGCAATCTTCAGTTTTGTACCCACCCCGTCTGTGCCGGAAACCAACACCGGTGCTTTATAGCCAGCGGGAATCTCAAACAGCCCGGCAAAACCGCCAATGCCCCCCATAACCTCTGGGCGAAAGGTACTTTCCACCTGTTGCCGAATGCGGCTGACAAATTCCCTGCCTGCTTCCACATCTACGCCCGCTTGCCGATAATCCATGTCGTTTTTTACCCACTGAAACTTAACCAGAGTTAACAATCTCCTGCCCGAATTTTACAAGAGATTGCGGAGAGGTTTGAGGCCGGGAATTCTGGGTTAGGCTCAGCAATAAGAGCCTTTCAGGTATTTTTTTATGAACAACCCCACCAATGAATCCCTCCGCAACGTGGCCATTGTTGGCCCCTATGGCAGTGGTAAAACCACCCTGCTTGAAAGTGTTTTGTGGGTTAGTGGCAGTGTCAGCCGTAAGGGGAATATCAAAGACGGCAACACAGTGAGCGATAGCAGCCCTGAGGCCAAGGCCCGCCAAATGAGTGTGGAAGTGAGTGTGGCAGGGATTGATTATGAAAATTTGCGCTTAAATTTCCTCGATTGTCCAGGTTCCATCGAGTTTGCCCAGGAAACCTATGGAGCGTTGGTCGGCGCCGGTACTGCGGTCATCGTTTGTGAGGCGGATGTGAGTCGGGTTTTGACCCTCGCCCCTTTGTTTAAATTTTTGGATGATTGGGCCATTCCCCATCTGGTGTTTATCAATAAAATGGACCGGGCTAAACAACCCTTTGGGGAAGTTTTACAGGCCCTGAAAAGTGTTTCTTCCCGGCCCCTAATTCCCCAGCAGTATCCCATTTACAAAGGGGAGGAGTTACAGGGCTATATTGACCTCATTACGGAGCAAGCCTATCAATACCACACTGGCAGTGCCGCCGATCCCATTGCGTTGCCAGCGGAATTAGCCGGGGCTGAACACCAGGCCCGCCAGGAAATGTTGGAGGCGTTGGCGGACTTTGACGATCGCCTGTTGGAGGAATTGTTGGAGGAAGTGGAACCGCCCCAGGCGGAAATCGAAGCGGATTTCAAACAGGAATTGGGGGCAGATTTAATTGTGCCGGTGGTGCTGGGGGCGGCGGAGCAGGATTTCGGTGTCCGACCATTGCTGGATGTGTTGATTAAGGAAGCACCGGACCCCAGTGTGACGGCGGCCCGCCGGAGTTTGAGCACCGATGGTTCCGGCCCCGTCATTGCCCAGGTATTAAAAACCTATTTCACTCCCCAGGGTCGATTATCCCTGGCTCGCATTTGGCAGGGAACTTTACGGGAAGCTGACTCCCTAAATGGTCAAAGGCTGGGGGGCATTTATCGTCTTTTTGGTAATCAGCAAACACCGGTACAAACCGCCACGGTGGGGGAAATTGTGGGTCTAGCTCGGTTAGAAAATATCAACACCGGGACTACCCTTTCTACTGCTGATGTCAAACCCCTGCCCTTTGTTGAGCCTTTGCCCCCGGTCTATGGTCTGGCGATCGCCCCGGAACAGAGGAAAGATGAAGTCAAACTCAGCACTGCCCTGGGAAAATTAGTGGAGGAGGACCCTTCCCTAACTTGGGAGCAAAATACCGAAACCCAAGAAGTAATCCTTTGGGGCCAAGGGGAGATTCATCTCAAAGTGGCACTGGAAAGATTGGAAAGGCAATATAAACTGCCCATGGTCAGCCAACAACCCCAAGTTCCCTATAAAGAAACCATTCGTAAAGGCACAGAAGTTCACGGCCGCTACAAACATCAAACCGGTGGCCATGGCGCATTTGGCGATGTGTACCTTACCATTAAACCCCTGGAACGGGGTAACGGCTTTAGCTTCAGTGAAACCATTGTGGGGGGAGTGGTGCCCAAACAATATATTCCTGGGGTGGAAATGGGGGTACGAGAATATTTAGCTAAAGGCCCCCTTGGCTACCCTGTGGTGGATATCGCCGTTACTTTAACTGACGGTTCCTACCATAATGTTGACAGTTCTGAACAGGCTTTTAAACAGGCCGCCCGCCTAGCCATGACGGAAGGAATGCCCCAATGTAATCCGGTGTTGTTGGAGCCAATTTTGAGCGTTAACGTCACCACCCCAACGGAATTTACCTCTCGGGTGTTGCAACTAGTAAGCGGCCATCGGGGCCAAATTCTTGGTTACGAAGCCCGTTCCGACTGGAAAAGTTGGGACCAGGTGGCTGCCCATTTACCCCAAGCAGAAATGCAGAACTTCATTATTGAACTGCGTTCTTTGACCTTGGGGGTGGGGAATTTTACTTGGCAATCTGACCATCTCCAGGAAGTGCCGGATAAGTTTGCGCCTAATTTACGTCCAGATTGATTGTCTTCCTTAAGAGATGCTTGGGGGATTAGGTAATTTTGGCCTTTGCCAAGGCGGAAAATCAGGATAACCTTAAGGGGCTATTTTGGCGATCGCCCTAAAATTTTATGGTTTTCCCTTCCCCCAATGGTGGTGGCTCCGATCAAGGTAACTCTAATTTTGACGAATACGACGACATCACGGGAGCTCGTCGGGAAGAGGCTCTGAAAAAAGCCCGCAACTGGTTTGTCATTTTGGTGGTGGGAGGACTGGTGCTGGGGGTAGTGGTGGCCTTTGGCGTGGTGCAGGTTCTCAATAGCTTGGGATTAACGGAAAAACCTGATGCTCCCCTCCGCATTGAGATGGAGCGGGAAAATCCACCCCAGCAATAGGATTTTGTCAATCTCTGCAATCCCTGTTACCCAATGGACTAGGCGATCGCCTTTGGTTGATATTCACTAACCCAACAGGGGCCTCCACCAGGCTTCATGGTCTAAATACCATTGCACTGTTTGTCTTAAGCCCCGTTCCACTGTTACTTTTGGTTCCCAGCCCAACTCCCGTTTAATCTTGCTGGCATCAATGGCGTAGCGGCGATCATGCCCAGGGCGATCGGTCACATAGCTAATCAGTTGTCGTGCCGGCTTAACTGGTAAATCAGGAGCTAATTCGTCCATCAAGTCGCATAAAATTTCTACCAATTCAATATTTTTAACTTCATTGTTGCCGCCAATGTTGTAGGTTGCCCCTGGCAAGGCTTGGTGCAAAACTAAGTCCAGAGCTTGGCAGTGGTCTGTGACATAAAGCCAATCCCGCACATTTTGACCGTCACCATACACCGGCAACTTTTCCCCACGCAGAATGTTGAGGCACATGAGGGGAATTAACTTTTCGGGAAATTGGTAGGGGCCATAATTGTTGGAACAATTAGTAATTAAAGTGGGCAAGCCGTAGGTGTGAAAATAGGCCCGCACCAAATGATCACTGCCGGCCTTGGAAGCGGAATAGGGACTGTTGGGGGAATAGGGGGTGGTTTCCGAAAAACCCGGTTCATTGGGGGTTAAACTGCCGTAAACTTCATCGGTGGAAACGTGGAGAAAGCGAAATTGGGCTGGGTTTCCCCGCCTTTGCCAATGTTCTCGAAAAGCTTCCAACAGGGTGAAAGTACCCACCACATTGGTTTGTACAAAGGCTCCAGGGCCAAGGATGGAACGGTCCACATGGGATTCCGCCGCAAAATGGGCTATGGTCTCAATCTGCTCTTCCCTCAATAGTTGATCCACCAAATGGCGATCGCCAATATCTCCCTGGACAAAGCGAAAATTGGGCAGTTTTTCCAATGGTGCTAAAGTGGCTCGGTTCCCAGCATAGGTGAGGGCATCGAGGACAACAATACGGCGATCGCCGCAGGTTTGAACGCAATGGTAAACAAAGTTGGCACCGATAAAACCGGCCCCACCGGTGACCAAAATGGGAGTTTTTGCCATGGGAAAGAAAGAACGATTTGGTTAAATAAATTAAATGGGTACGCTGTCCAAAAGTCTTTGCAAAATTGCCTTGGGATCTTTGCCGCTCGCAGGAATTAAGCGGTGGGCTAACACATGGGGAGCAACAAATTTCACATCGTCGTCAATGGCATAATCCCGTTCTTCCAAAAAGGCAAAGGCTTGGGTTGCCCGTTGTAGAGCTGTTGTGCCCCGGGGACTAACCCCCAAAGTAACGTCCTCATCAGTCCGGGAGGCCCGCACTAAGCGTAGGAGATACTGTTGCAAATCCTCCGTTAGTTTTACCTGCCGCACCGCTTTTTGTAATGCCTCCACTTCTTCCAAGGAAATGCAAGACTCTAAATCTCCCACGGCGATCGCCTCTGGATTTTGTTGCCGCTGGAGCATTTTCAGTTCTTCTGCTTCCGACGGATAACCCAAACTGAGGGAAAGGGCAAAACGATCTAACTGGGCCTCTGGCAAGGGAAAAGTGCCCTGGTACTCAATGGGATTTTGGGTAGCAATGACAAAAAACGGATGGGGCACCAAACGGGTTTCACCGTCCACTGTGACCTGTTTTTCTTCCATCACCTCCAACAAAGCAGCCTGGGTGCGGGGGGTAGCCCGGTTAATTTCATCGGCTAAGAGAATATTGGCAAACGCCGGGCCGGGCAAAAACTCAAACTCACGACTACTGGGGTTCCAAATGTTAGTGCCGGTAATATCTGTTGGTAATAAATCGGGGGTACACTGCACCCGCTGAAACTTGCCGTTAATGGAACGGGCCAGGGACTTAGCTAAGAGGGTTTTGCCCACACCGGGCACATCTTCCAGCAAAGCATGGCCCCCACTCAACAGGGCCACCAACACCAAACGAATAGCCTCATCCTTGCCCACAATGGTTTGACTAAGATTTTGGGTAAGGACAGAAATCTGTTCTCGCATAGGGGAAGCATAGCGCCGCAGGCTAGGGGGATTTGGATAACAAATTAACAGCTTTTACTGTACCTCACCCGATGTGCCCAAGGTGACTGTGTATTTGCGAATCCCATTGGTTCACCATTGATGGATAAAAAGCAGGGAAAAGCTTTTGGCAATCAATTTACCAGAAACTTTGTGGGTAAAACTTTCTTTACTCAATCTAGTAATCATTACTTCGTTGCAAATTTAAAAATTGGGTAAATTCCGGTTTAAATAACAATTTAACTACGCCAGTGGGTCCATTTCTATGTTTAACAATTAGCAATTCTGCTACCCCTGGGTCCGGCGTGTCGGGATTATAATATTCATCTCGATAAATCATCATAATTAAATCTGCGTCTTGTTCGATACTGTTATGGACAATGATGTCATTGGCGACAAAGTTATGTGGTCCTGGCACAGTCAAATCAAAAACCTCTTCGACTCCAGTCTCCGTAATAGAAACGATGGAGTCCCAGTAAATATCACTCTGAGACAACTTTTCTATTTCTGGTGATTGGGTAATAGTGGCTATTTTTGCTGCTCTTTCCCTACTCAAATTATGTTTATAAAGAGCTGTCCCACAGTAGGCATTACCAAGTCTCATTTGCAAGTCGCGAGTAGTTATCCCTTTTATTTGAATTTGTGGCAACACATAGGTCTTCCAAATTTGTTTTGGAATGACATCCCTGTTAGTGTTTGCTTGATGTTGAGCGATATGGGTTTTAATTTCCTCAACACTTGCCTGTTTGTCTTTGTCAACAGCGCCAATTTGATCAACAAAGATTTGTAAATCAGCTTGCCCTGTAATGGTTACATGATAGTTATCCCTGCCTTTGCCATTCTGACTTATTTTTGATAGACGTGCGTTAATGCCTAATTTCAAGAGTAACGACTGTACATCCTTTGCTAACTTCTCGCTACTAGTTGCGTAATAAGCTACCGGTCTAGATGATTTTTCTACTATTAATTTGACGCAACCATCTGTACTCCATAAATGTCTTAGAAAAATGGCGATCGCCCTCTGTGGTTGTTCAAAAACTTGATTAGGAACAAATTTTTCGTAGGAACGCAGTCCGAATACGTCTAAATTCTCTAGCCATTTTGTAATCGGATTTTTTTTGTTATGGGTTAGCCGATAACTAGCAGGGATATAAACTTGGTACCATTGCCTTTCTTGGCTGATACGAGGATTAATTTGGTCGCCAAAAACTGCTTTTGCTAATTCGACTACCTTTTCAGCTAATTCTATTTTATTGCTTGTATATTGAATAGCATGGCGAGGTAAAGTACAGCCATCACCAATTAGATGCCCTAGTAATCCTAGTTCCTCATCACTCATTAATTGTAAAGAGGAGCTTTCTAGTTTACGGGGTAGAGCAATATGCTCTTTTAAAGATAGCTCATCTAATCTTTTCCAACCATCAATAGTTAAAAATCTATGATTTGCTGTTGCCTTGATAGTTCTACCTAGTCGAGTTTTTAAAATATAAACTAGCTTTTTGCCAGTACAAAATACACGACTAACTTTAGCTGATTCTAGCTTCATCGTCTGTTCATTAATTGCCCATATTTCAAAATCTTTTTCATCTAACAAATCTTTAATAGAAACTCTTTTTCCTGTGCTCGCCAAGCTGATCAAACTATCTCCACTGATGCAGCCACTCTCTCTTAAATCTGACATCATTGGCCGTTTGTTAGTTCTAGATTCCACCGCTCGACTTAACTGAGATAAAGCAATTACTGGCGCGTTAATTTCCCTGGCTAAACCTTTGAGAGAACGGGTAATTTTTGATAATTCCTGTACCCGATTATCACTGCCTCCTTCCATCAGTTGCAAATAATCAATTAGAACCATACCCAATGGACCTTTTTGTTCACTTTGGAGGCGACGCACCTGGGAACGCATTTGGGTTACGGAAATACTTGCCGTATCGTCAATGTAGATAGGTAAACTGGAAAGGGTGCCCATGGCCGCCGTTAAAGGTTCAAATTCTGCTTGGCTAAAGTGCCCTGTCCGTAAACGGTTACTATCAATTAAGGATTCACTAGCCACTAGTCTTAATGCCAACTGTTCCTTGGACATTTCTAAGCTAAAAATAGCCACAGGCAAATTCTGGTTTTTAGCGATGTTAGCGGCAATTCCTAAACCGAATGCCGTTTTTCCCATCGACGGCCTGCCGGCCAAAATAATTAAATCTGCCCGCTGTAATCCCCCTGTCATTGCATCAAGATCATAGAATTGGGTTTCTACCCCTGGACTGGAAAGTTTTTCGTGTAATTTATCTAATTCAATGAAAGTATTAACTAAGGTTTCTGATAACGGTACTAGCCCTGCTTGGGGACGAGATTGGGTGAGGCGAAATATTTTTTGTTCCGATTCATCGAAAATTGTTTCTAATTCTTTGCTAGTTTCGTAACCCAAATCAACGATGTCATGCCCCGCTGCAATTAATTGGCGACGCAAATATTTATCCATGATTAGGGCGGCAAAACGGTCAATGTTCACCGCTGAAATGGTGCGATCTAATAATTGAGTTAATTTCACCATGCCCCCGATCGCCTCGAAATGATGGTGATCTTGGAGCCAACTGCTGACAGACATCAAATCCGTGGGCTGACTTTGGCCATGGAGACTAAGCATGGCCTCATAGATCAAACGATGGGCCTTGACGTAAAAAGCGTCTACTACCAGGAGGTCAATGATGCGCCCCATGGCCTCTGGATCGAGGAGAATCCCCCCCAGGATGCACTCTTCAGCTTCAATGTTTTGGGGGGGCAGGGCAGGGTTAGCAGCCATCAAGTTGGAATGATTGGGGACAGTCTAGTTCTCGACCAGTGGAGCAGATATTCTAAGCGGTGTAGGAAGAAACCATGGCGGGCCGTCGCTCGGGAGTGCCGTATCTTTTGGCATAGAAGGCGAGAATTTCCTCAATAATTTGGCGATCGCCGGGGGAAAAATCATCCTGTAGGGTCAGCTCCAGGCCCCCCACCTGACTGTTGAAATAGTCAAACTGGGTAAAAGTGGGAGTCAGAAGGGTCGCGGTCACACCGGCAAGCTGTTGCACATGGGCCGCGATTTCCCGGTAAACAGCGAGGGGTAGTTGAGGAAAACAAATAACTTCGCTATGCAAGGCAGTGGCAACCAACAAAAACGTCTTATATGCCCATGATATACTCAACCGCCTTTTCTCTCTATCACACCCTAGACTGACTGCCCAGGGAAAAATTCACTTTCAACCCCGGTCAAGAAGTTTTGTGAAAATTCTCCTTTGCAAAGGAATTCCGATAGATTTTTCAATGGTACGACGCTTTTCCAAAGATTTTCTCGGACTAGGTTAAAGACCAAGTTTTTGGATGACAGCCTAACCATTACCATGGGACGTTGGCCCACTGGAAAATTAAATAAATTACCAAGTTGTATGAATTATTTAGGATTTGATCCTGGTCGGGATAAATGCGGGGTGGCGGTGATGACTGGCGATCGCCAAATTTTGTACCATGAAACCATTGCGGCCCAGGAAGTGCCCCAGCGACTGCCGGCCCTGTGTGAGCAGTATCAAGTGGAGCAAGTAGTAATGGGGAATCAAACCACCGCTAAACAATGGCAAAAACAATTGCAAAGTTACTTACTCCCAGCCATGGCCCTGGCATTGGTGAACGAAAAAAACAGTACTGTGGAAGCCAGGCAAAGATATTGGCAAATGTATCCTCCTCAGGGATTAGGGCGTTTGGTGCCCTTGGGTTTGAGGACTCCCCCCCGCCCGGTGGATGATATTGTTGCTATTTTGTTGATTGAGCGTTATCTGGATTTGGATAGCGGCCGTTGCTAGGGGACAAATTTTTATGGATTGGTGGAAAAAACTGCGGCGCAATAGCCTGGCTCGTTGGGGTGCCATACTACTATTGTTGTTTTACGTCGCTGTCATTGGAGCGGATATTTTTGCCCCCTATAATCCCTACAACGCCCAAGTGGATGGTTCCCTACTGCCTCCCACCCAAATCCATTGGCGATCGCCGGGGGGGAAATGGATCGGGCCCACCGTTTACCCCACCCGCCAGTTACCCACCGATTTAGAAACGGGATTAAGACCTTTAGAGATAGATTTCAGCCAACCTTCCCCAGTCCGCCTTTGGGTCCAAGGGGATAGTTACGTCTGGGGACAAATTAAATTACCCTTACCCCCCAGTTTTGCCCCAGTGGAAATTTTTCCGGGTATCCCAGGCGATCGCCATTTAATTGGTACCTTAGGGCCGGGTAAGCTCAACTTATTGGGGACAGACGAACAAGGAAGGGATCAATTTAGCCGTTTATTATTTGGTGGCCGCATTAGTTTATTCATTGGCTTGATTGGGATTACCATTTCCTTTCCCCTGGGCATGGTGGTGGGAGGCATTGCTGGATACTTCGGTGGTTGGTTAGACGTGGTTTTAATGCGTCTAGTAGAAGTGCTGATGACCATCCCTGGCATTTACCTGTTGGTGGCCCTAGCGGCGGTGTTACCTCCTGGTCTGAGCAGTGCCCAAAGGTTTTTGCTCATTGTGGTAATTACTTCTTTCATTAGTTGGTCTGGGTTAGCTAGGGTAATTCGAGGTCAAGTGCTTTCCCTCAAACAACAGGAATACGTCCAAGCCGCCAAAGCCATGGGGGCCGGGGCACCAAGGATTATTGTGCGCCACATTTTGCCCCAAACCGCCAGTTACATTATTATTTCCGCCACGTTGGCAGTGCCCGGATTTATTGTGGCCGAATCAGTGTTGAGCTTGATCGGCCTGGGCATTCAACAACCGGATCCTAGTTGGGGAAATTTACTTTCCATTGCCACCAATGCTTCTATCTTGGTGTTGCAACCTTGGTTGGTCTGGCCCCCCGCAGTACTAATTATTTTGACTGTCTTGGCCTTTAATCTATTGGGAGACGGCCTGCGAGATGCCCTAGATCCCCGCAGTTTAGGGGAATAATAGAGAAAAATTTGCTCAATGGGGGCTGGGGAAGATTTATGGTTGCCAAGCTCGACAGCAGAGCACCGATCAATCCCTATCCCTAAAAAGATTTAGTTTAATCATTGGCCAAAATTGATCTCACCGCTCAGGCTCTAACGGGAGTCCTCTTTTGACATTTGGTATAGATTTTATCTATCTGTATCATTGCCTGAAGTAAAAACCAGCCCTAGAATATTCTCTATGGAAATCTATTTTAAATAGACTAAAGACTATGACTAACCCATTTTTGGGGATATTGAATAATGCAAATAACTAACAAAATTCATTTTAGGAACCTGCAGGGGGACCTTTTTGGCGGGGTTACAGCGGCGGTTATTGCCCTGCCCATGGCCTTAGCCTTCGGGATTGCTTCCGGAGCAGGGGCTACGGCCGGACTCTGGGGGGCGGTGATCGTAGGGTTTTTCGCGGCCTTATTTGGCGGCACCCCCACCTTAATTTCCGAACCGACTGGGCCCATGACGGTGGTGCAAACGGCGGTTATTGCTAGTTTAGTGGCGGCAGATCCCGACAATGGCTTGGCCATGGCCTTCACTGTGGTAATGATGGCGGGGTTGTTCCAGATTGCCTTTGGTCTGCTCAAATTGGGCAAATATGTCACCATGATGCCCTACACAGTCATTTCCGGCTTTATGTCCGGCATTGGGATTATTTTGGTGATTTTGCAACTGGCTCCCTTTCTTGGCCAAGCTAGTCCCAAGGGAGGGGTAATCGGCACCCTCCAGGCCCTCCCTAACCTAGTAAGCAATGTCAGGCCGGTGGAAACCCTATTGGCGCTCATGACGGTGGGCATTATTTGGTTTATGCCTTCCCGTTGGAAAAAGTTTGCTCCGCCCCAATTGGTGGCTTTAGTGTTGGGGACAATTATTTCCATCACCCTATTTGGCGATCTGGATATCCGTCGCATTGGGGAAATTCAGGCCGGTTTGCCCGCTCTACAGCTACCAGTGTTTCAGGCTGATCAATTACAGAGAATGCTGATTGATGCGGCTGTTCTGGGAATGCTGGGCTGTATTGATGCCCTCCTGACTTCGGTGGTGGCTGATAGCTTGACCCGCACAGAACATAACTCCAACAAGGAATTAGTCGGCCAGGGCATCGGCAATGTAATGTCCGGTTTATTTGGTGGCTTGGGGGGAGCTGGGGCCACCATGGGGACGGTGGTAAATATCCAGTCCGGGGGACGCACAGCTCTGTCTGGCTTGATCCGGGCGATGGTGTTGCTGGTGGTAATTTTAGGCGCAGCTAAATTGGCGGCTACCATTCCCCTAGCCGTATTGGCTGGTATTGCGTTCAAAGTTGGGGTGGACATTATTGATTGGGGGTTCCTCAAGCGGGCTCACCATGTCTCCATCAAAGGGGCCTTGATTATGTATGCCGTCATTGTCCTGACGGTGTTGGTGGATTTAATTGCGGCAGTAGGTATTGGTGTATTTATTGCCAATATTCTCACCATTGACCGTATGAGTGCGTTGCAGTCCAAAGCTGTGAAAAGTATTAGCGATGCCGACGACGAAATTCTCCTTTCCGCCAATGAGAAACGTTGGCTAGATGAGGGCAATGGCCGGGTCTTGCTTTTCCAACTCAGTGGCCCAATGATTTTTGGGGTGGCCAAGGCGATCGCCAGGGAACATAATGCCATTCAAGAATGTGCCGCCATTGTTTTTGATCTGAGCGATGTGCCCCATTTGGGAGTAACCGCTTCCCTGGCCCTGGAAAATGCCATTGAAGAAGCGGCGGAAAAAGGTCGGGCCGTTTACATTGTGGGGGCAACAGGGCAAACCAAGCGACGCTTGGAAAAATTGCAAGTGTTCCGCTTTGTTCCTGAAAGTAATTGCTATGACGACCGTTCTGAAGCTCTCAAGGACGCTGTCCTAGCTTTGGGACCTCATGAAAGTGAGGACTCCCCTTCCAGTTCTTCCGTCCAGACCACATACTGATTTCTGCCCCGGCGTTTTGCTTCATACAGGGCCATATCCGCTTGTTTGATAAGGGTCCTGGAGATGAGTTCCTTGGAGGGAAACTGGGTGCCGATGCCCAAACTGATTGTGATTTGCCCACTAATGGGGGAAGCTTCATGGGCGATCGCCAATTGGCTGATGGCTTGAATGATTTTCTCGGCAACCATAATTGCCCCCTTGGTGTCGGTTTCGGGCAAAAGCACCGCAAATTCTTCCCCCCCAAAACGGGCCACTAAGTCCGCTGGCCGACTGGCAGCTTTTCTAGCTGCTTGGGCCACCCTAATTAAGCACAGATCCCCCTCCGGATGGCCATAGCGGTCATTGTAATTTTTGAAGCAATCTATATCAAACATGATTAAGGATATGGGCACTTGAGCCCTAGATAATCTCCGCCACTCTTGTTTAATGCGGACATTAAAGCAACGACGGTTAGCAATCTTCGTCAACCCATCAATATCTATTAATTGACTTAGTTTTTTATTAAACCTTTCTAGCCGAATTTGAGCTTTTTGTAAGGTTTGCTCCGCTGTTTCTGCCCTTTCTTTGGCTTTAATTAATAAATATTCTTCTTCTTTGCGATCAGTAATGTCTTTAATATAGCCATGCCAAATGGTTCCTCCATCGCTTTCCCTCCGGGGCGTGGCGTAGCCTAATACCCAGATCACTCGTCCATCAGCAAAACAAACTCGATACTCGTAATACCAGGGAGTTAGGTTTGCTGCAGACTCATAAATGGATCGGGAAACTCCTGGCAATTCATCAGGGTGCAACACGTTAAAAACTGGGGTGGCATCTTCTTTTACCTCCTCAGGGCTAACTCCATAAATTTTCCGAATCCCCTCACTGGCATAGGGAAAGTGAAAAGTACCATCGGGACGCATGCGAAACTGATAGATTACCCCCGGAATATGGCGAGCTAATTCCTGCAAACGTTGTTGGGATTCCAACAGATCAGTAATATCAGCGGAAATACCCAATAAATATTGCGCTTGACCGGATGCGTCACAAATAGGGATTTTTTTAGTGTGTAAAATACGTATCCCTTCGTGGCAGGTTTGGATAACTTCCATGGGGATATCTTGAACTTCTCCAGATAGTAAAACTTGCCTATCCTCTTGGATAAACCATTCAGCCCGCTCCTGAGGAAATAGCTCATAATCATTTTTTCCTAACACTTCTTCTTTCGTATAACCGATTAAACTTTCACCAGCTTTATTTAATTCTAAAAATCTCAGAGTTTTTGCATCTTTAACAAAGATCATGTCAGGAATATTTTCCACAATGGAAGCAAGAAAAGTTTTAATTTTTTCCAACTCTATTTCCGCTTCTTTCCGTTGGGTAATATCCTGAGCTGTGCCTAAGGTTTGCCAAAGTTGTCCTGTTTCTGTGCGGGTAAAAACTAAGTCTCGGCTTAGGAGCCAGCGCCATTGTTGTCTAGCATCTCGGACACGATACTCAATTTCAAGTATTTCACCGTCCCTTAATTTTTGACAATTTTCAATGGCGGCTAAAATTCGTGGCAAGTCTTCTGGATGGCAAATATTTGTAAACAAGCTGGCCCCCATTGTTTTAATTTCTTCTGGAGAATAACCTAAAAATTCAGCAACAGAACGATTACTATAGATATTGGCTTGCTTAATATGGTCATATATGTATAGAAGGCTGGGGGTTGCTTCGGCAATGCTTTCAATAAATTTTTGACTTTGTCTTAATTCCAGTTGGGTTTCTTTCAGGGCTGAAATATCCCGACCAACGGACTGAATTTCAATTAATTGACCCTTGTCATTGAAAATTCCCCGACTAACCCATTGGGTGTAACCTAATACTCCTCCTGCCCTTTTATCCTGATTTTCATTGATAAATTGTGGCTGTTCTGGGGTTAAGCAGGCTATTTTGTCCAGCACTATTTTCAAGTCTTCTTCAACAATGAAGTCTAGCCATTGCAAGCCGATTACCTCGGGTAAAGCAAGCCCTAGGGCTTGACAAAGGGCATCGTTGGCAAAGGTGATGGTGGTATCTGGTTGGGAGCGTAAAATAAAATCTGTCTGACTTTGTACTACTTGCCGATATAGTTCTTTGGAGCCTTGGAGTTCTTCCTTGGTTTGTGCCAGGGATTGTTGTAACCGGAGGGCCATACCATTGATGGCTTTGGCAAGCTGCTGAATTTCGGCAATGGCCACTGGTTGTGTTATGGTGCCGTGGGAAGTGCCTTGGGCTAAATTTTGACTGGTAGTAACTAGTTTTCGTAGGGGTTCAATGACTAAACGAGCAATGTAGAGACTAGTCAGGGCGGGAATTAAAAAAATGATAATGCCCAGAACTAGAAAAAGATAGACATTATTATTAAGTTGACCGAAAAAATCTAACGATAGCGCGGAAAAGACCAAAACTGCCATAACCAGCAAAACTTGCAGCACTAAGGGGAGAATTAGTACCCAATACAAAGGAATATGTTTTTTGGGCAAAAAATCAGCCAATGCCGGTTAGGAAAATTTGTATGTCAATAAATAAAACAAAACGACTGAAAAGTTAATGGCAGTCATCCACCACTATGGTAATTTGTTTTTCGGGCGATCGCCTGTGGGTAAAGAATTAATTTACAGAGCGAATCGGCCCCATTTAGTTGACCTTCGAGCGAAATTCTGGGGGCTTGGCAACTGGGCAGTTTTTCCGGTCAGCAATTATGGTTGCAAGGGATTCACCATGGCTGATTAGATAAGAATACGGGGTAGACGGTGTTTGAAGCCACAGAGAATTTCCCAGGATATGGTGCCCAAAGTAGAGGCCCAATGGTCTGCGGTGATTTGGCGATCGCCGTCTTGGCCAATCAGGGTAACCACTTCCCCCACTTGGGGATCATCAATGCCCCGTAAATCCACCATCATTTGATCCATGGTGATGGCCCCGATTTGTCGCACTGGTTGGCCCCGCAAAAGCACTTCCAATTGATTGGAAAGATTACGGGGGACACCGTCCGCATAGCCAATGCCCACTACTGCCATGGGCATGGTTTCTTCACTAACGAATTGGTGACCGTAACTAACGCCGGTGCCGGGGGGAATGGTTCTGATCTGGGTGATTTTGGCCCGCACTGTTAATACGGGTTTTAGGTCCAGGCAATCGCCTAGGTGGGGAGCAGGATAAAGGCCATACAAACCTAAACCTACCCGGACCATGTCGTAGTGCCAAGCCTGGCCGTGGAGGGTGGCCGCAGAATTAGCTAAATGTAATTTGGGTATGGGTAATCGGGCTTGACGCAAACTGGCGATCGCCTTGGCAAATCTTTCCTGTTGCTGGAGCATGGTGGCGGTGTTGGGGTCGTCCGCTGTGGCCAGATGGGAATATAAACTAGCTAGCCGTAGCTGGGGCAAAGATTGCACCAAACCAACAAAGTTCGCCGCCTGGGGCCAGGGAGTACCCAACCTAGTCATGCCCGTATCCAGCTTGAGATGTACGGGTAAAACCTTACCCAACTTAAGCAAAATATCGTTGAACAATTGGGCCTGTTCCGGGGAGCAGAGGGTGGGCTGTAGTCGCCAATGGGCAATGGCTTCAATTTCCTCTGGGCTATTAATACCTCCCAAAAGCAAAATCGGGGCGGTGATGCCCGCTTCCCTCAGTTCGATGCCCTCCCCCAAAGTGGCGATCGCCAACCAATCAGCCCCGGCCTGTAAAGCAGTTTGGGCTACCCGGACTGCTCCATGGCCATAGGCATCGGCTTTGACCACCGCCATCAAATTAGTTTTTGGCCCCACATACTGGCGGAACTGCCGGACGTTATGCACCAACGCCGCTTGGTCAATTTCCACCCAAGCCCGCTGACGAATCAATTCAGCTAAACGGTAGCCGGATAACGTTGACGAAACCCTAGAGGCTTGCTCCGGGGAAGATTTAACGTCTCGACTCAAGACCATAAAGTTTACTCCTCTGCACCCAAATTCCCCAAGGGGATACGCCTAAGATAAGGGCAAAGTTGGAAAAGTTCCAGTTCCCTAGGATAGAAATTGGCTTACTCCGACCAAAATTTCTCTGACCGATGAATTTCACGAGTAAAGAAAAATGCAGCAACCACAAAAGCCACTGCATTTCCCCGTATTTGCTACCCTGAGGTAGAAAGACGCATAAAGAATATCTACTTATTCTTATTCTCAGACTATTCTTAGCCCAAAGACGGAAAAACTAAATTTCTTTGTTGACGAAAGGTAAGAGAGCCACCAAACGGGAGCGTTTCACTGCGGTGGTCAAGTCCCGTTGTTGTTTAGCAGTCAAACCAGTGATGCGTCGGGGGAGAATTTTACCCCGTTCAGTGATGAATTTACGCAATAATTCCGTGTCTTTATAGTCAATCGGCTGATTGGGGGGCAGGGGAGAAAGGCGTTTACGGTAGTAGTTCATGGAGATTAGCGAAGATGACTTGATAGGGTGCTAGTTTGGGCATCTCGGTTACAAAGCGGATACCGAACTAAGGAAAATGTTCACAGACCAGGGAAATTATTTGGTTTCCTTGTGGATAGTGTGTTTGTTGCAGTGGGTGCAGAATTTTTTCAGTTCCAACCGGGCGGTGGTGTTACGACGATTTTTCATCGTGGTGTAACGATTAACGCCATTGGAACGCTTGTCGGGGTTACTGCGGCACTCGGTGCATTCTAGGGTGATGACGAGGCGTGCCCCCTTACCTTTTTTAGCCATAACTGTTGCGGGAAGGAATACGGTAATTTATACGCAAACTCTGATTATTGCACAAATTAGTCTTGGGACAAAATCTGCCCCTGGTCATTGGCCGTCAATTTTTGGCAGGGGTAAAGCCGAACACTTCGCCGTAGAAAGCAAGTTCTGACTCCAGGGCTTTTTTAATGTTGGCGGCCATGCGGAAGCCATGTTGTTCTTCGGGAAAGGCCACATATTCCACCTTAATGCCTTTGGCTTTGAGGGCTTGCACCATCATTTCCGTTTGGTTAGGGGGCACAACTTTGTCCTCCAAGCCCTGGAAGAAAATCACCGGGCAAGTAAGCTGGTCTGCATGGTTCACTGGCGATCGCCGTTCGTATAAATCCTTTCTTTCTGGATAGGGGCCAATTAGGCCGTCGAGGTAACGGGCCTCAAATTTGTGGGTATCGGTGGCCAGGGCAGTCAAATCGCTCACACCGTAATAACTAGCCCCGGCTTTAAAAACGTTGTGGAAAGTCAGGGCTGCCAGGGTAGTGTAGCCCCCCGCACTACCACCGGAAATGGCCAGTTGCTCCCCATCCACCAAACCTTGGTCTGCCAGGTAACGGGCCGCATTGACGCAATCCGCCACATCAACAATGCCCCACTGACCATTTAGCCGTTGACGATAATCCCGGCCATAACCCGTACTGCCACCGTAATTGACATCCACATAGGCAAAGCCTCGACTAGTCCAATACTGAATTTTTAAACTCAGAGAATTACCGGCCGCCGCCGTAGGACCACCATGGCTTTTGACCAACAGGGGAGGCAGGGCATCGGAGGGGCCTCGGAAATCACCGTTGGTGGGGGGATAGTACCAGGCGTGGGCGGTTTGACCATCATCACCGGAAAAACTGATGGCTTGGGGCTGGGCAAGGTAGGCTGGGTCAAGGGTAAAATCACTAGCCACTTTGAGAATTTCTGTTTCTTGGGCCTCCACTGCTAGGGCAACCACGGCGGATGATGTGGTGGGACCACTGCCAATGAACCAGAGAGTTTTGCCGTCACTACATAAAGAAGAGTAATTGCTGTAGGGCAGTCCCAAAATGCTTAACTGTTTACGGGAGGGTTTCAGTTTGCCCAACTGCCAAGCGCCATCCTGGGTGAAAGTACAAAGAATCGTGTCGGTATCGACAAAGGTATAGCTCCGTAAACCAAATACCCAATGGGGATAGGCAAATTCTGCATCGAGGGGAAAAACGTTATCCACTTCCCCTTTGTGATAGCGGTATAGGTTCCACCAATCAGTCCGATCGCCAACAAAATATAAACTGCCGTCGGGGGACCATTGGGGTTCATGGATGGATTCATTACCTGCCTGGCCAGCAATGATTTTAAGATTACTGAGGTTCCCTGCTTGGTCAATGTCGGCCAACCATAGTTGGGTCGCATCCCAGGGCATATGGGGATGGTCCCAGGTAATCCAAGCCAATTTCTGCCCGTCAGGACTGAGGCGTGGGGAAGAATAAAAATCATGGACCGTGGCGATCGTCGTGACCTCTCCATTTTCTAGACTAATGGCGGCGAGAAAATTTTCCGGCTCCTTTGCTTCTGAGTGATGACGTTCACCAACGGCAATTAATCTTTGTCTGGGTTGATCCAAAACAAAATCAGCAAAACGACAGTCTGGTCTGTTGGTCAATCGTTGCGGTTCTTGCCCAACGCCTTGGACGTAAACCTGTTGATCGCTGAAATTACTGAAATAAACCCCATCCGCCGTGACCAAAAAGGCTCCGCCACCATATTCGTGTACCCTGGTGCGGACATTGAAAGGGGCCGGAGTGACATCCCGCACAGTGCCATCGGGTTGCCGGTGAACTAGAACATTACGCCCTTTTTCTGCCGGCCTCGCTTCTAGCCAAAAGACATCTTCACCGCTGTTTTGCACTGCCCCCAAACCAATACTCCCCGCCAACAACGCATCGGCCGTAATTGGCGATCGCCAGGAACCATAGGGGGCAATCTGTTTAGTGGTCATGGAAATCACAGGAGAGGGGAAACTAGTTACCCTTTCAGGATACAGAAGCAGGCACCAACTTTTCCTGTTCGCTCCAGAACCACTTAATGGTTTTGGCCAAACCCTGATCCAAACTGGTCAGTTGTAAATCCGGCATTAGGCCATGGAGTTTTTTCACCCCCAAGCATTTTGATTTGGCCCCCACGTAACGGCTGGTATCGAATTCAATCAGGTTAAAGTCGTAGTCCACTTCCTGGCAAATTAATTCCGCAAAGCGACGAATGGTAAATTCTTCCCCCGCGCCAATATTGACTAAATCGTTATCCACCATGGCCGCCAGTTCCAGGGCAATGCGGGCAAAATCCTCTACAAAGACCAATTCCCGCCGCTGATAACCGTCCCCCCAGAGAGTAACCGTTTCGCCGTAGAGCTTACCCCGAATAATTTTGCGAATCAGGTCAAAAATAAAATGCATCTGCCGCCCATCGGTATGGTATCCGGGGCCGTATAGGGTAGAAGGTACTAAGCAGAGATATTTGAGCCCATACTGTTTTTGCAATGCCAACGCCCCCGCATAAAGCATCCTTTTGGTCATGGCGTAGGTGAACAAACTATCAATGGGTAAACCAGTGAGGTAATATTCCTCCTCCAAGGGCAAATTAGGATCATAGGCGCAACTAGTGCCCATAAAAATCAACTTCGCCTGGGGTTGTTGACTATGCCACCAATCTAGAACGTTAGTGTTTAATTTTTGGTTGATCAGCCACTGTTCCCCCGGATGGGACAAACAAAAATCCCCCGCTTGGGTCCAAGCAGCCAGGTGATAAATTTGGTCAAAACTGCCCTTGGTAAACTGATGTAGGGAATCCGGTTGGGTCAGGTCACAGTTACGGGAATTGATTTTGGTTAGCTCATGACCCTGGGCCTCTAGTTGATTGCAGAGGGTTGTGCCTAAAAAGCCCGTGCCGCCGGTGACCAAAATTTTCATCCGTTTATCCTTAAAAATACTGAAACTTTTCTTGCCCTATCATCATACAAGAGAGAGCGTTGGACTATTTCACATCTGTGACCATGCCATTTTAATTATAATAAGTATTATTGTCTTTTATATTTCACTCTTTAATATTTCCTCGTGTCTTTTCTTTTTTCTGGCTTGCATCCAGATAATGGAGAGAAATGAATGATGGAACTCAATTTTTTCCTTCGAAATCAGAACTTATGTGTTTATAGTCCAAGTACAATTTTCTCGAAGGGTAAGTTAGCCAAATCGACGGTAATTAAACTTCTAGTTAGTGCGCTTGCTGTTGTGTTCATGGGGTCGGAAGCTACTGGTGCAGAACCAGAATGTAAGGCGATCAATCGGGAGGTTTTAATGTCCCATGGAATGACTTTCAACGAGGATGACAGTTGCCGCCAGACCGATGACCCTTATGAATTTCCTTCGCGAGTGTTTATTCGTCCAGATCCGGACCGTGTTCGCCGTTGGCAGAATGAAGATGGTAGGCTTTTTTGGTCAACGGCCACTCCTCCCGGAGCAAATCCGGCCGACGCTGGACAGTGTGTGAATGTTGAGCACTTCAGGCCCGTTATAGGAATAACGCCAGGGGAGCTGAATTTTTTGGGATTAAAACCAACTGAAAATCAGGTTGTTATTGCCAATGTGCGGGACTTAGATGGTTTTGCCATTGCGGTCTTTTCTCGCGATTCAATTGCAGACATGATTTTTCAAGTTGTTGAGGCGGATGTACCAGTATTAGGTCGTTTAGGCATTCACTCCCAGGTTCGCATGAGGCTTAAACCCGGTCACCAGGTTTTACTCCATCACCAATGGCCATATGAAGCAGTGCCTTACAAGATTGTTGATGAGTTGTTTTTTTCTATTCACGGCGTGGGCTCTGGCCAGGAAATAGGACGAATTAATTACAACCCGAAACTTCTTTTAAGTGTGCTTGACGGCTCCCGTTTACTTGTTTTCGCGATCCACACAAGGGAATTTCGCCTATGGGACACGTATGCGCGGTTGAAAAATGCAAATATTAATCAGTATCCTCTTCAGTTGAACCATAACGAAATCAATAGATATATAGACAAATTTCTTCGTATTTCGTCAGAGAGTCGCCTAAATAAGCACTATTTGCTCACGGAGCGGAATTGCACGAATGGGCAGTTTAGGTTGCTTGAGTATGCCAAGGGCCATCAGTTTCAGCCAGATTGTTTGTGGCCCCCTTGGACAAATGGAACTATCCATCCAGACAAGTCGGCGGAAGCCCTGCGGACAAGGGGATTAATTGCGCCTGATGAGGTGAATGCTATTGGTCATTACGAGGAGGAGCCGGCTGTTCTTGAGCTACTTCAATCTTGGGGTTTTCTTTAAAATTCATCGAGGGAACTAGACAAAATTGATGGGAGGTTAAGTACAGGTTAACGAAAGCTAAATGGGCTATGATCTGTCCACTTCGATGGCACAGAGTTGGGAGCAATGACCCATGGGGCAAAAAAATGAAGCGGTTATCTTAATCGGAGCTTTAGCCATTACCGGAGTGGTGGTGGCAGGGGGCGGTTGGTGGCTATGGCAACGCTTCCAAACAGGTGGTGAAAACCCAGGAGAGATGGTTAACGAACCAGGGCAGTTACCTCCTCCCCCAGAATTGCAAGCTTCCGATGCGTTTGTGGCGCCAACCCAAGTTCCAGCGGGGACAAAAGTTACCATTGATGGCTCTACTAGTATGGTCAACATCAATGAGGCCCTGAAGGCTCAATTTCAGCAAACTTTCCCCGGCACAGTGGTGCAAACCGATGCCCAGGGCACCGACAAGGGCGTTGTGAACCTAATTTTGGGCAAAGTTGATCTATCTGCTAGTTCCCGTCCCCTCACTTCCCAGGAACAGGCCCAAGGCCTTGCGGCGGTGCCGGTGGCCAGTGACACGATCGCCGTTATGGTGGGCAGGCAAAATCCCTTTGCTGGAGGGTTAACTTCGGCTCAGTTGCGGGATATTTTTACGGGAAAAATTAGTAACTGGTCTGAGGTTGGGGGGCCAAACAACACTATTCAAGTAATCAATCGACCTTCTGAAAGTGGCACCCAACAAACCTTTGCCGCCCAAGTGTTGCAAGGACAAGCGTTTGGCCAGGGCGCAAATTTCCAAACTATGCCCAGGGATGCCACCACCCCGATCATTCGGGCTTTGGGTAGCAATGGCATCAGCTACGCCACCTATGGACAGGTAGAGAACCAGCAAACTGCCAGGATTGTGCCCATTGACAGCCTTAGCCCCAACCAGGAAAATTACCCCCTGCGACGACAATTATTTTATTTTTACAAAACGCCTCCCTCACCCCAGGTGGAAGCATTTTTGGGTTTTGCCACTAGCCCCCAGGGTCAACAGGCGATCACCAATGCCTTTGAATAGGTCTAATTAGTTCATATTGCGGTACTTTACATCATCTTGATTTTCATATTCATACTGGTTGTCATTCTCATACTGATCGTCTTGTTCGTAATCTAAGCTATTATCATCGACGGATTTTTCGTCAGTTAAATCCTGATAATTTTCCTGATTCATATTTTCGTAATCCTTCCGGTCCGCATCTTCGTAACCCATGGGATTATTGGGATTTTCCTCTTCTCCCGCCTGGGCCAGCACGGGAAAGAACACCAACGCCGCAGTTAACAAACTCAGTAAAGTTACCAACAAAAAAGTAGGCGATCGCCGGGTTTGATCGGTGGAAGTAGTAACCATGGCGTTAATGTCCTCTGAAGGGATGAACATGATCAAATTTTGACGCAATCCTGCCATTTAACGTTGCCGCCCTCTTCCACCAAGGCAGTGTTGCCCTTGGACCAAACGGTGATGAAACCATTGCTGTATTTATTCCCAGAGGCCGATTCCGCTTGGGGTAAAACCACTGTGCGACCATCCGGCAGGGTAACCTGAATGGCAGATCCTTCCACCATTTTAATTGTCAATGTTTCGGTTGGGGAGCAGTAGTAAGTTTGGGTCTCCTGGGCATAGCTAGGTATCGCTAAACCCAAGCCACCAAGAATTAGGGCCACTAGGACAACTTTAGCTGGGCGACCCCAGAGAGCGGAATAGGAATTTTTCATAACTAATCGTGTCAATCACGCCTCCAAATACTGTGGCTGTTTTGACCAGCTACCCTGATTCTATGACCGGCGATGGTCTTCCTAGCCCTGCCACAGACCACTTCCCTAAACGGCTGATATGTTGACGATCTAGGCTTTTTTCCCGTCCTCCAACTCCTCAAAGGCGGCCAAAATTTCCTCCAAGGCGATCGCCATATGGGTCCAGTGGGTGCCTCCTTGGCAAAAAACGGTGTAGGGTTCCCGCAATGGTCCGTCGGCGGACAACTCGGAAGTACTGCCGTCAATAAATGTGCCCCCAGCCATCACCACTTCACTGGCGTAACCAGGCATAGCGGCGGGTACGGGTTGAAGATAGGAACTAATGGGGGAAGCTCCTTGTAGAGCCCGGCAAAAAGCCAATAATTTTTCTGGACTGCCCAACTGAATGGCTTGGATCACATCCCGGCGGGGAGATAGGGGCGCAGGATTAACCGGGTAACCCAATTGGTCAAACACATGGGCCAGCAGATGGTTACATTTCATCGCTTCCCCCACCATTTGGGGGGCAAGGAAGAGGCCTTGGAATAACAGACGATTTTGGTCAAAAGTGGCTCCCCCTTCCCGGCCAATGCCTGGGGCAGTCAATCTATAGGCCCCCGCTTCCACCCATTCCTCTTTCCCGGCTAGGTAACCCCCTGCCGTAACAATGGTGCCCCCAGGATTTTTAATCAAAGACCCAGCCATCAGATCCACTCCGATCGCCGTCGGTTCCACTGTCTCAATGAATTCCCCGTAGCAATTGTCCACAAAACAAAGGGTGCGAGGATTTTGGGCTTTAACAATTTCGATAATTCTGGCAATGTCGGCGATCGCCAAACTGGGGCGCCAACTGTAACCACAGGAACGTTGGATTAAAACTAAGCGAGTTTCCGGACGCACTGCAGTTTCTAGCCCTTGCCAATCCACCGTGCCGGCCGCCGTGAGGGGCAATTGACGATAAGAAATGTTAAAGTCAGCGAGGGAGCCTTGACAACTTCCCCTAAGACCAATCACTTCTTCGAGGGTGTCGTAGGGAGAGCCCACCGCCGACAGTAGTTCATCCCCCGGTCGCAAAATGCCGTACAACGCACAGGCGATCGCATGGGTTCCGGACACAAACTGTACCCGTACAGCGGCCGACTCTGCCCCCATCACCTGAGCAAAAACCCCGTCCAGAGTATCTCTGCCTAGGTCATCATGGCCATAACCACTCACCCCGGCGAAGTGCTGTACCCCTACCCGATGGTGCCGAAATGCCTCTATGACTTTGTACAGATTTTCCTTGACCTTTGCGTCGATTTCCGAAAAGATTGGGACTAGGTTTTCTTCTGCTTGTTTAAGGAAGCTGGAATATTTCATTAAGACATTATTTAACTTTTGATGTTATTTGGGAATTCCCCTTAAACTATCTTTCAATCTTCGAGATCATCACCGATTCGATTTTCTTGGATGGTTGGTAAATCCCGGCGATGTTAAACCCATTAAACATTGAATACCTATATTTAAGCAAACTTTTTGACAATAGTTTAATCGTTTTTAACAAGCGCCAATTATTCCGTTTTTTCGTTAGGTTTTTTTTCATGACTGCTGCTCTTCCCAACGATTCCAAGCCCAAGTTGACTCCAGCTTGGACTGTGATCTTCTTTTTTACCTCCATTCATTTGGTGGCCCTGTTGGCTTTCCTGCCCCAGTTTTTCAGTTGGAAAGCAGTGGGGATGGCTTTCTTGCTCTATGTAATTACCGGCGGCATTGGCATTACTTTAGGTTTTCACCGTTGTATTTCCCACCGCAGTTTCAATGTTCCTAAATGGTTAGAGTATATTTTCGTAATCTGTGGCACCCTAGCCTGTCAGGGGGGCGTATTTGAGTGGGTCGGCTTACACCGTATGCACCACAAATTTTCTGACACCACCCCGGATCCCCACGATTCTAATAAGGGTTTTTGGTGGAGTCACATCGGCTGGATGATGTTTGAAATTCCTGCTAAAGCTGATATTCCCCGCTACACCAAGGATATCCAAGACGATAAATTTTATCAATTTTGCCAGAATAATCTAATTCTTATCCAGGTCGCCCTAGGCTTGATTTTATTTGCCTTAGGGGGCTGGCCCTTCGTTATTTGGGGCATTTTTGTCCGCCTAGTGTTTGTTTTCCACTTCACTTGGTTTGTCAACAGTGCCACCCATAAGTTCGGCTACGTTAGCCATGAATCCAATGATTATTCCCGCAATTGTTGGTGGGTAGCATTGTTAACTTTCGGTGAAGGTTGGCACAATAATCACCACGCCTATCAGTACTCTGCTCGCCATGGTTTGCAATGGTGGGAAGTGGATTTAACTTGGATGACCATTAAATTCCTATCTTTGCTGGGGTTAGCCAAGGATATTAAACTTCCTCCGGAAACTGCGATGGCCAACAAAGCCTAGGAAATGATTTGAACATGATTCAGACATTTTCTGATCATCACTAAGGTTTCCCCATAAGCAACCGTTTCCCTGTTGACTTCATTAAGTTCAGCGGGGATTTTTGTTGCTATTAACTAGGGCAATATTAGTAATAAAAATACTCCTGGCGATAACGTTGATGGTGCCAATTATTATCCCTATCCCGACGCTCCCAACCGTCCACCCTACAGTTGATGCAATTACTACCGCCATTGATGATGGTTAATTCGTCCTTGCCCCGGTAATTACGGTTGTGGCCTCTGTAGTAACTATTAGGATAGGTATCGCTGCGATTAGGCATAAAGATCGGTTGGCTAAAACCAGGAGTGCCAATACGATCGCCAGGGTTATTGTAGTTGTTGTAGCGATTGTAGTTACGAAATTGGGCGTTGGCGTTGGGGGCTAGACTGGCCAAAATCCCAAGGGTGGCGATCGCCGTCAGTAGATAGTTCCGTTTCATAGATTTATCCTCCGAGTGAATGGGCTATGGGCTGCGTGTAAAGGGTCCGATGTTTTCTTGATCTTTTCCCCACTGTCCAATTAACCCGGACCAATACTAGTTTCCTTCTTCTATCCTAGATCGCCCCCAGGGTAAACAGCAGAGGCAAAGAAATACAAAAGGTTACAAATCTGGGGAAAGGGGAAAAATTTTTGCGACAATCATCAACGTTGGGCCCAAGCCATTAAAGACTTTGACGGAGAACCATGTCAGATACCATTGAATCCATCCTGCAGGAAGAGCGACTGTTTGATCCCCCTACAGAATTTAGTGAGCGGGCTTACGTGCGTAGTGGGCGGGAGTATGAGCAACTGTACAGCCGGGCGGCCAGCAATCCGGAGAAGTTTTGGGGTGAGCTGGCGGAGCAGGAATTACATTGGTTTAAAAAATGGGACCAGGTTTTGGATTGGCAACCTCCCTTTGCGAAATGGTTTGTGGGGGGTCAGTTAAATATTTCCCATAACTGTTTGGATCGGCACTTAACCACCTGGCGGCGCAATAAGGCGGCCATTATTTGGGAGGGGGAACCGGGAGATTCCCGGATAATTACCTATGCCCAACTCCATCGGGAAGTGTGTCAGTTTGCCAATGCCCTGAAAAGTTTAGGCGTGCAAAAAGGTGATCGGGTAGCAATTTATCTGCCCATGATTCCCGAAGCGGCGATCACCATGTTGGCCTGTTCCCGTATCGGTGCGCCCCATAGTGTTGTGTTTGGTGGGTTTAGTGCGGAAGCCCTGCGGGATCGATTAGTGGATGCTGAAGCCAAATTGGTCATAACTGCCGACGGTGGTTTTCGTAAAGATAAGGCGATCGCCCTGAAGCAGGAAGTGGATAAGGCCCTGGAACACGGTGCCCCCAGCGTGGAAAACGTCATCGTCGTGCAAAGAACTAAAGCCGATGTGACCATGACGGCGGGACGGGACCACTGGTGGCACGAACTCCAACCTCAACAGTCGGCCCATTGCCCAGCGGAACCCATAGACAGTGAAGATATGCTGTTTATTCTCTACACCTCTGGCAGTACTGGCAAACCAAAAGGCGTGGTCCACACCACCGGGGGTTACAACCTTTACACCCACATGACCACCAAATGGATCTTTGACCTCAAAGATACGGACGTTTATTGGTGTACCGCTGATGTGGGTTGGATTACGGGCCACAGCTACATTGTTTACGGCCCCCTGTCCAACGGTGCAACAACGGTAATGTATGAAGGGGTGCCCCGCCCCTCCAACCCCGGTTGTTTTTGGGACGTAATTGAAAGGTATGGGGTGAATATTTTCTACACCGCCCCCACCGCCATCCGAGCCTTTATTCGCATGGGGGAAGCCGTACCCAACGCCAGGGATTTATCCTCTCTCCGTTTACTGGGCACTGTGGGGGAACCCATTAACCCCGAAGCTTGGATGTGGTACCACCGGGTCATTGGCGGCGGTAAATGCCCCATTGTCGATACCTGGTGGCAAACGGAAACCGGCGGCATTATGCTCACTCCCCTACCTGGAGCTATCCCTACCAAACCCGGTTCTTGTACCAAACCTTTTCCCGGCATTGTGGCGGAAATTGTTGATTTAGATGGCAATCCCGTCGAGTCAGACCAAGGGGGCTTTTTAGTGATTAAACAACCTTGGCCCAGCATGATTCGGGATGTGTACGGCGACACCGATCGCTTCCGCCATACCTATTGGGAACATATTCAACCCAAGGAGGGACAATATCTCTACTTTGCTGGGGACGGGGCCCGCCGGGATAAAGACGGTTATTTTTGGGTCATGGGCCGGGTGGATGATGTGATTAATGTCTCTGGTCACCGTTTAGGCACTATGGAAATTGAATCGGCTTTGGTTTCCCATCCCCTCGTAGCGGAAGCGGCGGTGGTGGGTCGCCCCGATGAATTGACTGGGGAAGCCATTTTCGCCTTTGTTTCTCTGGAGGGTAACGCTGAACCCAGTGAAGAGTTGAAAAAAGATTTGGTCAAGCACGTCACTGAAGAAATTGGGGCGATCGCCAGGCCAGCGGAAATCCGTTTCACCGATGTGTTACCCAAAACCCGTTCCGGCAAAATTATGCGTCGTCTGTTGCGGAGTTTAGCCTCCGGGCAGGAAATTTCCGGGGACACTTCCACCCTGGAGGACCGGACAGTGCTGGACAAATTACGGGAGGGCTAATAGCGTGTTGGACAAATTACGGGAGGGCTAATTGGGAAATTAGATTCACTGTCACCACTTTTTCTTCCGGCTCAGCGACGGTAACTTCCAGGTCTGGGCCGAAGAATTTGGCAATTTTTTCCTGCTTTTCCTGCCAAGTTTCCAGGCTGATGAAGGGGGAGGTAAAGGTTAGGGTAAGCACGTATTTTCCCTCCCAATCCTGTTCCAAAAGACTAGTGAGTACTGGTCTTTCTTCATCCGTGGGACTCAAACCTAGGCGCTCTAGGGATTCGTCCAGATGGGCTTCCTGGCCGTAACGGTAACGGGTCACATCTTTGCGAATTTGATTTTGGGTGGGGGTGGCCAGTTGGTTTCGCAGGGCGATAATTTTTTCTGAGGTCGGTTGACTAAATGGAATAGGTTTCAACTCCGCCGCCTTAAGGGCCAAGCCCCCTAACACTAAGGGAATGCCATAGAAAAAGCCAGCCAGATTGAGGGTGGCATAGTCGAGGGCGTAGGCCACAAAGCCTGTAATGGTGAGGATTCCCCCCACCGTTAACCCCACTGCGGCCAAAGAAATTTTAGGAAGCATTTAAGTCAATATCCTTACCAAGGAAAAAAAATGGGCAAATTGTCCCACGGCAATAGTATCTACCAAAACTGAGGTCCCTAGCCACTGGGATTGGCGATCGCCAATAATAATTTCACTACCAAATAATTACATGAGTGAATGTAGCTTTACTCGCAAATTATCTTTGGGCCGGGGACTAGGGGTAACAACCAACTCTAAATTTTGCCCCGGTAACAATGTCCAATCAAATTGTTGGATTAATCGGGTGGCAAATAATTTCATTTCCAGCCGAGCAAATTCCTTACCTAAACATTCCCGTAAGCCACCGCCAAAGGGAACATGGGCAAAGGGAGGATTATGAGTTGCACTACCATCAGGAGTAAACCGTTCTGGATCAAACTTTTCTGGGTCAGGATATAAATCAGGATCGGCGTGGGTTTGGCTAATTTGATAAGAAACTAACCAGCCTTTGGGAAAATGAAAACCCTGAAATTGACAATCTTGGATTAATTCTCGAAAACCACCGCCCACAGGAGGAATTAACCGCAATACTTCTTGTAACACTTGGTCTAGATAGGGCATTTTTTTAAGAGTTTCTGCCGTCAGCTCTTGGCTTAACTGCAATTTGTTCTGTTCCTGTCTGACCCTTTCTCGAATGTCAGAATGTTGTCCCAACAATAGACAAAAAGAAGATAATGCGGAAGTTAAAGTTTCATGTCCGGCAAACAATAGCAATAAAATTTGATCCTTCAGCTCCGGCAAAGATAACGGTTGGTTATTATCATCTCGGGCGGCCAATAATATGCCCAATGCATCTTCTTCACTGGGGGGTTGCTGTTGTCGAGCTTTAATAATTTTTTCAAGCTCAGCCAATAACAAAGCCCTTGCTCGTTGGGATTTACCAAATAGGGTATTAGGTAAAGGAATTGGCAGACTAAATAGCCCTTGAATATAAGTTTCAAACCAGGGAAATAATTGAGGATTTTGACTTACTTTTTCCCCCATGAACAACGTTGCCGCCACATCAAAAGTCATTCGTCTTAATTGGGGATACCAAATCACTTCATTGGCTTTACCCCATTGCTCCAAATATCCCTGAACAATGCCATCCATTTTTGGGAGATAACTGTCCAATGTCCTGGGTAAAAAAGCTTGGTATAGAATTTTACGGCGCGAGCGATGTATTTCTCCCATTTGAGTCGCTAACGCATTAGGTCCTAACAAAATTCTGGTGCTGAGGGGCCAAGTTGCCTGAAAAGTTTCCTGCTCCTTGGTGAATAAAAATCTATTCGCTAATGCCCCAGAAATAAAAATGACATTTTTGCCAAATAAACGGGTTTTAAAAATTGGGCCAAATTGCTGCTGCCGCTTTTTACCGAAGTCCCCATCATTAAGAAAATTGAGAGTTTCTCCTAACCACGGTAAACCAAAGTCACCGGGGGGAATAGGTAAAGAATTTAAATTTGTAGGAGAAGTTATCATGGAAAGAAATAGGTTGATTTGTTCGATATTAGTACTTACGAAGCCATCATCATATCAATCAATTTTAAAACAAGATCATTGATAAAGCTTGCTCCTTCTCCTGTTCAGAAGCCGCCAGATAGTGGGACAACACATTCAAATTCTTGTGACCACTAATTTTTTGAATAACCCGGAGATTCATTCCCTTCCGACACATTATGGTTAACGTAGTCCGGCGAAAAGAATGGGTTGATGCCCCCCAACACCAATCCTGTCAGTGGTGGCCTTCAAAATTTTGTGGGCCATGGAAGAATACAGATGAAAGCCCACTCGTTTGCCCAGAAATGTATAGGACAATGGAAACCTATCGGATTGTTGAGCTTACCGGTAATCATCAAATAAAACTTGCAACATCGGGGGGCGGAGGTTGTGGCCATCGAGATTGAACATAAATTCCTGGTTAAAGATGACCGCTGGCGGAGTTTAGTCCAGGGTTATTTGTACCGTCAAGGTTACATTGCCACCCCAGATTTAACTACGCTGCGAGTCCGTACCATTGGCGATCGGGCCTATCTCACCATTAAGGGTAAAAATGCCAGCATTGCCCGCTTGGATTTGAGTATGAAATTCTTGCAGTGGAAGCCAATTAAATTTTGACAGAACTCTGTTCACCGCCCCTGATTGAAAATATCGTTATTGCCTCGATTACCATGGTAAAACCTGAGAAGTAGACGAGTTTTTGGGGGATAACCAGGGTCTAATTTTAGCGGAAGTGGAATTAACCTACACTGGTGAAAAAATAAGTCTACTTCCCTGGATCGGGGAAGAGGTAACGGATGATGCCCGCTATTACAACGTCAATTTAGCCCAACATCCCTACAAAAATTGGTGACAATTTAAACAATAAAAAATATAAGATTTTTTAAGTTTCTTTTTCTTGTTTAAATCCAAAGCATGGCCAACCAAATAATTTAAACAATCCATCAACTTTATTTTTGAAACCTTGATAAGCAGTCAACAAAATTAATTTATCTTCATTAGTAGTTTCTTTATCATCTTTGATAAAATTCTCTAAATCTGGCATCTGTGTCAAATTTGAAGCAATTAGTGCTACTAGTTCAAACTCCAGCCGATAACTTGATGGTTTTAATTCGCTAGGGCTTAAGCTAAGTGGCTGTCCACTCTCATCGCGACATCTCCTAAGAGACTCACGAATAGAAGTTAAGTTTGTAGAAGCCATCACATAGTAATTTCTGACTATTTTGCATGACAAAGAGTTTTTGCCGTGTTCTGAAAGCTTGGCGAAACTAGGACTAAATTCAGAAGAGCTGATAAATTGTTCAGCTTTGTATTTCATAAAAATCATGATCGCAAGTTTTTCTTTAAAAACACAATTACTTGTTTTTGGCGCTCTTCATTCCCCTATTGTTATTAATAGTGCTCTGAAACTAACAAATAAGCAAGATCAAATTGTGAAGAAAACGCAACAAAATGAACCATTAAGATAATTTCTGTCTATCCTGGCTGGTATATTCCAGTCTACTCAGAAATGAGTTTGTTTTATGACAAATCAGTATGTACCAAATTACTTGGCGCAATCGATCCTGGTAACTCTATTTTGTTGCTTACCCCTGGGTATTGTGGCCATTATCAAAGCATCGGAAGTTAATTCTCGTTTAGCTTCAGGGGACTATGAAGGCGCTGTAAAGGCTTCCAAGGAAGCGAAAAAGTTTTGTTGGTGGTCCTTTGGTGCCGGCATAATTTTCATTGCCATCTATTTTGTGCTAGTGGTTATTGCCGCCGTCTTTGGTCAGTAATTAAAGTTACATTTTTTGACTTTGCCTTGTTCACCATTCATTAACGAATACCATGTTTAGTTTGAAAAATTATTCCCCATCTCCATTACTATCCGCTAAGGCCAAGGAATATTTAGTATTCACTTTGGTAACCCTAACCATTGTCGTTGCTGGCACTCTTCTGTTCCTGTTTGATCCTGCTTCATCGAAATTATTTCCCCCCAGCCCCTTTCGCAGTTTAACTGGGCTGTACTGCCCCGGTTGCGGCACTTTACGGGCGTTGCATCAATTATTGCATGGCAACTTAGTGGGAGCTTTTGGCCTAAATCCTTTGATGATGATTTCCCTCCCATTTATGATTTATTCCTACGTTGCCTATGGCTTAAAAACTATTAATGGGCGGACTTTATTAGTTTGGTTTGTTCCCCCCAAGGTAATCTGGTTCATACTACAGGCGATTTTAGCTTATTGGGTGGCCAGAAATATTCCCTTTGCACCCTTCTCTTGGTTGGCACCGTAGTTTTAAAATCCAACTACATTAAACATTAAAGGTGTTTATTGTGTTAATCCTAATGATTTATGGGCATCGGTGACGGGTAAAACTGATGCCATCTTCGTGAATGCTAGTTAATTTTTGATGATTCTCGGAAAGGCGAAAATGAAAGGTATCTTTCCAAGTTTCTCCTTCTCCCGCTAATTTAGCAGTCACACGAAGATTTAGCTCATCATCCACTGTTACGGCAGTTATTTTTCCCCTCGACTCATGGAAATCGACCCAACCATCTGATAGAACTAATCTAGTGTCGTCCATGGGTAGAGCACAGTTTTTTAAATTTTCTACCCATGTGCCTTGGAAGCGCGGGGGAATGGATTGGGCCAACACCATAGTTATTCCCCCCAAAACTTGACTAAGTGTTAACCAAGAAATAGTCAATGTTTGTTTTTTTATTACCTTATTAGACATGGATAAGTAACTTTTTATGAATAGTTCCGACAAAAGTTGTGCCAAAATATCCACAACCAAAATTGATAATTAACAAAACTTTTGAACTATTTAAAAGGCAATCACCTTGTCGGATGCTGTGTCCTGGTGGGTAATTTGCTAAAATGAACCCAGTAACCGCCTTTGAGCACAGTTTCCACTCTCGGCGTCTCAAGCACTATGGGATATTTAGTTTCGTTTGTTCTTTTGGTGGTCTACGTCGGCGGGGTCTGGCGTTTTCTTTCTGGCTATCGCCACACCAATTTTAATCGTAGCTTAGCAACCCGCATCTCCCTGGCATTGCTATGGCCTGGACTGCTCCTGGTCAATCCCTCCTATCGCAAAAACTTTCAAAAAGCTCTCAAAGGTCGTTAGTCGTTAAAAGTTTGTGTGAAACGCCCCCTGGCCTAAGCTTAAGGGAAGCTACATGAAAATCCCCCGGTGTTGCTATGCCCGTATATTTCTATTGGGGCGAAGACCAATTTACCCTGCACCAAGCAGTCAAACAACTGCAGAAACGTTGTTTAGATCCCCAATGGGAGGCCTTTAATTTTGAAAAAATTCCGGGGGAACAAGCTGATGCTACCCAACGGGGTCTGGAGCAAGCCTTGACACCCCCTTTTGGTAGTGGCGATCGCCTGGTGTGGGTGGTGGACTCCACCTTAGGACAAAGTTGCGACGATGGTTTGCTGGCTAGGTTGCAAAAAAGTTTGCCCGCCATTCCCACCGACTGCCATTTACTATTCACATCCAGTAAAAAGCTCGATCGCCGACTGAAATCGACCAAATATTTGGAAGGTAATGCCACTATCCGGGAATTTGCCCTCATTTCACCCTGGAATGTGGACGCTCTCATCCATCAAATTCAGGCGATCGCCCAGGATCTGCAACTTCCCTTAGCAACGGAAACGGAAGGTTTTTTGGCAGAAGCGTTGGGTAATGACACGAGGCTAATTTGGAATGAGTTGGGCAAGCTCAAACTCTATAGCGAGAGTCAAACGGGCCCCTTAACGGTGGCCCAGGTAGAACAGTTGGTCAATACCAGCACCCAAAATAGTTTGCAATTAGCCCAGGCGATCCGGGATGGAGAAACCCCCCAGGCATTGCAATTGGTGGCAGACTTATTGCTGACCCACAACGAACCGGCTTTAAAAATATTGGCTACCCTCACCGGCCAGTTTCGTACTTGGACATTGATCAAGCTTGCTTTGGAGGCAGGGGAAAAAGATGACAAAGCGATCGCCGCCCAGGCCGATCTCAGTAATCCCAAACGTTTGTATTTTTTAAAGAAGGAATTGCGGGGCATTACCGGCGGGCAATTGCTCAAAACCTTACCCCTGTTGTTGGAATTGGAATATCAACTAAAGCGAGGAGCGGACCCCTGTTCGAGCCTACAAACTAAGGTGATTGAACTATCATCATTATTCCAGCCCATACACCGTCGCCGTTGATCTCCGTCGGTCGACAAATGGCCCTATGCTTAAAAATTGTCAATTCTTACACCTTGCCAATGAAGTCTTCGGCCCATACTTCTTTACCTCCCTGGTTAACCATTGTCGGTCGGGTTCCCTTTTTCTGCTGCTTGGCGATCGTTGGATTATTAATCGCCCTAGGCCACAATTTTAAGGAAGTGAACGATTTAAAGGAAATCGCCTTTGACATTGCCTTTTTAGATTTCCTCCATAAGGTAATTCCCGAGGCCATGGCCCCTTTTTGGATCAAAGTCTATAAAGGTACGGGGGTGGAATTGACCGCCACGATGATTGCCATCACCCTAGGTTTTTTAGCTTGGAAACGCTATTGGTCGGAGATTAAATATCTAGTTTTTGCCACCCTGGGCATTCTTTTGGTAATTGACCAAGTGTTGAAGCCCTTTTTTAACCGTACTCGACCTTTACCCCGTTTAGTGGATGTGGATGGGCGTAGTTTTCCTAGTGGCCATGCGGCGGGCGGAGTGGTGTTTTACTTCTACTTAGCTTTTTTGTTGGCGGCCCATTTTCCCCAATACCGTTGGCAAATTTATCTTGGTGCCACCCTTTGGGTCGGCTTCATTGGCATTGCCAGTATGTATTGTCGGGTTCATTGGGCAACAGATATTTTGGCTGGTTACGGAGTGGGCTTTATCTGGTTAACCCTCAGTTTGTTTTTGCTCAAGCGGGAAAAGCCTGATGTCTATTTAAAATCTCAGTAAAACTAAAGTGCCCTCAAGATTCTACCAACATGCCATAGATCAAAACTTTACAAATAAGCTCTCCCACTAACAGCGTTGAATCTGGTAATCTCATTAGTAGGCGTAATGTGTACTATTTTACCCCGGCGATCGGACGCTAATTCCTCAATCACTCCCTACTTGTTAGCGTTGCCCAATATTTTTTTCCAGTCCTATGGCCAGTTCCAAACCTCCAGCTCGCATTGTTTATCAAGAATTTGGTCCGGTGGCAGACCCCCTATCGGAGGAGCAAATTGATCTTCCCCCCCAACAGCAAAATGTCCGCATCCAAGCAACTCGTTCTGGCCGCAAAGGAAAAACGGTGACGGTAGTGAGTGGTTTGCAATTATCGGCCATGGGACAGCAAGCTCTACTCAAGGCCCTGAAAAGTTTTTGTGGCAGTGGGGGCACCTTGAAAGAAGACTGCGTGGAAATCCAGGGGGATCAACGGGAGAAAATTCTTGCTTATTTGTTAAAGCAGGGCTACAAGGCTAAAATTAGTGGTGGTTAGATTACTAGGGTTCAATTACGCCTAATTACGTCTTTTTTCCTTCATTCAGAGTCTATTCTGTCCGATTCTGGACCCTTTTCCTCCCCCGTTCACCATGGTCAGCAGCCAAAAGCCCATCGGTATTATTCTTCAGGAAGCAAAACTAATTACCCCTGGGCAATTGGAGGTGGCTTTGTACGAACAAAAGCAATTCCAGATGTTGTTGGGGGAGATTCTTTCTCACCATGGCTGGATTTCCCAGGAAACGGCGGACTTTTTTGTTGATCTTTGGCCTGCAATGGTTGGTCAGCCAGTGCAAGGTCCCATTGGCTACTATCTGAAGATGGCCCATCTTTTGGATGAAGACCAGATCGAACGTATTTTGCGGGAACAACGACGGTTGGGGGTCCGCTTCGGTTCGGTGGCGGTGCTCAAGGGTTGGTTAAAGGAAGAAACAATTAACTTTTTTGTTAAAAATATTGTCCGTGAAGCTCAGGAAGATACTCCTTCGGCGGCCCTGGTTTTGCCTGTTCCCCAATTGCCAATTTCTCCAGTTTCCCCATTGAAAACTCCCCGATGGCGATCGCCTGAGTTGGTGGAAGCCCAAGCAAAAGAAACCTATGAACTTTTGTCAAACGAAAAAGGAGAAAATCTCCCCCCCATAATCCCAGCCTCATTGAGAAAAGACACTGATTCTCCCCGTCAGGCAGCGGAAACCCTGATCCTATTCGATGACCATCACCAAAGTCAGGGTAAAGAGGATGGGGAGAGCGACTAGATTATCCATGGCAATCGATCCTTGTTAGTCCTGGTCAATCTTTTAATTCCTGTTGCAAAACCTCATAAATTTTCACCATACCCAGGGTATCTAAACCACAATACTCCCGTAGTTGTTGGGCCATTTCTGCCCTTTTATCCGGCGCGGAACATTCCAGCAGTGCTTCCCACACTAGAGGGGCTTCATTGCCGGACTTGATGACCAAGTCGTCGTGGCAAAATTGGGGGGCCATCACCGGCAGAACTTTTTTGAGGGAATAGGAACCCCGGAAACCAGGATGGAAATACGCCCTTTTAAAGATTACCTGTAAATCCCAGAGGCGATCGATAATCTGATTAATTTTGGCCCCATAGTTGGGATAGGCCGCTGCCAACTGTTGTAATACTCCCTTTTCAAAGGACTGGTTATAAACCACCACTGACCCCCGATCGCCAATGTGGTGTATTAGGGAAATAAGTAGGGGGAGTCGGGGATCGGAATCCTCCGTGTGTAAATATTCAAAGTGTTCCAGGGAACCGTCGGGATTAAGGCGGTGGCAACTGTACTGAAAAATACAGCGTTCGTAGGGGTGCAGACCGGCAAAACGGGGAATGGCACTACTGTGGGTTTCCACATCAAAAAAGTACAAAGGCTGATTGGGTTGAATCTGCCCCAACAATTGCCTCAATAAATCCTGGTCTATTTGGGGTTTTGCTGCCGTCATCCGGTCAATGAATGTTCTTTGCTTTTGGGTCAAGGGAAACTCCGCCGGAATATCCTCCAGATTCCAGATATTAGAATTCATCAAATTTTGCAATTTATCCTGCTTCAACAAAGGAATGTCAAAAATGGAAATCGGCGGCACATTCTGCCAGCAATGATCTTTAAACGGACAACGGTAAGGGCGATCGCAATGGCTGCCAATGGGCACTTGGGGAGCGGTCGGTTCCGTCAACAATGTGCGGAATTCTGCCAGTTTTTGGGGTAACTGCCCACGCCAACGCACCACCGCCGCCGTTACATCCTGATAACAAAATCTATCCTGCACCACACTCCAATTCCTGGCCATGGGATTGACCACCATGAGGCTCGTTTTTTCCACCGTTAACCCCAACCCCTCCAACACGTAATGTTGCAAGGTCAAGTCGGCAATGTGTTCGTCTTTTAACTTAGTGGCGGATTTTACTTCAATAATTTCCCAATTTCCTGAAGGTAAGCGCCGCAATACATCACAGCGCACCAAAATATCGTCGTACAAAAAAGCCGGTTCAAATAAACATTCCACTCCTTGCCCTGCCCCCACCACCGTCAATTCCCAACTTTTCTCTAGGCAATGTTTAAGATTTCCGTCCACCAATATGCCATTTTTAAAAGATTCCCGGGCCGCCACTCCGATCGCCTTGCCTTGTTTAATTCTTTGTTCAGCGGCCAAGGACATGGGGGAAGCATCTTCGGGACGGCAGATAGACAACCATAGACGTTTTGGACAGTGCAACCCTGCCAAAAAGTAGGTCTTGCTGATGGGAAAAGACATGGTGGCCGACTCCATAGAAACCCAACCTTAAAACGCAGGTTCTGAGCAGAGAGAAAAGTACACGGGGTTCACTCTACCGATGTTACGCTTAAACCATTGCCCCATGAGTCTTGGAAGAAAATAATTTCCGATCTCCACCTAATGTAACCCAGCCTGAGCGCTGTGATTTTTTTCGGGTTTTATTTAGGCTGATTCTTACCGATAAATTGATGATGGCTTGACAAGGGAAAACTAATGGTCGGTGGTGGGGAACTTTTGCCCCCAAGGACTGGACGAAGGGAAAAAGCCAATTATGTAAAGTTTTGTTATTGTGGGAAAAGGGTGGGATGTATTTATATCCAGCACCAACCCGTTGTCAGGATGGCATTTATTCATGGTTAACGACCTTATTTCTCCGCAGTCTCAACAGATGGAGCGCCAACTTACAACTGTTTGGCAGTCCCTGACCCCCACCAGTTGTCCACGGTTTTATAATTTTCATCTCCACACCCGATGTTCCGACGGCCAGATGACCCCGGAGGGTTTGATCGAACAGGCCATACATCAAGAATTACAGGGTTTGGCGATCACAGACCACCATTGTGTGGCGGGTTATTACCGGGCCCAGCGCTGGCTCACCGAACATTGCCATTATCCTAGTCTCCGGCCCCAACTTTGGACTGGCATTGAAATTACCGCCAATTTAGACGGCACTGAAGTGCACATCCTGGGCTATGACTTTGACCCTACCCACCCGGTCCTAGACCCCTATCTAACCGGCGATCGCCCGGATAAGTACTATGCCCAAGCGCCCAAAGTCATTAAGGCTCTCCATGATGCCGGTGGCTTAGTGGTGTTGGCCCATCCAGCCCGGTACCGTCAGCCCGCCAGTCACTTGATCCCAGCGGCAGCCCGCCATGGCATTGATGGGGTAGAGGCATTTTATGCCTATGGCAATCCCAAACCTTGGCAGAGTTCTGTGCCCCAAATGGAAGAAGTTTGTTACCTGGGGGATTTGTATAATCTGTTCCGCACCTGTGGCACCGATAGCCATGGGGAAAGCATCATGTATCGTCTCTGAAGTCTCTAGGGAAAGTCGTAATCGTTAGAGTTAAAAATATCAATGTTTGTTAACTTTCCCCGGCTCTGGCCCCTGGGATACACTGGACAGAGAGTTTTCATTACCAGTCCTAGGAGTACGGCATGTTCACTACCCCCCTCCCCCCCCAAAAGCGGCTTTCTACCCAAACTGAGGCGATCGCCAAAAATATTACTGCTATCCGTTCTTTGGACTGGGACCGGGACCGGTTTGATATTGAATTCGGCCTACAAAACGGCACCACTTACAATTCCTATCTAATCCAAGCGGATAAGGTTGCCCTAGTAGATAGCTCCCACGAGAAATTCCGCCAGTTATATCTAGATTTATTACAGGGATTAATCGATCCCCAGCGCATTGATTACCTAATCGTCAGCCACACTGAGCCAGACCACAGTGGGTTAGTAAAAGACATTTTGCAACTCAATCCCCGCATTACGGTGGTGGCCACCAAAGTAGCGTTGCAATTTCTCGACAATTTTGTCCATCAACCCTTTGAGCGTATTCAAGTTAAAAGTGGCGATCGCCTGGATTTGGGCCAGGGCCATGATTTGGAATTTGTCAGTGCTCCGAATCTCCACTGGCCGGACACCATGCTCACCTATGACCCCGCCACGGAAATTCTCTTCACCTGCGACGTGTTTGGGATGCACTATTGCTCCGATGCAGTTTTTGACATCGATTTGGGCAAAATCGCACCGGATTACCAGTTTTACTACGATTGCTTGATGGGTCCCAACGCCCGTTCCGTTCTCGCCGCCATGAAACGCATGGATAATCTGGGCACCATTAGCACCGTTGCCAATGGCCATGGCCCCCTATTGCGCCATAACGTTGGCGAATTATTACATCGCTACCGCCATTGGAGCGAGTCCCAAAGTAAAGCAGAAAAAACCGTGGTGGTTTTCTATGTGGCTGATTATGGCTACGGCGATCGCCTTTCCCAGGCCATTGCCAAGGGAATTACTAAAACCGGCGTGGGGGTGGACATGGTGGACCTAAGCTCCGCCGATCCTCAGGAAATCCAGGAACTGGTGGGCCATGCCAGCGGGGTAGTTCTGGGAATGCCGCCTTTACAGGCTAACGCTGATCTAAGCACCAATTTCGGCGCAGTGTTGGCCGCCATGCAACCGAAACAGGTCTTTGGTTTATACGAATCCTATGGTGGGGACGACGAGCCCATTGACCCCCTCCGCACCAAATTTTTAGACCTGGGTTTGCGGGAGGCTTTCAAAGTGATCAAGGTCAAAGACACCCCCAGCGAAAGCACCTATCAGCTTTGTGATGAGTCCGGCACTGACTTGGGTCAAAATCTCATCCAGGCGGCCAAAATAAAACAACTCAAATCCCTGGACAGCGATCTGGAAAAGGCGATCGGTCGCATTAGTGGGGGGCTGTATATCATCACTGCCCAAAAGGGAGAGGTTAAAGGGGCCATGCTTGCCTCTTGGGTTTCCCAAGCCAGCTTTAATCCCCCTGGTTTCACCGTTGCTGTGGCCAAGGACCGGGCCATTGAATCCCTCATGCAAGTCGGTGATCGCTTTGTGTTGAACATTTTGGAGGAAGGCAACTATCAAATTTTGATGAAACATTTCCTCAAACGTTTCCCCCCTGGTGCTGATCGTTTTGCTGGAGTAAAAACCCAAACCGCAAGCAACGGATCGCCTATTTTGACCGATGCGCTAGCCTATTTGGAGTGTGAAGTAGCTAGTCGGATGGAATGTAGTGATCACTGGATTGTTTACAGCCAAGTAACCAATGGTCGGGTAGCTAAAGCAGAAGGGTTAACCGCCGTACACCATCGCAAAGTCGGCAATTATTACTAATAAAAAACTGCAATCAAACCGCAAAACTATCAAGGAAAATCCCCCAGGCCATCTCTAGCTTGAGGGGATTTTGTTCGGGGAATGATGGCGTCGCTATACCGCCAGACGATGGATCACTTTGTTAGTCGGCTTAATCCTTGGGTAGGTCTAACTAATTTCTCAGGCCATATTTAAAATCCATATTGCCTTCATAGCCAGTGAGCTCTGCCAATTCCCGGAGAGTTTTGACCCCAGGGTTTAGTTCTCCGTCAATGCCCCAGGTGGGGAAGGATTGAATACCGACATCCACACAGGTTTGGGTCTGGGGATTTTTCCCGGCCGGGTCGCACTCAATATAGCTAATTTTTTCAAATGCTTCTTTGCCGAAAAGTAGTTTTTGGTCATAGCAGTGGGGACACCAGAAGGCACCATAGTTGAGTACCCCTTTGGCAGTGAGGTATTCCGCCAACTCAATTTCCGCTGGTCCCGACTGAGTGGTGATGGGCCAACCACTGGGGGGTCTGGGTTGACCGGCAATGGCAGGAATGGGAATTGTGCCATCGGCTCCGGCTTTAGGCCCTTCAGCAGTGGCATAGAGACCCAGGGTGCCGACAATGGTTACCATGGCCACCACGACGGTGGTAAAAAATACTTGACTCACTTCTTCCCACTCCCGACCAACGATCGCCAAAATGAACAACAACAAAGAACAAATAGCAGAAGTTAGGCAGTACCAGCAAGCTTCCTGGAGCCGGAAAAAGGAGATGTACATTAAGTAACCGCTGAACACCGCCATGGACGTACCCCCCACCAGGAGAAATTTTCCGGTGAGATCTTCCAGGGAGTTACGCTGTTTTTTGTTGCTCTCCTCACTGACCAAAAAGGGCACCAAAGCGGCAATGCCCATGGCCAGATAAGCTGCCAGCCCAAAAACACTGAGGGGAATGTCAAAAACTTTGGCGTAGGCACTCTGTAACACCAGGTCACAACTGGAGCTACCGGTGGCCTGGTCCACGGGACAAAGGGCTTCTCCCCCGGTGAAGGAAATATAGGCCAGGTAGGAGGTGATCAAGATCCCCAGGACGGCGATCGCCCCCATAATGAAACGGGAATAGCGATGAATCCAAGGCACCGAACGACGACGAACCATAAATTAAAAGAGCAATTGATTTACAACCAGGTTAGCAAAAACCCGCCATGGGATAAGCTGACCGCCCTAGTCCCCGGTGGGGCATGGTTACAAACACCAACGGCCATGGCTTTCCCTGCGACTTTTAACCATTCTAGGGGCAACCTCCCAGTTCCAATTCAACGGTGCCAAATTCTATCAAGGGCAAAATTTGTGGGCAAGCAACCATCTCGAAGAAAGCAATTGAGGATTTCCAAACGGTTACTGTTAGTGGTGTTAACCCTAGCGTTTAGTATGGCTAGTGTGGGCATTATGGAGGATTTTCAGGGTAATTTTTGGCTCAAAACTTATTTGCTGCTGGGGGCGTTATTTTGGGGCAATTTGCTCATTTATCTGAGTTTTTATCCCCGGTGGGGGCAAAAGTTATTGCAACGGGAACAAAAGAAAAGCGGTCCAATTTCTGGCCCCAAATCCCGCCACGGGCAAAAAAACTAAACCATACTGAAGAAGACCAGTCGCTTTGGTCAATGCCACAACCATTAGGAGACAGCATGATTGAACCCCTTGGCTTTACCCGCAATTCCCTAGTTACTTCCCTGGGAACCATTGTTTACTACGAAGCAACGGAGGCCCCCTGGGTAGAGGCGGTAGATTCCCTCGGCGATCGCCAAACGTTGGTATTTCTCCATGGCTTTGGGGGTGGTTCTTCTGCCTACGAATGGTCGAAGGTTTATCCGGCTTTTGCTGCTGACTACCGGGTGTTAGCGCCGGACTTGTTGGGTTGGGGTCGCTCCGATCATCCGGTGAAAAATTACACTCCCCAGGACTATATCCAGGTTATTCAGGAATTTTTGCAACAAACCTGTGACCAACCTGTGATGGTGATTGCCTCTTCCTTGGTGGCGGCGATCGCCGTTCGCACTGCCATAGAGCATCCCAACCTATTTACAGGTTTAATTCTGAGTACCCCCACAGGGCTATCGGACTTTGGTGAAGATTACCGCAGTAACTTTTTTGCCCAATTGGTCAGTGTGCCAGTGCTGGATCGTTTTATCTACACCACCGGCATTGCCAACACAGCGGGCATTATGAATTTTTTGGAACAACGACAATTTGCCCAAGCCCGGCGCATTTATCCCGAAATTATCGATGCCTATCTGGAGTCCGCCACCCAACCCAGGGCGGAATATGCAGCCCTGTCCTTTGTTAGGGGGGATCTCTGCTTTGATTTGGCCCAATTTATGCCGGATTTAACCGTTACTACGGCTATCCTCTGGGGAGAATATGCCCAATTTACCCCTCCGGCGATCGGTCGTCGTTTAGCGGCGCTGAACCCCAATGCCATTAAAGCTTTTGTGGAAATTAAAGACGTGGGGTTAACGCCCCATTTGGAATTACCTGGGGTAACAATTGGGGTGATTCGTCGGTTTTTGGCTCTGCTCCAATAGTGTGTCAAGATAAATACACCGACGGCAAAATTGGCGTTTGTGCCGACCATCTAAATTCCCTTGAGAATCTATGACCAGCAGTGACACCCAGAACAACAAAACACTGGCCGCAATGAAAAATTTTGCGGAGCAGTATGCTAAACGTACGGATACCTATTTTTGTAGTGATCTTTCCGTCACCGCCGTTGTTATCGAGGGTTTAGCTCGCCATAAAGAGGAATTGGGTTCTCCCCTGTGCCCCTGTCGCCACTACGAAGACAAGGAAGCGGAAGTAAAAAATACCTTTTGGAATTGCCCCTGTGTGCCTATGCGGGAGCGCAAGGAATGTCACTGTATGTTGTTTTTAACCCCAGATAACGATTTTGCTGGGGATGCCCAGGATATTCCCATGGAAACTTTGGAGGAAGTCAAGGCCAGCATGGCCTAGATTTTTGGGCACCCATCCTATGAATTTACTCAGCCAGTTATTTGCGCCCCCTTCCCCCGTACCCTCCCCGACACCAAAGGCAAAAAAACGTTCCCGCCGGGGAGTACAGATTAAAACCCCCGCCGAAATTGCCATTATGCGCCAAGCCGGGGCGATCGCCGCCCAGGTATTGAAGGAGATTGCCGCCACGGTGCAACCGGGCATGACCACCGGGGATTTAGACCAGTTAGCAGAGGAACGAATTCGCTCCCTGGGGGCCACTCCCAGTTTTAAGGGTTACCACGGCTTTCCCGCTTCCATTTGTGCTTGCGTGAATAATGAAGTGGTCCATGGCATTCCCCGTCGCCGTAAGAAAATTCGTTCCGGCGATTTGCTCAAAGTAGATACCGGAGCCTATTTCCAGGGCTACCACGGGGATTCCTGCATCACCATTGCGGTGGGTAAGGTTTCCCCCCAAGCCCAGCGGTTGATGGAAGTAGCGGAAGGGGCCTTGTATGCGGGGATTGAACAGGTGAAGCCTGGTAATTACCTGATGGACATTGCCGGGGCAATCGAGGATTACGTTAAGCCCACCGGTTACACCATTGTGGAAGAGTTCACCGGCCATGGGGTGGGCCAGGCCCTCCACGAAGACCCCCATGTGTTTAACGTCCGCTGCCGGGATTTGCCCAACGTTAAACTTAAACCGGGCATGACCTTGGCGATCGAGCCAATTGTCAATGCTGGTTCCCGTTTCACCCGTACCCTTGGCGATCGATGGACGGTGGTGACGGTGGACAATGCCCTTTCGGCCCAGTTTGAGCATACGGTGTTGGTAACGGCCACGGGCTATGAGTTGCTGACCGATCGCCGTTTGGTCTAGATTGCCAACTCTGTTATAATAATTGGCCGGACATGGCGGCATAGCCAAGTGGTAAGGCAGAGGTCTGCAAAATCTTTACCCCCAGTTCGAATCTGGGTGCCGCCTTTAATTTTTTAATTGTTTAACCGACAAATTGTGTAAAGTCCAAAGACTTGAGTGAATTGGCGATAAATTTTAGGTTGGTAAACAGTTCTCCCGGAGCAAGCTCCCCAGTTGGTGGCAGACTACCTTACTTTGGAGGGGAGTTATTTGGCCTTTTAACTTAAAGGGCCACAACCCTGGCAATGATTTACCGTTAACCCACAGGCAGAACCAATTCCTTTGAGCCTTATGGAAGGATCATTTTCCCTTACCCTCCAGATTATCCTCACTGTCCTGTTTGGCATTGGGGCCCAAGTATTGGCGGGATTTCTCAAACTACCAAGCATTGTCTTTTTGCTTATTTTTGGTGTCATCCTCGGCAACAGCGGCTTGCATTGGATTCAACCCGCCAATTTTGGGGATGGTTTGGAAGTAATTGTTTCCCTTTCCGTGGCGATTATTTTGTTTGAGGGGGGCTTAAATTTAGGCCTGCGGGAATTGGGCCAGGTTTCCGGTAGTCTGCGTAATTTGGTCACCATCGGCACCCTAATTACCCTAGTGGGAGGGGGATTAGCGGCCCATTGGTTGGCGGAGTTCCCATGGTATTTAGCTTTTTTATACGGCTCCTTGGTGGTGGTAACCGGGCCAACGGTGGTGGGCCCCCTAATTAAACAGGTCCAGGTGCAGAAGTCTGTGGCTACCCTACTGGAGGGGGAAGGGGTACTGATCGATCCGGTGGGAGCAATCCTGGCAGTGGTGGTATTGGAAACCATTTTTAATACCAATGTCAGCGTTGAAACCGACATTATCGAAATTGCCATGGGCCTAATATTGCGCCTTGGGGTTGGCCTGGCGATCGGGGTGGGGGGCGGTTGGCTATTGAGTAATTTCCTCAAACGGGCCAGCTTTCTCTCGGAAGATGTCAGTAATCTGGTGGTGCTAGCGGGGGTGTGGGGAGTATTTGGTGCGGCCCAAGCATCCCTGAGTGAATCGGGCTTAATGGCCACCGTAGCCATGGGCATTTACCTCAACTCCTCTGCCCTGCCTGATAACCGACTTTTGCGACGATTCAAAGGTAAATTAACCCTGCTTTGTGTCTCGGTGCTATTTATTCTGCTGGCGGCGGAATTATCCCTGAGTAGCTTTGGGGCTTTGGGCTGGGGCAGTGTGCTCACTGTGGCGGTGTTAATGCTAGTCATTCGTCCCATTAGTATCGCTATTTGTACTTGGACTAGCGCTTTTAACTGGCGACAGAAACTTTTTGTGGCTTGGATTGCCCCTCGGGGTATTGTTTCTGCATCCGTTGCCTCCCTATTTTCCCTACTGTTGACTGAACGGGGCATTAACGGTGGCGATGCGATCAAATCGATTGTGTTTCTCACCATTATGATGACGGTGTTCATTCAGGGCTTAACGGCGAAGCCCTTGGCTAAACTGCTACGTATCACCGACACCCACACCACCGGCGCAGTAATTATCGGTTGTACTCCCCTGGGACGACTGGTGGCCCGTTTATTTACAGCCCAAGGGGAATCGGTGGTATTGATTGACAGTGACCCGGAAGCCTGTGCGACGGCGATCGCCGAAGGATTAACGGCCATTCAAACCAGTGCGTTGGATTCCCATGCGTTGGAAAAGGCCGGCATTGAAGAGATGGGGGCATTTATGGCCCTGACCAATAACGGGGAAGTAAATTTGGTGCTGGCTCAAAATACCATCAATGAATTTAACCCCCCCCGGGTGTGTGTGATTGCTCCGGATAACTTACCGGAAGATAATCCCTTGCTGAAAAATAAAGGGGTAAGAATTTTTATGGAGCAAAAAACTTTCAAAACCTGGAATCAGTACCTTAAGGATGGGCAAATTAAACTGGGCAAAACCCTGTTTAAGGAAACTGGCTTAGCCCTACAGCAAGCCCACACCCAAGCCCTAATTCGCTCTGGGGAATTACTGCCCTTAATGCTGAAACGGCAGGGCAGTTTGCAACTAGCTAAGACCACTGAAAATGCCCAAATTGGGGACGAAGTTTTTTACCTGCTCCACGACCCACGCCCCCAATTGTTAAAACAACTTTCCGGCAGCCGATCGCCGGATGTATTGATCCCAGAACCCCTGGCGGAAGTGGAAGAAGTCCCCATCTACTAGGGGAAAGATCGAAGTTGAAAAACGCCAAACCGCTCTAAAAGAAAAGCCCCCTGGAGCAACCGATGGGGGCCATTAATGGTTAATTAAAACTGATCAAATTGGTCAAGACAATTTACGGAGAAGTACTAGGAACCGGAACCGGGGGTAACTTTATCGATTACCTCTAGGGTGCCATCCCCTTTCACCGTCCAGACATCGTAAGTACCTACCACATCACCATTTTCGTCGATGTCCACATTGCCGCTGGCTCCTTGGTAATTAATGTCCTTGCCTTCCCGCACCATGGCGATCGCCTCACAGGCATCGGTCACTTCTTCCCCTGGACCATTGGAGACATCCCGGATTTTGCTCTGGATCCCCGCTCCTGTATTAGATTTTGCAGCTTCTGCCGCCAACATCATCAAAACAGTGGCATCGTAGGTGTGGGGCACAAACGCAGTTACGTCCTTACCGCCAGTGGCATCTTTCCATTGGGCAGTGAAGGCTTCCAGGGATTTGCCATCGGCACCGGGTACCGTACCCAGGGCCCCAGATAAAAGGGAAACTCCATTGGCATCTTTGCCTACTTTTTCAACGAAATCGGGGGAATAAACGCCATCCGTTAATAGTAGGGTGACTCCATCCATTAAGCCCTGGCGGTAGGCCGATTGCACCAACACACTCCCCGTATCAGCATAAAGAATAGCCGCCACAGCGTCAGGACTATTGGCAAAGCCCTGGGCCGCTTCCGTATCCAACGTTGCCGCCTTGGGATCGTAGCGCACCGGGTTATCTTTATTGGTCACATTACCGCCATCGGCGGTGAAGGATTCCACAAATACTTTTTCAAACCCCACACCATAGTCATTGTTGATAACCACGGTGGCGGCGTCGGTAAAACCTTGTTTCTTGGCCAAGGCAGCTAGGGCCTGGGCTTGGTACGTATCGGGAGGAGCGGTACGGGCCCAAAAGCCTTTAAATTCGCCCTTCTTGGCCTGGTCAGTAAACACAGGACTAGTGCTGCCCGGGGAAATCATCATAATGTTGTTTCTCACTGCGATGGGCACCGCCGCACTGGAAACGCTGCTGGCAAAGGAACCTACCACGCCAGCTACCTGATCCGCTTCTGCCAATTTGGTCATGGCGGAAACCCCTGCGGTGGGATCGGTTTGATCATCTTCAATCACCACCGTTACGTCTTGGCCATTGACGCCGCCACAGGCATTGATGGTATCCACCGCCAATTGCACCGCTAAAGGCATATTTTGCCCGATGGAAGATAGATCCCCCGTAGCCGGCAGCAGGGCCCCTAGTTTTAGCGCTCCTCCTTCTCCCCCGGTGCTGGGTTGACTAGCTCCGTCCCCAGGGGTAGGTTCTGGTTCAGCACAGGCAAACATTAGTCCGGCGGTGGTGCCAGCAAGGGCTAGATTCAAGGCGATCGCCGTCAACCGACGACGGGACTGGGGCCAAAATAGACGCATCCTGAAAAAATCTCCCACAAGGTTATTCATGGGTTAAATATAGTTAGCCATGGTCCCTTCGGCAACCCAGTGTGGTGACTTCATCAATGCAGGGCCAGGGGGGGATAATCCATCAAAGTTATTTCCCATCCTTCCCCCCTGATTCGAGGTAAGTGGTAATTTATTTGCCCCCATTAAGCCCTTAGATTAGAGATAAACTCCAGGGATTACTTAGGTTGTTGGGCGGATAAAGAACGGATAAATTGAATGGCTTCCTGGGTAGGCACAATGCGGATTTGCTTGAGCATGGCATCGTCACTGGTTTGTAAGGTAGAAATAACATTCTCCATGGCAATCACGTCGATCACGATGCTGTCGGCCATGGCAGGTTGCTCTTGCTTAAACCGTTCCACCATTTGCTGAATTTGACTAGCCTCCAGGAAGAAAGGAATAATTTGCTCGTTTTCCTGTTGGATAGTAAGGTAACCTTGGTCTTCTCCCCCTCTGGCTACGAATAGGGGTACTCCCCCTTGGTATTCAGAATTGGGCATTTGCTGAGCTGCTTGCACCTGGGCCGGGATGGGCACATAGGCAAAACCCAGGGGGTCGGTCTGGTTCGCATTGGCCTGGGCAATTTTCACTACTTCCCCCAGGGAAACGGGTTGAACACTGACCTGGGAACCAACGTCGGGTTTTTGTTTTTTCAGTTCCTGTAAAAAGCCATTGGCTTCTTGTTGACTAATGAAAACACCGGTAACTTTTTCGTTGTCATTACCGACGGCCACTAAGGGGGCTCCCTGGGCATCCACAATGGTAAAAACCGGCACCCCTTGAAGAATTTTGACTACCTCTTCGGTGGGCAAGGCTAAGGCCTGGAGGGTGGTACCTAACCAGGTACCAATCGCGGTGGTACCAATCAGACCGAGGGTTGCGCCGATGCGGAGTAAGGATTTCATTGTTGCTGTCGCCTCAAAAAGTAATGACAATAAAAATATTGATTTAATCTTCACGAAAATCTTGTTTTTTAAATGTCTGCGGGCCAAGGAAAATGGCGATCGCCGAAAAGAAAAGGTTTGTAGCCAAGGCATGGTCAGCCCTCCCAAACCAGAGGCTATGACAGTCTGGCCATGGGGAAGTTCCCCTCGACCTTACGGTAGCATATCGATTTTTTGAGGCGCCCAGGGAGGGAACAGTGCTGTTTTTTGACTGTCCCCAGGGAAACAATTTCTCCGCCACAGCCAGTGGATATCGGAATATGAAAATATTTTTTCTTCCTCACCCCGGGGGGATTTAGTTACTGCCGCTGAACACCACTTCGGGGAATTTACCCTGGGCCTCGGCCATGGAGATTTGTTTATTTTGATTTTTCAAGTCCTGCCAGAAGTTGATCACCTCGGTGGCCTGATTGAGGACGTTAATGCGGTCCGCTTCGGCGATCCAATGTTTGGCTTCGAGTTCGTCTTTCAGTTGTTGCCAAGCATCGGCCCGGGGCCAGAAGAAGTAGGAAGTGAGGGGACTAGTGCCTTTGCCCACAATTTGATCCACGGCGATCGCCACGTTTTGATCGAGCCAGAGGACTTTAAGAATGAAACTGGTGTGTACGGTAGATGCTGCTTCGGCTGTAGTCACAAGCGAAATTCCCAAGAAATGTAATAATTTGCCGACTTCCCATCATACCCCATTAATCCCATTACCTAAGGGCAGACGTCACGATTATTAAATAAACTCATGGTTTTGGCAATGCCATGGTGCAGACTATGGGCGATCGCCTCCGTGGCCAGGTCTAAGCTTTTCTCGACGATGGGTAATTCCGACGGGCTAAATTTGCCTAGCACATGGGCGATGGTGTCTTTACTGCCGTCACTTTTGCCAATGCCTAACCGGAGGCGGGGAAAATCCTGGGTGCCCAAATGACTAATCAGGGATTTCATCCCGTTATGGCCCCCGGCGGAACCCGTTTGTCTCAGGCGTAATCGGCCCAGGGGTAAATCCATATCGTCATAGACCACCAGCACCGACTGGGGGTCGAGTTTGTACCAGTCCACCACCGCCCGCACAGCTTGGCCAGAGCGATTCATATAGGTACGGGGTTTGAGCAAACAGGTTTTTTGTCCGGCCATTAGCCCTTCGCCAAACCAGCCCTGGAAGCGCTTATGGTCATACCAAGAACACTGCCAGGTGATCGCCAACGCATCCACCACCGCAAAACCAATGTTGTGGCGAGTTTGATCATATTTCGGCTCAGGGTTACCCAAACCCACAATTAACTTGGGAATCATTCGGCAGTTTGCAATAAAGTTTCCAGATAGACCCGGGCACAGGCTTTGTAACTGGTGGACATGGGTTTGGTGCCGTAGCCTCCCTCATTTTGCAGCAGGAACAGGGACAGGGCAGCGGAAAACACCCGGTCTAGGTCCCAATGGGGATGTTTATCCAGATAGGTGGTCAAGGACTGGTGCAGGTCTTCGGGAATTTCAGCAAAAACACTAACGGAGGTATCCATGGTTCTTCTCTCTGTCAAAGGGCGGAGCTGCTTTGGGGAATAACTTGGCCGGCTGAAGATTACGGCCCCACACCCAAAGTTTTTCTGCTGTGTGCCCAATAGTTTTATCGAGGAATTCCCCTGGCTGTCAATGGCGGAAAATTTTGCCCCGGTGGGCATTTCTCATTTTTGCTAACGAAACTATAGGAATTTGAGCTATTTTTACTTAACTCAACTTAACAATAAAAGGGCTTTAACCAACTCTCTCTAATTTTTTCTGGGATTCCCCAGGCGGCGATCGCCAGAAAAATATTCCTACTATCCCTAGCGTCAAAACCCTAAAAAATTCCCCCACCCCTAGGGTGCCCACGGCCCAGTCAGGGTTAAGAAATAGCCTAAAAACCTTAACCTCCTGGGGATAAAATCCGCTAACTGGGGGAATCACTGGGGAAAGTCTGGGGAATGGCCTGGGGAGAAACTAGCCAAAAATAAGAATTACAAAATTTTGGGGTTATGTAACAATTTAGAGTTAATTTCCCAGTCTCCCAACGAGGGCAAAACCATGGCCGCTAAAATGAAAAAGGGCAGTTTAGTGCGGGTTATCCGCGCACAATTGGAAAACAGCCTTGAAGCCCAAGCCAGCGATCGCCGTTTACCCGACTACCTTTTCCATAGCAAAGGAGAAGTGTTGGATTTAAACGAAGAATATGCCCTAGTGCGATTTTATGTCCCTACCCCCAACGTCTGGCTGCGCTTAGACCAAATCGAAGCCCTGGCTTAGGTTGCTTTTCTCCACCATCAACACCCCGGAGGGTGCCATGAATATTTTGGAGTATGCTCCGATCGCCTGTCAGTCCTGGCAGGTTACCGTGGTCGGCGCTGGCAATGTGGGGCGGACCCTTGCCCAGAGGTTAGTGCAGCAAAATGTCGCCAACGTAGTTTTGTTGGACATTGTGCCAGGCTTACCCCAGGGCATTGCCTTGGATTTGATGGCCGCCCAGAGCGTGGAGGAATACGACAGCAAAATCATTGGCACCAATGAATACGAGGCCACCGCCGGCTCCGATGTGGTGGTAATTACCGCTGGTCTACCCCGCAGGCCCGGCATGAGTCGGGATGATTTGTTGGGCAAAAACGCCAACATTGTGGCCCAGGGGGCCCGGGAAGCATTGCGTTATTCCCCCAACGCCATTTTGATTGTGGTCACCAATCCCCTGGATGTAATGACCTATTTGGCCTGGAAAGTAACTGGTTTACCTTCCCAACGGGTTATGGGCATGGCGGGGGTGTTGGACTCGGCTCGGCTCAAGGCCTTCATTGCGATGAAATTAGGGGCCTGTCCTTCTGATATCAACACCTTAGTGCTGGGCGGGCACGGAGATTTGATGCTGCCCTTGCCACGATACTGCACCGTCAGCGGGGTTCCCATTACCGAATTAATACCCCCCCAAACCATTGAAGAGTTGGTGGAGCGTACCCGTAACGGTGGGGCTGAAATTGCCGCCTTACTACAAACGGGCACAGCCTATTATGCGCCGGCCTCTTCCGCTGCGGTGATGGTGGAGTCCATTTTACGCAATCAGTCTAGAATTCTCCCCGCCGCCACCTACCTTGATGGTGCCTATGGATTGAAGGACATTTTCCTTGGAGTGCCCTGCCGTTTGGGGTGTCGAGGAGTGGAAGATATTCTCGAAGTGCAATTAACCCCTGAAGAAAAAGCTGCCCTCCATCTTTCTGCAGAAGCAGTTCGCCTTAATATTGATGTGGCGTTGGCCATGGTTAGCGACGGTTAACACGATAACGGACAGTGCCAATACCGTTTTTTCACCGAGGTTAGGGCTTAATGGGGAGCATTCGTTTGATGCACGCAAAATTACATCGGGTCTGTGTGACGGAGGCCAATGTTAATTATGTGGGCAGTATCACCATTGACCCAGTAATGTTGGAGCGGGTGGGATTGTTGCCCCTAGAGGAGGTGGATATTATCAATCTCAGCAACGGTAATCGCTTTTCCACCTATGTCCTGCCCGGTCAAGCCCATTCCAAGGAAATTTGCCCCAACGGTGGAGCCGCCTTGCTTTGTCAACCAGGCGATCGCCTGATTATTTTTGCCTACGAACTGTGCGATCGCCGTGAGGTATTACAAAAGGGGCACCAAGCTAAGGTGCTAGTGACCAACGAAAGTAATGAAACGGTGGATTTTTATTTACAAGAACTGATACCCAAGGAAGATGGGGTGAAATTCATCAACAATATTTGTTCGGAAGCCATCCCCCATTGAATTTGTTAGATTTGCACTATTGGTCTAGAAGGAGCCAAGGAACTAATGCTTTGCCCGTTAGTCCCCCAAATAATTCCGGTGGGGATCGGGGCGTTGACGATAATAGCGGTAGCGGCGATAATCCCGCAAAATTTGTCCATGATCAAAGCAAACTGGGTCGGGAAATTCCCACAAATCAAAAAAGCCAACGGTTTTAGCATCGTCCGCCGCTTGGGGTTTGCCGGTGGCCGCCGCCAGGAATACCACACTGAGGGTGTGTTGCCGGGGATCCCGGCGGGGATCTGAGTAGGCATAAAACATTTCGATAAGCTGGACGTCCAGGGAAATTTCTTCCTTGGCTTCCCGCAGGGCTGCCGCTTCTAGGGTTTCGCCGTAGTCCACAAAGCCTCCGGGCAGGGCCCAGCCGTGGGGCGGATTTTGCCGCTCAATTAATAAAATAGGTCGGCGGGGTTGATCAATCATTTCGATGATCAAATCCACCGTGGGAACTGGGTTACGAAAATTCACGACTATGCCTGTATTCTTTTCAATGGCCTTCAATTATTGTCGCAAAAACCTAGGGCTTACCCTCAACACCACTGGTAACCGGCAATGCACAACCATCGGTGGCACACATTCCCTTTTCCCGCTGGGCAAGGATTTCCGCTAGGCTTGACCGCCCAGTCCAGCTCAAACGGAGATCGGCCCAAAAGTCGTAAATTCTATCCACCAAGGGTCCGATAATGGGCCAACGGGTGGGAGCATATAGCCAGCCGATACCGAGAATTTCGTAAACTTCTCGGAAAACGGCCACATTTTTTACCACACTGCCGTCAGCCTTCACCCCATGGATACGGGCCATGGCATCCTCAAAACTGACACCGCCATGGTCTAGGGGATTGTAGTCCGGCTGAGCAATGTCCACAAAGTTAACTAAGCCCCGGCCCTGGTCTTTACTACGGAGAAAATTAACTTCCCTCAGACAAAGGGGACATTCACCGTCGTATAAAAGTTCGATTTGCCAACTTTTCACCGTATTTACTCCCCTAGGGTCAAAATTTCCACTCCATCTTCAGTGACGGCAATGGTGTGCTCAAACTGGGCGGAGAGCTTACCGTCCTTGGTGATGGCAGTCCAACCATCATCTAGTAATACCGCTTCCCAGGTGCCTTCATTGATCATGGGCTCAATGGTAAACACCATCCCTGGGCGTAATCTTTTGCCTTTGCCTGCTTTGCCATAATGGGGAATTTGGGGAGCGGTATGGAAAATTTTGCTAATGCCGTGGCCAACAAAATCACGAACAACGGAAAATCCCTGGGCTTCAGCGTGGCTTTGAATGGCGGCCCCAATATCACCAATTTTACCGCCGGGTTTAACTGCTTCAATGCCTAGGCGTAGACATTCTTCGGTGACTTTGACCAGTTTTTCTGCCACTGGGCTGGGAGTACCGACAAAAAAGGTGCGGGAACAGTCGCCATGGTAGCCGTCCACAATGGGGGTAACGTCAACGTTGATGATGTCTCCTGCCTGCAATACCCGTTTGCGGTGGGGAATGCCATGGCAGATAACTTCATTGATGCTGGTGCAAATAGACTTGGGGAAACCGTTATAACCAAGGGGGGCGCTGATGGCTCCGTGGGCTTTCGTCCATTTTTCCGCTTCGTCATTCAGCTCTAGGGTAGTTATGCCCGGTTGCACCATTGGCGCTAGGTGATCAAGTAGGGCCGCCGCTAGTTGGCCCGCCTGCCGCATTTTTTCTATTTCTCGGCGGGAAAGGAGGGTAATAGTGTCGCCCATTGATAATGCTTACTCTTACTGTGAAAAATCAAAAGATATGGCTGGTTTCACTTTCAGTTTAACCAAAACCTCTACTGAGTTCACTGTCCCATGGCGGGGATGTGATGTTCAAGGGGTAAGTAGGGAGACTGACAACTATGCACCGTCAAAGGCAACTCTAATTGGGGTAATAGTGGTCCAGTACTTCTAATAGTTGGTCAATGTGCCCTGGGGAGTGGGTGGCCATGACCGAAAAACGTATTCGACTGTGGGGAACCGTGGGGGGACGAATGGCCGGGGCAAAAATGCCCTGTTCTCGTAAATGCTTGGCCATTTCCAGAGCCATGGCTGGATTGGCGGCCCCTACCCAGAGGATGGGGGAATTAATTGGCGATCGCCGAAAGTTTAATTTTGTCAGACTTTCCAACCCTGTGGCTAGGTAATCAACGTTGAGCTGGAGTTGGACAATGCGTTCTGGTTCCCGTTGGATCAGTTGGATGGCCGCCAGGGCAGCGGCGGTGTCAGCCGGTGAAAGGCCGGTGGTATAAATCCAAGTGGCAGCTCGATTGCGCAGAAAATCTATCAAAGATGCACTACCAGCCACATAACCCCCCAGGCTCCCCAGAGCTTTACTGAGGGTTCCCACCTGAATCCAATCTCCCACCGGTAACTGAAAGTGTTCTCGACAGCCCGTGCCCATTTTTCCCATAGTGCCAGTGCCATGGGCATCGTCCACTAGCAACATGCTTTGAAATTCTTCGGCGATCGCCACTAACTGGGGCAAGGGACATAAATCGCCATCCATACTGAACACCCCATCACTGAGAATCAAACAACGACGGTGATTGTCTCGATGTTTCATTAATAGATCGGTCAAAACCTCTGGGCACCCATGGTCATAGTTAATTACCTTGGCTCCACTCAACTGGGCTCCACGCTTCAGACTGGAATGGTTATATTCGTCCGCTAAAATCAAATCCCGTTTACCCACCAACGCCGTGATGGTGCCCAAATTAGCCAAATAGCCAGAACTGAACACCAAAGCGGCTTCCGTCCCCTTCCAGCGGGCAATGGCCTGTTCCAAGTCTTGATGGAGCTGACGGTGGCCACTCAGCAACCGGGAACCTGTACTGCCGGTTCCCCATTCGGCGATCGCCTTAATGGCCGCTGTTTTTAGGTGGGGATGGCTAGCTAAGCCAAGATAATCATTGCTAGCAAAATTAACTAGCCGTTGCCCCTCCAACTTAATTTCTGGCCCTGGCCCTTGGGTAATTATCTGGGGATGGCGATGCCAATGGGCCCGCTGAATAGTTTCTAGAGCATCGTCTAGCCAAGTGTAGGCAGTGGAACCAGTAGCCATAAACTTTAGATTGAATAAAACAAACCCCCCAACCATTATCCGGCGGGGGGAATTTTTTTCTTTTTTTTTAATGGCGGGAGGCGGATTTGAACCACCGACCTTCGGGTTATGCTTACCAACTACAGTTTTCACTGCCTGACTCTGTCAGTTTGTGGTCTGGACTTTCTCTTCACCCTCAGCTTTTCTGTTAGGGTGTCTCCCATTAAGTCTCTACACCTTCCCAGAAACACCAAGCATTCCTAGGTTTGGCTCGGGATTACCATTTGAAAGGCTTCCCCGAATTTGAGAGATAATCACGCAGAAGTTTCCTTTTGCGCAGCCCCTTTTTGCAAGATGAGATGCCAAGCCTCTCGGTAACCGAATGACCTTGGTTTTCTCTGACGCTTATCAGTTTCGACCAGGTGAATTTCACTGCCGTAACTGATAAAGACATCAACCGGGAAGACGTAAAACAGCTCAAGTTCTTCGACGTAGGCAACAGCAAAATCAAAGTCATTCCCACGATAAGGAGATCTAACAATGTTTCTTCTGTTTGTCCTTGTTCTGCGATTGTCAACAACATAGTTGCCAGTCTTTTCGCTGAACCAGGAGCTTTTAACCTGCACCTTCAGAAGGATCCCTTCGACATCAAAGACCAAATCGTAAGAAAGACGGTCTCCCAATGGCTTCAGAACCCCCCAACCAAGCTTCAATGCACGAAGAATGGCGGCTTGCTCTGCAATGTCACCCTTAAGCTTAGTGCTCATGGTTTACATCTTGCGACCTGAGCCCGACGAGCTACCAGACTGCTCTATCCCGCGTCGCTTCGAATATCATAACTGATCGGGGGAATTTTTGCCAAACTTTATTTTTAGGGCAGATTCATCCCATAGTCTATGCACTGAAGAGTAAGAATTTTAGGGATTTTCGAAGTATACGGGCGGTACTTTACTGCAATGGTCACAACTAGATGACATGACGCGATCAAATACGGGGAGAGTCGCAAAATTCGGCGGCAAAGTGGATTGTGGTTTTGGCTTAAGAGCAATTTTTTGTCCCGAGCTGGTCTTGATATAGTCTTTACGGACTAATTTTCTGTTTTCCTGCACTAGCAAAATTAGAATGTGTTTGAAAAGTTTTGCTCAATCCCTTGCTGAGCAAACATTTGAGTATGTTTTGATAATAAACGCTGAAAACCCTATTTAGTAGGGCTTAGAGCCTAATTTTCAAACAAGCTGTCACTCAACTACCCCTCTTTCCTGAATCTCGGAAAGAATATTTTTCAGTACTACACAAAAAGTCTTACTGTGGAGGCATTTCAAGATTTTCAAGACTCGATAACCATGGGCGCTAGTATTTTATGAAGTACACAATCTAAATACATTGTTGTTAATGGGCTTTGAGGGTTTGCAAAAAATCAACTTGCCCAGTCTGACAAAAGAGAAGTAAAAAAAATAAGAAACTTTTTATGCATTGCTAGATTGAAAAACGCTACAAACGTAGAAAGATGTTTCTTTATTCGCTTAATCCTCTTTATTCTATTTTTTTGTTACTTTAACCGCCTCCAGCAAACCTGCTAACAAGCTAATGTCAATTACTCTTGAGGCTGAAAATAAATACGTGGAACAGAACCGCAATAATCACAATCTGGTGGTGGCATCAAATGTTCAAAAATAACAGTGGTGGGTAAATCTAGAGTTGGTTGATCGTTTGTCTTAGGCTTTAGATAAATTATTTCTCCAGCCGTGGTCTGGAACTTCTCTTTCCTGACTAATTGCCCTTGCTCTTCCACTAGTAAAACAACATCTTGGGGTTCAACTATTCTTTCTGGTTCCCAGGGGAAGTAAAAAAATAAGCCGTCATTTTTACCGGATAAAACAAACTTCCGATTGCTAATTACTTTATCCTTCCACTGTTCAGGCTCAACTACATCTGAATTAAGACGGTAAGTCCTTGGAGAAAATTGCCAATCATCGGGAAAGTCATATATTGATTCCAACACAACTGGTAAGCTCCAGTCAAAGGGATTAATTTGCTTACCCCAGACCAGACTGGGTGCTTGCACAAGGATTATTGTTCCCTCCTTGATGTCAGGAACTAAGGTAAAAACATCATGCCAAAAAGCCTGTTGATATTGCCAACTCATTTTATAATATTGCTGAACGCTGATCGAGAAGGTTAACAAAAAACTGAGGTAGACAGACAATAATAAAATTAATAATGTATGCCAAAATTTATGCACGCGGGTAATATAAAAAGCAATACCCCAAATACAAGCAAGAATCAAAGTAATGCCCAAAGCTGCAGAAAAATGAACTCGGGAAGCCCGACCATTGATATCGTGAACAGATAAAAGTAATGCAGATGAATAACCTAGAATAGTCATCAGTAATCCTGTCCCTGACAACTTCCAAAATTCTTGAAATGTATTTAAATCTGCTGGGATATCATTTTGTAAAAACTGTTTATTGAATAAATACCTTAGAACGATAAAAAATAATATTAATCCAATACAAAAAATAATAATATTCTCTACCCTTGGGGATGAAATTACTTCGATGGGACGTTTGAAAAACGAATAAAAAGCTATTAAGGGACCCCAGAAAACTTGATATACAACTTTTTGGATAAGCTGAAGTCCCGTTATCCCACTTATCCTAGATTCCCCAGCTAATTTTCTGAGAAATAAATAGATGGCAAGAATTATTGTTAAGGTTAGAAAATGATAGAGTTTTTCCTTTTTTGTACTTTTGGGGTGATTAAGCAGGGGGGCAGTCAAAAAAATCAAGAATAAGCTTTCGTAATCTAGCAGAGATAGAGTTGCAAAAACATAGCTGATTGGCTTCCTAAAATAGTTTAATTTATGTTTTTCAGAAGAAGAAACGTAAACGTGAAAGGCAATGAGAAGAAACAACAGAGCGGTTTGGATACCGATTAAATGTTGTAAAAGACCAAATGTTGTATCGGCAGGATATAGGACAAAAAGTAAACTAGCAATGATTGCCACATTTTTATTTTTTGTAATTTTTTTTAATAAAGAATACCAAAGACAAGCATTTAAACTTAAAATCGTAAATCCAATTAAATATAGGGCCCTAATTCCTCCGAGTTTTGCCCCGATAAAGGGGATAAAGGTAAGAAAAGTCATATGGAGTGGACGACCCTGCCAAAAACTACCAAAGGAAGCCCTAAGCCTAATCCAGTTTTGAGCTAAATTATTTGAGATAGCTGTACCACTAAATGCCCAATCATCTTCGTAAAGTCCAAAATCATTAATGAAAAGAAAACGAGAAAAAAATACAAGGGAAATAATAAAAAGATAAGGAAAAATAAACTGAATATTGAAGTGCTTGAAATAATTGGTAGTCCTGTTTTCGGAAAAGTTAATCATACAAATTGATCGTAATATATATAATTGTTAATTTATTTTTTGCAGTAAAGAGTACTGGGGGCAAGACTAATATCAAACCGTTTCATTTGATATTCTTTTGGAGAAAACCAATCTATATTACTTTTGGCAAAATCATCATCTAAGCCATCAAATATCACTATTGTCTTAATATCACCTTTATCATGAATATCCAATAATGTTCCGTTATAGCTAGGCAAGATTGCCTTGGGGTCTAAAAAGTTCCACACAGCTTCAGTATCAGCCAATTTATCAGAGTAAAATAAACTTCCTTCTAATCCATAAGTAACAATAAACAATTGTTCTCGATGCTTTACACTTCGTAGAACTTTTTGTAGAGCGTCTGATACTTCATAACGAACTTTAGGATTAAGAACCACTAAAATTGGATCTGGTTTCTCTGAGCATATTTCAATTTGGTCTATCAGCTCATTCATATATTGTTTTTCTTGAGATTGTTGGGAATAAATATCCCAAGCTAATGGTGATTGATTAAAGACAAGTGTAAATAATAAACAAGAGACTAGCAAAACACCAAGCCACCTACAACTATCACCAATGAGCGACAAAATCTTAGACAATAAAAGGGTGGAAACAAGAATAAAAGGAAATAGATAAAAAGCAGCTATGATCCCTGATTTTGTATAAATTAAAGTTTGGGGAATTAGAGAAATGAAGAGCAGAATAATAAAAGGAATTATTTTTTTTAATGTAACTAATAATGAATGATGAGTTAGGCGAGTTGTAACAAAAAGAATTACAATGCTTATTATGATAGGCAGAAAATAGCTTTGTAGTAATAGATCTTTTGATGTTCTAAGAATAGCAAATAAATCTAATGTTTCATTATCAACGCCAGCGTACCCCATACCGCTAGTTCCCAAGAAAAAAACTATATAGGTAAGCTCTAAAAACATTACTGCTAATAACACTCCTACAAAAATCCTATTGGTATCAATTGATTTCCACAGGGAAGTTTTTTGAAAATCGCTATAAAGCCAAACCTTAAGAGAAATTAAAGTCGGTATAAAGATAATGTAAGACTCTTTACACAAGGACATTATTATAATTAAAATAATAGCAATTACGGAGTTGATTTTTGAATATTTACTATGATTACAGCTTAAACCAATAAATAATAAGGCGGCCGACAAAAAAAACATACCTTGAGCATCGGGTATCATTGGCCTAACCCAAATTTCTGATTGCTTTCCTAGCAAGGTAGATATCGGAAAAAATAAAGAAACCGGGATTGAAAAAAATAAGATTCGTCCAAAAGCAAACAGAAAAAAAGATGTAAAAGCTCCCAGCAAAGTAATATATGAAAACCACAAAAATGAGTTAACTCCCAGGAGTTGGGTGATGGTCACCACTTGCAGCTGAAAATAAGGACGAAATCGCTGGATACTTCTGTCATGATTAATCCATATTTTTGCTGTTTCCCAAAAGCCGTGATTATCGAGATCTTGTTTCATCACAGGAATCTGATGATCGTCAATGAAATAACGAAAGCCAGAGTTCAATAAATCACTATAGGATGCAGTTATAAAAAATATGCCAATAAATAATAATAGGGCTAAGATACTGACAAAAAACTCATTGTTTGTATTGGTGATTTTTGGCAACTTATTCATGAGTTAAAATATATTAAACTCTTGATTCGATAGCAATTTTTTCGAAAAATAAAAACCCAACTAATTACGCTAGCTTGACTTTAAGGTAAAAAATCAGGATCGGAATCTAAACCATAGTAGTCTCTATCTGTAAAACGATGAACTATGCCAAAGGAAGTCGATTCATCCAGTGTGGTGGTTTTGGTCAGTATAAAATCGTCAATTTCCCTTTGATGAAGCTCCGCGGCTAAAGCCTGTCGAATAAAATTTCTGTAGTTAAAGGCAAATAGTGGTCGGGCTAAATAAGCTTTGTTCCAACCACATAAAAACATGGATAACTTATGTTTATTAGCCGACAAAAAAGAAAAGGCCGCCTCCGTTAATTGAGGATACATAGGATTAAAAAAATCATCTAAAACTATGATGCCGTCATCTGACAATAGTTGTTCGCACAATTCAAGATCATTAATCACAGCCCTGCCCGTATGTTCACCATCAATATGAAGCCAACGGCAACTAGAACGCAAATCACCAAGGGAGTGGAGTGTTACTTGATAAGACGGTTGCTGAATATAATTCCCTCTGGTGCCCAAAATGGGAGCAAGGTTGGCTTCTGCGTCCTCAATATAGCGCGTGCAATCGATTAGAACAAATTTTTCTGTTTCTTTAAGGTGAAGGGAGGACATCAAAGCTGACAGACCTTTGTAAACTCCAATTTCCAGCATATTGCCATGGATACCATGGGTATTTTGAAAACTTAGCAAAGCATCCCAGAGAGCCGCACTTTGTTCCAAGAAAAAACCGGCAATTCCCCCCTGCAATTGCTTAAATTCACCTAGCTTAGAGAGATACAAGTAGTTGTCTTGAAGTGATAGCATGGGGGATGATGTGGAACTCCAGGTGAACTTTGTTGATTATGACTACTGACGAATTTTTTTGCTCCATTTAGTATTTAGGGACAAGCTACGCCGCAAAATAGGTGGCGGGCATAACTGAATTGCACCATTTTAAAGCCTGGCTAAAGATTTCGTAATCCTGAAAGAAGAAAACATTGCCCCAAGAATTTTCTAAGGAATAGTCCGAGTTGCAGTAATAACTGACCTCGTGCTGCCCCCAGATGCGATAGATGATTATATGCCAGCGGTAATCCCTTTGTCGCATAGCTGGCACCATATCCACTAGATGGTTCATGGCCCCGGTTTGCCCAAAGGGGAAAGTGGGATCCCAAAATTCGGCCAATACCACTGGGTAACGAAAATTTCCCATGCCCTTAATAACTTCTAGGTCAAATCCTTCTGTATCAATTTTGACTAAGCCAATATCATCAGGCAGAGTTCCCGCTTCATGCAAACTAGCGATGGTTTTGACTTCCACTGTAATACTGTCATGGAAGACTAAGCCTTCAGTGAGGGAATGGCGAGTCAAACTGCTATAAAAAGTGGCATCATCAAAGATTTTGTCTTCCGTTTGATCCACCACTAGGTGTAAATTCCTAGTCTCATTGGCGGATCCTAGGGCGTAGCCAAGAGCATGGAAATTGCTATTTTGTCCCAATCTTTCCTGCAATTTGGCTAATACTGGCGGGAAAGGTTCAAAGGCATAAACTTCGTAGCCAGTCTGTAACAATCTGGCGGAGACATCGCCCCGGTTGGCGCCCACATCGATCGTCCGTCGGTGGGGAAGATAAGAGTAGAGATAAACCATCAACTCAATGTCGATCGCCTGGAAATAGCTGGGATCGGTGACTACTTTGAATTTTTGATCATGGACATCAGCGGCAATCTGAGCTAGGGTTTCTCGTAAGAAAACGTCTTGCTGTTGGCTGTTTTCCTGTAAATCCAAGAACTTATCAATTAAAATTTCTTGGTAGTGCTGCAGATTACCCAAAACAGCCTGGAACTCTTGGTGGAGCAGTTGATACCTTTGCTGGGATTCGCTCCTGATATTTTGAAACTCTTGATGAATATAACCGTTACTCCTCTCTGATTCTTCCCTAATTCTTTGAAATTCTTGATGGATAGCATTAATCATCTGTTCGACAATAATTTGTCTTTGCTGTCCACTTTCAACTAAATATTTAATGGTTCTAGCTGTATCGAGGGCAGACTTAATTAGAAATATTTGATTTTCCAAAATCTGATTAATATTTCTATTTTTTTGCTCTAATTCTAATCTAATTTCTTCCAGGTTTTGATCGGTGGTTATTTTAATTTGGTCAACACTTGCCTGGAGGTCATCTAATTTCTGTAGAAAAAGATCTTTCAATACCTTGATTCTCTGAACGATACGATTATTTTTTAATAATTGTTTAATCATTATGATTAGGCTTGGAATAGAAAGGAATTAGATTGAAGAGCTAGAAAAAATAAAGCTAAATTTTACGACTGGTTTCAGGTATTAACAAATCCTGACGGATGAATACGACTTCTTTTTGCAATAGGGTACCATCAATGGGCGATCGCCATTCGCCGGTTTCGTCGTAATAACGGAAACCCAATTGATCCAAGAGATTAAGCATCTCTAAAAAGACCAGGGCATTTTCGTCATAGCGGACATAGGAAAGTTCTGCCATCACTAGATCCACCTGCTCGAGGAAAGTATTTGCCCCCGCCAAGACAAGATGTTCGGCGCACTGCACATCCAGTTTAAGAATACCCCGCCCTTGGAGATTTTCTTCCTCAGCCACTTGGTCAAGGGTTTTAACCGCCACTGTCACTGTTTCATAATCCCGAAAGTCCGCTGGGGTGAGCAGGGAACTACCGTAAAGATCAGGGGAAACCTGAAAACTGAGCTGCCCCGATTCGTTTGAAACGGCAATTTCTAAAAACTTAGCTTTGGGGATATTTTTAAGATAGTAATTACGGGCAGCCTGTTCATAACGATTAATCAGAGGATCAATTAAAATGAAGCGGGCTTCGGGAAACAGTTGACTAGCGGTGTGGGACCAAATACCGTGGGAAGCCCCCACGTCCATGACAAAATCAGGGCGGTAATGGTTAACTCTCAATCGCCGCATCACTTGGTACACTTGGGTGTAATCCTTGTAGATCAGGCTGGGCACTGGAGGCTCGATAAAATGTACTAAGTCAATGGGCGATCGCCGGAAGAGGGATTCAAAGCGGTCATCGGCGGCTTGTCCTTCGGCAAGGGAACTCCAAATCCAACTGTCAATATTGTGATCACTAAATTTTTCCGCTGCTGCCACGGCATTTTCCCTAAGAACCCTTTGACGTTGGGGGTCTAAAACTTCGGCCACCGCAGCCCCAAAACTTTCTGGGGTATAGTCACAAACCACGCCAATCTGAAAACGATTAATAAAACTAGCGGCGGAGGTTTTTTTGCTCCCCATCAAAATTACTGGCGTGTTAGATGTGGCCAGGGCAAACAAGATCCGTCCAGGTAAACTCAGTTGAGAAAGCTGGGGCTGGTCATCCCGCTCATCCATGGTGCCGGTGGGAACCACCACAAAAGGATATTCCTTCAGTTTTTCCACCAACTTATCTTCGGGAAAAAGTCCTTGAGGATAAATACCTTTGGCTTGTAAGTCCTGTTCGGATTCCGTTAGCCAATAATATTTGGAGTTGCCGTACCAATCTAATTGCATACCAGCTTCCTTCACACTGTGACAGAGGTCGGCAAACCACCGTTGACTCCAGATACTGCCCAGGAGGGCGCCCCGCTTTTGTTGACAGTTTTCCTGTCGGGGCTCAAACACTGTCGTTTTAATTAAATTGTGGGGAACCACTGCTGGCAAAATCCAAAACTTCAAACCAAATTTATTTTCGTAGGCATCCCGCAGTTCTGGGTGAGTGGCAAAGCGCACATCTGCCTTTTGCAAAAATTCCTCCATCAGAGCATCGGGAATATTGTTGACTCGAATATTTTGGTCGTCCATAATCCAAATTCCCAGGGGGACCCCAAATAATTCCTTAATGGCGATCGCCGTCAGCACATCTTCGGTGTAATAGGGCACACAAAAGATCCGACTAACTTCATGGTCAGCGAAAATCTGGGTGATATTGGTGAAAACCTGCTTGCGGCTCCAGCCCCGCTGGGGAAGATAGTAAGACTCGAGACCAAAGTTATGTTCACCGCCGTAATGATTGTCGGAGCGCACAGAAATAATTTGCCCATCGTTGGGGAACACCCGCCGCACCAAAGCCCCTGTACCGTGGCGATGGGTGACTTCATTGGCGGTGACAACCACACTGGCATCAATGATCTTGGCCGACTGAGCTTCAAAACGGGCATCCATAGCTTGACCTTGGGCGAGGGGATCCCAAATCCATTGGGCAATGCCGTCTGCACTGAGGTTTTGCCCCAGCTTAAAAGCTTGTTTACGCATGGGCCCTTGGTTTTCTAATAAGTAATCAATTTTGGCGGAAAAGTCCTCTGGTTGGTAAGCACAGACAGTACCGATGCCCTGGCTCTGGACAAATTGGGCCACCGCACTTTCGGGGGAGCCCACAACGAGAATTGGCAGATTGGCAGTGGCAGTGATAAAGCAACTACGGGAAGGTAGGCTTAATTTTGTTAATTCTGGGCGATCGCCGCTCTGGTCAGAAATGCCTGTGGGAATAACGGCAAAATCAGCGGTTCGAAGAATATCAATTAACTCATCTTCTGGCACAAAGCCCTTAAAGTTAATGCCGTCTTCTCCCAACTCCGCTTCGTTAAAATTCAGCCAATCCCGGTTGGGGTTACCATACCAATCAATTTTTACCCCCGTGGCTCGACACAAAGAACGCAGTTGATCTAACCATTGTTGACTCCAGACATTGCCAATCATCACGCCCTGCCGCTTACTCGGCGATCGGTCCCAGCTCTGGGGCGGTTCAGTTTTAATTAAATGTCCCTGCACCACCGGAGGCACAAACCAAAACTTACGCTTGAATTTAGCTTCATAGGCATCACAGAGGGGACGGGAAATGCCCAAGCAAATATCAGCCCGGTACAATAATTCATCTACCAAACTATCGGGTACCTGGGGAGAGTAGATATTTTGATCGTCCATAATGAAAACACACAATGGACAGTTATACAGTCGCTTTAGGGCAATGGAAATTTGGTAATCCTCTGGGAAATAAGGTACCGATAAAAATCTTCGGGGAGCATAATAGTGCAACAGCCACTGCACCTGTTGGGCAATGGTGACAAAACTTCCTCCCTGCACTAAAAAATGGCGATCGCCAAACTCCTGTTGCCCGCCGTAAAGATCATGGGAGCGAATTGTCAATAGCTCATCTGAGTTGGGAAAAAGCCTTTGCAGTAAAACCCCCACCCCATGGTCGGCATTAATTTCACAATGGCTAATAACTATGTCCCTTTCCAAAGAATGAATACTACGGCCCAGGGATTGGAGGGCATCGGCCAGTTCCTGTTGTAGGTTGTAGTGATTTTCAGTTAATTCGACCATGGTGATAATCAAGGGATGTTAAAAATTAGTAAAAGCAACTAATTTCAATTGCTTACCAGGGGCTTTGACCCTGGCATCATAGCACACTGGTAAGGTTATTAATAACTCCAAAAAAGCAACAAAAAGCGACTTCCCCTGTAGAAGAAATCGCTTTAAAAATAGTTTCTGTAAACTTTAAGTTTTGATTGAGTTAGCTCGAATTATGAGGGATAACTCCCAAGACTTAGAACCTGTTTGTAAAGTCTGACTCTGCTCCCTAAATCTCCCGATGCTGGGGGACTTTGACTTAGTTTCCCCCCAAACTTGGGTGACCAGGGAGGCTTTTCAAACACGCTCTTAAGCTGTGGTTAAAAGCTGTGCAAGAAGCACCTAGGCTTCTTTCCGGGTGGAAAGGTCACCAACCTTAGCAAACACACCAAATTCCACTTGTTCTTCCAAACCAGGATCAACCCCAGCAAATACGTCACGGAACAGAGTCCGGGAACCATGCCAGATGTGACCAAAGAAGAAGAGCAAGGCAAAGACAGCGTGGCCAAAGGTAAACCAACCCCGGGGACTGGTGCGGAATACACCATCAGAGTTGAAGGTTTCCGTATCGAAGTCGAAGCCTTCACCCAACTGAGCTTTCCGGGCAAACTTCTTCACATCACTGGGATTGCTGAAGGTCTGGCCGTCTAAAGCACCACCGTAGAAGCTGACGGTAACACCGGTTTGTTCCACACTGAATTTAGACTCGGAACGACGGAAGGGAATATCCGCCCGGACTACACCATCCGCATCGGTCATGATGACGGGGAAAGTTTCAAAGAAGTTAGGCATACGCCGTACCTCCAGTTCCCGACCTTCTTTGTCTTTGAATATGGGGTGACCAATCCATTCCTGGGCAATGCCATCACCACTGTTCATAGCACCGGTACGAAACAAACCACCTTTAGCGGGGCTGTTACCGACGTAATCGTAGAAAGCCAACTTTTCAGGGATGGTGGACCAGGCTTCAGATAGGGAAGCTCCTTCTGCTAACTGGCTATCAACCCGGCGTTGGATTTCTTCTTGAAAATAACCCTTATCCCACTGATAACGGGTGGGGCCAAAGAGTTCGATGGGGGTGGTGGCATTACCGTACCACATGGTACCGGCCACGACGAAAGCGGCAAAAAATACAGCGGCAATACTACTGGACAATACGGTCTCAATATTCCCCATGCGGAGGGCTTTATACAAGCGCTCAGGGGGCCGTACCGTAAGGTGGAAAAGACCGGCAATGATACCGACAATACCAGCAGCAATGTGGTGAGCCACTACCCCACCGGGGTTAAACGGGTTAAAGCCAGCTGGTCCCCATTCCGGTGCCACTGGCTGTACGTGGCCCGTCAGACCATAGGGGTCGGATACCCACATGCCAGGGCCCCAAACGCCGGTGAGGTGGAAAGCACCAAAACCGAAGCAGAGCAAACCAGACAAGAAGAGGTGAATACCAAACATTTTGGGCAAATCCAATGCGGATTCACCGGTACGGGGGTCAACAAATAATTCCAGGTCCCAAAATACCCAGTGCCATACGGCGGCTAGGAACAACAGACCAGATAGAACGATGTGGGCAGCAGCTACCCCTTCAAAGGACCAGAAACCGGGATCCAAACCAGTTTCTCCGGTGACGCTCCAGCCATTCCAGGAACTGGTGACACCGAGGCGGGCCATGAAGGGCAAAACAAACATGCCTTGCCGCCACATGGGGTTAAGCACAGCATCGCTGGAGTCAAAAATGGCCAACTCATAGAGAGCCATAGATCCAGCCCAGCCAGCCACTAGGGCAGTGTGCATTAAATGGACAGAGATGAGTCGCCCTGGATCATTCAGGACAACTGTATGAACGCGATACCAAGGTAGTCCCATTGACGCTCCTTCTAGTAACGAATAGTGTTTTGTGTCTTAAAGACGTTTTAATTTTTATTCTGCGTTGGGTAAATAAAACCCTTGTCTATAGGTTGTGTTAACCGAACAAGACAGACAGAGTCAAGTTTTATCCATTATCCCTTACAAAGTGAGAATATTTTGAAGGATTGTAACGAGCGGCCAGGATTTCTGCAAGCTGTCCAGGGGATAGGCAAAGGGCTTGAATGACCTAGGGACGGTGCGGTTAGCCCCACCTTGCTCCCATAAGAAACTGGCGATCGCCCATGGCGCGGCCACGATGGAATGGCCAGGGACTACACTTTTGTTGCTGACCTGATGATGGGGGTGAGCGAAGCTGAATTCATCAGTTTGGGGAATACTCCAAAGTGCGGATTCCACCGTCGGTTTGATTACTGTCTACCGGTCCAGGGACAACAAATGAAAAAATGACTACAAAAAGCTAGTGACAAGGAAAAAGTAAAATGCCGATCGCCTTGGGGGTTTCGATTTTACCTATGGCAGAGGTGATGGGGTTGAGCAAAAAATATTCTGACCGTTTTTAGCTATTTACGAGTGATACTCAAGGGAATTTCTTGATGTTCTTGTGGCATTCCCCAAAATTCCTGTAGTGTGGGCCCATTTTTCACTCGGCGATCGCCAAAGAAAAAATTAATCAGCTCATGTACTAAAACGCGACGACCCATCAGGGTAAACCAATACATTCCCCGTCGCGAAGCTTTATTCGGTTGAAACAATAAACGCCATAGTGCTTTCGGTCGAGTTTGTAGCAAAATTTCAATCAACTTTACCCACAGAAAAATTCGCCAGGGAGGCATATGGGTAGCTGCTAAAACTTGGTGCTTATAGTCCCATTTGGTTTGATCAAGTTGGATGACACGCCTTTCCGATGCAATGCCATAGAAACTAGTCCAACGATGGGGCGTAACGTACAACGACATAATTTGATCGGGATCGTAATACAGTAACTGCTTTAAAGCCTGAATAAAATCACGATCTCTAACCTCTTCAAAATCCGTTACCCAAGTGGCAAGGGAGAGAATATTATGCTGTCTTAATAATCGAATTGCTTCACGATCAGTGCTTGTCTTACTTCCTTTTCGTATGTGCTTGAGCGTAGCTTCATTTGTATTTTCCATACCTAACAAAAATCGCTCGACTCCTGCCCTGCGGTAAAGATGTAGAATATCGGCATCCCGTACAATATCATCTGCTCGAGTTGAACCGATAATAGTTATGGATATATTTTCGGCGATGATAGCTTCGCAAAACTCTTGCCAAATGGCTTTATTTACCGTTGGATTTTCATCCGCTAAATTAAATAATTGTACGCCGTGAGTTCGATGGAGCCAGACAATTTCCTGGGCAAATTTTTTAGGATCACGATGTCGCCAACGGGCCCAAAATCCCCTTTGTCCGCAATAGTTACACAAATGGGGACAACCCCGGGAAAACTGGATAACCACGGCCTGTTTACCGCCATAATAACTATATTTTTTCAAGTCTACGAGTTCCCAGCCCACACGATAGACATCAAGGTCTTGAATCATCGGAGCAGGAAGCGTTTCAATAATTTGTTCGTCGCGACGGAAGGCAATACCATCTACTTTATTTAAATCATTATGATTTTCAAGGGCGGCTATCAATTTGGCAACAGTAGCTTCACCTTCACCTCGAACAATAAAATCAATTTGGGGTTCCTTTGTTAGGATGTCATGAAAATGATAAGTCGGAAAAACACCACCATAAACAATTATCAAGTTTGGCAATCGTTCACGTAAAAACAACGTTAGGCGGCAAACGATGGGATGGGCAGAAGTTGATCCAGAATGCCCAATCAAAAGTAATTGTGGGCAATGAGCGCAAACTCGTTCTACGATTTCACTGTCTGTAAGTGGACCAAATTCAGCATCGAGCAGAGTAACATCATGGCCAGCATCCAACAATGGGCCACCAATACTTAAAAGCCCCAGAGGTGGCAGTTGTTCCTTTGGAATTCGGCTACCAATGGCCGGGTGGGGTGGGTTTAAAATGAGAATCCGCATTATTGTGCTTTATCCACTTTTTTTAGTCAGGGTCAGGCCATCCATGTCTCGATCTCCTAAGATTGTTCAAAAGCGCTCGCTAGTCTGATGATGACTAAGTAGATATTGGTAAATTATTTGGATATACGCAAAAAAAGCTAGCTTTATTGTTTAAGTGAACCTATCTAGGGTGCGGTATTGAATAGCTTCCGCCAGATGAGATGCTTGGATATGCTCCGATCGCCCTAGGTCAGCGATGGTGCGGGATACTTTCAAAATGCGGTCCATGGCCCGGGCGGAGAGCCCCAGTTTTTTGATCGCTCCTTCCAGCAGTTGACGGCAGTTTTCATCCAAGTGACAAAATTGACGCAATTGCCCTGCCTGCATTTCGGCATTACAACTAATTTTTGCATCTTTACTAAATCTGGCGATCGCCATGGCCCTGGCCTTGGCTACTCTTTGCCGCACTGGTTCTGAACTTTCTCCCTGGCCTTGGCTAGTCATTTCCTCTGGCTTAAGACGGTTAACTGCCACCTGTAGATCAATGCGGTCCATCAAAGGGCCAGAAAGCTTAGACCAATACATTTCCCTCTGGCGAGGAGAACAGGAACAGGCTTGAATGGGATCGCCAAAATAACCACAGGGACAGGGATTGGTGCTGGCAATCAGGGTAAATTGGGCTGGGAACATGATGGTTTGCTTGGTGCGGGAAATGGTAACGTGCCCGTCCTCCAAGGGTTGACGCAAAAATTCCAACACATTGCGTTTAAATTCTGTCAGTTCATCTAAAAACAAAACCCCCCGATGGGCCAAGGAAATTTCCCCCGGCCGAGGAAAACTCCCCCCTCCCACTAGGGAAGGACCAGAGGCGGAATGGTGGGGACTGCGAAAAGGACGCTGACGGATTAATTGTCCCCGTTCTTTCAGTAACCCTGCCACAGAATGGACTTGGGACACTTCCAACGCTTCTTCAAATTGGAGCGGCGGCAAGATACCAGGCAAACGGCGAGCCAACATGGTTTTCCCACTGCCTGGTGGGCCGACAAAAATCAAGTTATGGCCTCCGGCGGCGGCAATTTCTAAGGCTCTCCGGCCATGGGATTGCCCTTTCACATCTTTCAAATCCAAACAAGGCAGGGAGGTGTTCCACTGTTGCTTGGCATCCTGGGCATTAACTGGGGTAAATTTTTCCGGTGCTCCGAGAAAGTCCACCACTTCTTTAATGTGGTCGAAGCCATAGACTTTTAAGCCCTGCACCACGGAGGCTTCCAAGGCGTTGCCCGACGGTACCACTATGCCTGCTAAGCCCATTTTTTGCGCTGTGGCCGCAATGGGAAGAACACCGGCGATCGCCCGTAAACTGCCATCCAGGGACATTTCCCCTAAAAACAAATAATCTCCCAATAGTTGGGCATCCACCTGCTCCGATGCGGCCAGGATGCCAATGCCAATGGGTAAGTCAAAGCTGGGGCCTTCTTTACGTAAATCGGCCGGGGTGAGATTAATGACAATGCGCCGCACGGGGAAAGCAAAGCCCGCATTCTTTAACGCCGCCTTGACCCGTTCCCTGGATTCCTGCACTGCCGTATCTGGTAGCCCCACCACGGCGATCGCCGGAAGCCCAGCGGAAACGTCTACTTCTACCCCGACCTTAATGGCATCAATGCCCAACAGGGAAGCACTCCAAACCCTTGCTAACATAGTCGACCCACAAACTCAGTTCACCTAGCCTGATTTTACCTATCAAGATAACATGGGAAAATTTTCACTAAAGGTCCCAAACTCTGCAGGGTGACAATGGACTGTGGGCTTAGTTAGCCAAGAGGCAAGATAGCTACTCTGCTCAGACGCAAAGTAGCCTACTTAGCGCCATAGAAAAAAGCAATTTCTTTATCCTTGAGGGGTGCAAAGCCAGCGTCAATTAATTTTTGGTCTAGTTCTGCCTGGACAATATGTTTGGCTCCAATGCGGACAATGCGGGAGCGCATGGTATTACTGACCCCACTGCGTTGCCGACCTGCTTCCAAGCCCATCACCTGATGATAGAGTTCCAGCTTGGCTTCGGGAATGGCACTGCCATCAAAATCAATGCCAGCGGCGATCGCCTGGTCAATGGCATCGGCTCCTTTAGTTGTATTAGCCATGATCAATATTACCCTCGAGTTATTTTACTTTAATTATCCTAGCGAAAAAGGGTCACTAAAATTACCAATTCCCACCGGATAATTATCGTTATTAAATCAAATTAGTGCCATTAATTAGTGTTATTAATCTCCATTTAGCCAGATGGTTAGTAATCTAACTACCATGATGATGGCAACAATAAACCCATGTGGCCGGATAATCGAAGTAATGTTCCTTTTTCCAAATGGGTAATCTCAGTTTAATTTGGTCAATAACATACTGAGTACCTTGAAAAGCAGCTTGGCGATGGCTAGCCACAGTCCCCACCCATACTGCAGTTTCACCAATTTTTAAATGGCCACTACGATGGACGGCGATCGCCTGGTGGAGATCATATTTTTCTTTAGCTTCAGCAATAATTTTAAAACCCTCGTTGATGGCTAACTCCCGATAGACTTGGTATTCCAAAGAGTCGACTTGTTTACCGTCATTGTGGTTTCTCACCCAACCAGCAAAAGTTACTAGGGCTCCAGCTTGGTCACACTGTAAAGCTGAAATTAAAGGTTGGGTATTGATTGGTTGATCACTAATGTCAAATAAAGCTAAAGCCATGGAAATTAACCCCCAGCAACGGGGGGGATAAAAACAATTGTGGACTGGTCTAAAATTATATTTTCCATGGTGGTAAATTCATCATTAACTGCCACTTTGACTTGGGAGGAGGATAAATTAAAACCATGACGTTTAGCCAAGGAATCATAAAGTTCTTGGTAGGTATTTAGCTTTGTTACTAAACTTTCTTCTGCAACCTTAGCCTGTTCTTGGAGAGAAGCAAAATATCTGAGTTTAATTGATTTGGCCATAATCTTCAGGACTATTAATATTAGCGATATCAAATAAATTATCCGGTTTAATCAGCTGACAATCTGCCATTTGTAAAATTTTAACTGGACAATGTAAACCAATATTTTGGGCTTTAGTAAATAACTGTAGAGCAAGGGGAGTATAAAAACCACAGAGAGCTTCGGGAAAACCTTGATCCGCATTTTCGTAGCAAGTTGCCACCAAATCTTGGCGAGCCTGGGCAATTAATTTTTCCACCATTGTACTATTGATATAGGCTAAATCACAGGCAATAATGAGCCAATTAACCCCAGGATAGCTCTGCAAAGCCGTTAAAATTCCCGACATCGGCCCCACACTTTCTCCCCTATCTACTAGGGTAGGTAAATTTTCCAACGGTGTTCCTTGCCACTGACTAGGACGGGCAGACAAGAAAACTTGCTCGCAATATTTTGCCAACAAATCATAAATATATTGCCCATGGGGTTGCCCTTGATAATTAATTAAAGCTTTATCTTTCCCCATGCGTCTACTTTTTCCCCCGGTCAACACTAAACCGTAAAGGGGCGTTTGGCTAACATCAGCTTTACCACCAGTTTTTTCGATTAATTTAGTATTTTTGATGATAATTTCTGAGCTGATAGATTTACACATATCGTAAATAGTCAATGCTGCCACTGAAACCCCGCAAAGGGCTTCCATTTCCACGCCAGTTTTGTAATTAGTGTTAACAGCACATTGTAAAAATATTTCTAAATAATCTCGCTTTTGATAAACAATATTAATATCAAATTTACACCCATGGATTGGCAAAGTGTGGCAAAAGGGAATCAGATCCGCTGTTTTTTTCACCGCCATAGTACCGGCGATAATCGCTGTTTGAATAACCGGCCCTTTCTTGAGAAAAATTTCCTGTCCTGTTAAGTAATCTTTGATAGCTTTGGGTAACTGCACTATGCACTGGGCCACCGCCCGGCGATCGCCAGCTACTTTTTGACTAATGTCCACCATACGGGGCTGTTGATTTTCGTCAAGATGGGTAAACATTTATCCTCCAATTTGATGCATAGCGTGGCTAACTTCAGGGGGACGCAAATAGGGCTTCATCCCCAATAATTGCTGATAAACATGTTGGCGTTCCAAGGATGAAAAGTTACGAATATTGATCCCTTCATTTTTAAGTAAACAAGCCCTTAGAGTGCCATCTACCGATAACCGCCAACGGGAACAATGACCGCAAAATGGCTGGGATTCGGAGGCAATAAAACCGATTATGCCTCCACAACTAGTGCTGTAACGAAATGCCGTAGCATCTAAGGCAGATTGGATCGGTTTTAGGCTATATTTTTGCTGGATTTTTGCCAGTAACTCTTGGGCAGAAATAAACGTTTTTTCTTGGTGTCGACAGGCATATCCAATACGCATAATTTCCAAAAATCTAATTTCCATTTCCCATCGCTTAGCATATTCAATAAGATCAAAAATTTCACGGTCATTAATTTCCCTCATTACTACAGTGTTAAGTTTGATTTTAAATCCCTGACGAGAAGCTAATTCAAGATTACGAAGAATTGTATTAAGGCAATTGCGATGGGTGATTTCTGAAAAAGTTTTGGCGTTTAAACTATCGAGACTAACGTTTAAATCCAGAACATTATTCTCCCCCAGGGTATCTAAATGTCGATCTAGAACAATACCATTAGTGGTTAAACCAATCTTTTTAAGTTTTAATTGACCGATGGCTCGGACAATTTCAGTAAAATTCCTTCTTAATAAAGGTTCTCCCCCCGTTAAACGGACTTCTTCCAAGCCCAACGCAATTAACTCTCCAATAATTTCCCCATATTCCTGACAAGATAAATAGCTTGATTGCTCAAGAAATATTGCATCTACTGGCATACAATAATGGCAACGCAAATTACACTGATCCGTGAGGGAAACCCTCAATTTACGAATGCGACGGCCATAACTATCAACTAAGGTCTTAGACATGGGCAATGCTAATTCTACCAGGCATAGAAAGGAAAACATTCTCCAGCCTGAAAAGATGCTTGGTGTTGGGGTAATTCCAAAAAGCCATCACTGCCAGCTAGGGCAATAAATTCCCCGGAGTTTTTGACTGGCAGTGGCTCAGCTTTAATCACCGCTTGGGGTGTGTGACTTAGTTTAACAGGCAAGAAATAGGTTAAATCTTTTTTAAAAGTAAAATCCGTAGTTAACTGAGCGTAGATTGGAGCACTATCCAAAAAATAGCGATGTAGACAAACAAGGCTAGAAATTGGATTCCCTGGCAGACCAATAATAACAGTTTTACTCCGATGATCAATACCAAAATACATTGGTTTACCAGGCTTTTGAGCCACACCATGGATATATTTAGTTACCCCCAATTGGGACCAGACTTCTGGTAAATAATCAAATTTTCCTTTAGAAATACCACCGGAATAAATCAAAACTCTATATTCCAGTTTAGCCTTTTGATAATGGCGAATAATTACTTCTTTATCATCAGCTAAGTGGGTCAAATTTACGTTTTGAAACCCTCGGCTTTGCAAAGATACTTGGAGCCCATAAATGTTAGAGCGACGTAATTGATGAATTTTTGGCTTTTGAGTAATTTCTACCAATTCATCCCCAGTAGAAATAATTTGGATGCGGGGCTTTTGTTTAACTCTAACTTTAGTTTTTCCAAAGGAAGTAATAATATTCCAGGCAGGACCATTTAACTTTGAGGAAGATTCTAAAATGACTTTGCCTGCTCGACAGTCACTAGCCTTGGGGTGAACAAATTCCCCCGGTTCTCTCTGCCGAGGATTAATAATTTTTACCTGATTATCGGCGATCGCCACTTCTTCGTAAGGAATAACCAAATCACAATTCTGGGGTAGTAGGGCTCCCGTCATCACCTCTAAGCAACCGGTCTGGTCTGGCAAACTAGATTGCGGAGTCCCAGCGGCCACCGTCCCTAAAAGCTTGAAATGACGACGGCCCTGGTGGTATTCCGACCAAGCCAAGGCAACTCCGTCCATCATCACCCGATCGCCGGGGGGATAATCCCGGTCAGCTTCAATGGATTCTGCCAAAACTCTCCCATAGCTACCATCAACATCCATGGTAGTATCACCAAAATTGGGCCAATGGGCTTGGATAATTTCAACGGCGGCGGCAACGGAAATCATTTCGGTGGTCCCCCATTACCATTTCTTGTAGGGTAAAAACTTACCATTCATCGTTACTTTAACCCGATCGCCTTTAGGGTCTGCTTCCTTCTCAATGTCTAAGGTGAAGTCGATGGCACTCATGATACCGTCCCCAAATTTCTCATGGATTACTTCCTTCATGGGCATACCGTAGACCTGCATGATCTCATAAAAGCGATAAATGAGGGGATCTGTGGGCACAACCGGCCCCAAACCCTTAACCGAAGGAGCAGTCAGTTCGGGCACAAGATCATCGCTCAAGCCAAGGCAGTGAAGAAGTTTCTCCGCCTCATCAACGGAGGCGCTGGCCTGTCGATAAATCACAGCAGCAATCCAGACTTCATCCCGTCCGAGCAATTGTTCTAAATCAGCAAACGTGATTCCCTTTGCTTTTTTTGCTTCCAGCAGTTTTGTCGTGATAGCGGAAATTTCAGTGCCAGCCATGGGTTTCTCCTTGTGATTAGTTGTAATTAAATGTGATCCAATAATTTCAGTTCAATGGAATTATTTTTTCGGTGAGTAAGTTACCTACCTATCCACGAACCATTGCCGCCCAGCAGAGTTCAAAGCCATGGGATTCCCACGGGAAAACTCCCACAGGGTATTACAGCTGATAAATCTGGGGACATTAACGATGGGGAAGCGGACTAGGACTAGAACCCTAAAATCAACGCCGCACAGCGCCAAATTGTTCAATCAAAATCTGAGCTAACAAAGGCTGCAGTTCATCACAGGGAATACTCTTATGGACACAGGTACCCAAATGGGCATCCTTACCCACTTTTCCCCCCAGATAAACATCGGCACCATCCACTGTTTTGCCATCTTTCCGCACTTTGGTTCCCATCAGGCCAATGTCCGCCACCTGGGGTTGGCCACAGGAATTGGGACATCCAGTCCAGTGGATCCGCACGGGCTTAGGCACCGTCAACTCTTTTTCCAAAGCCGCCACCATGGCCAAAGCTCGATTTTTTGTTTCAATCAAGGCAAACTTGCAAAACTGCGCCCCCGTACAGGACACCACTGACCGTTGCAGATTGTGGGGGTCAACTCGAAACTTAGTTAATAACGGTTCCGCCAACAAAGCCTCCAGTTTTTCGTCAGGGACATTGACCAAAATTAAATTCTGTTCCACCGTCAGCCGCACTTCCCCACTTCCATAGGTATCTGCTAAACGGGAGAGTTCAAAAAAGTCATTGGCATAGAGACGGCCCACCGGCACATGGAGACCCACGTAATTTAACCCGGCTTGTTTCTGGGGATGAACCCCTAAATGATCTCGCTTATCCCAATCTAATTCGTCCTTAGGAGCCGCTGTTAACAGAGGGAAAGGCAACTTAGCGGCCACTTCTTCCCGGAATTTAGCCACCCCCCATTCATCAATTAGCCACATTAGGCGGGACTTTTGACGGTTAGCCCGCAGACCATGGTCACGGTAAATTTCCAAGATAGAACGGCATAAATCCACCACCTGCTGATCCGGTTGCACCCAAGCATCGAGGGGAATAGCGGCTTCACAACGACGGGAAGAGAAAAAGCCCCCCACCACTACGTTAAAACCGAGAATTCCCTCCCGATAGGCTGGGACAAAAGCCACGTCGTTAATTTCTGCGTGGACAGAATTATCCCGGCTTCCTTCGATGGCAATGTTAAACTTCCTGGGCAAGTTGGTGAATTCCGGATTGCCCCGACCACCATTGGTGATCATGTCCTGTACCCCTTGCACCAGGTCTCTGGTATCAATCAATTCATCTTTTTCCAACCCTGCCACCGGAGAGCCTGTGATGTTACGGACATTATCCATGCCGGACTGGACCGAGGTTAGACCACAGCTTTCCAGCTTGCTAAAAATATCGGGAATATCTTCAATTTTGATGCCCCGGACCTGCAAATTTTGCCTGGTGGTGATGTCCCCATTGCCCCGATCGCCGTAGCGGTTAATAATGTCGCCAATGACCTGTAATTGCTGACTGGTGAGCAAGCCGTGGGGAATACGAAAACGGAGCATAAACTCGCCGGGGGTGACAGGGCGGAAAAAAATGCCTAACCACTTCAAGCGCAGATCCCGGTCCTCTTCGGGGATATTTTCCCAACCAATCTGGGCAAAATGTTCCAACTCAGCCCGGACAGCCAAACCATCTTTGGTTGCCTTAACGGTCTCAAATTTATTAGCCACAACGCTTCAAGCCAGATAACAGTAGAGATCAATATAGGGTTCCCGTTTCGTTAAAATTTGTAACGTAAATTACACTCAGCCAAGGCATATGCAGTTTACGCATTTAGCATATGCGTTAAATTTTGTTAAACATGTTTTAGTCAATCATCATCATTATTGACCAATGATATTGATGGTATAGGCAAGGATCAATGAAGTCCTGCAGGGGGGCAAAAAAGCATTACCAGCCAATAAATTTCTATAAACTCAAATTCAAAAAGCTTTGTGAACAATTAAACCGAAAAATATTTATCGCCAGCAAAAATTTGGGGCTGGTGGGGAGTTGCCCTTCTCCCCGCAGCATTCTGAGCTTGTTTTCCTACATCCCTTGGGGCGCTGAAATACCAGGTAAAGCATTCAACTGGGCCGCCGTGAGGGGATTACCCCCAAACTGTTCCACCGACCAAGCCAATGCTCCCGTTAAGCCTGCATTGTAATCAATGGCCACTTCGTTGCTGATGTAGTCATCCCGGGAGTCGTTATAACTAAAGTCATTGGCCGCAGTGGGACCGCCCACCAAAGCACCGAACAAAATATGCTCATTGGGCAAGCCGTTGCGGAAACCGTCCCAGCCCACTCCCGAAGCTGCCCGATGGTGGGGCTGTTGGGGAAAATCATTGCCGTAACCCACCATATAGCTAGCATTGCGGGGATTACTGCCTAAAATATAGTCCACTGTGTCCTGGGCTAACTGGGCATACTTACCAGTGGGATCGGTTAAGCCGTCGGAATAGACCGCTGCCAGCATTGCCGTATTGGCCGCGTAGCGTAGGGAACCCCATTGGCTAATAAACCGCAAACCGCCGTCAGTGATTTGCACCCCATCGGTGCCATTGACCCAAGCATCTAGCCAGCGGGTCACATCTTGTTTAATCGCTTGATTACCGGTGTCTTGGGCTAATATTACCGCCACACCATAGGAGGCATCGTCCCAATTGTGGGTCCAACCCCGACTCAATCCCCCAATGTCACTGTTGTAAATGTTCAATGCCTTTTGCAGATAGGCAGAACCATCCCCCCCTGCACTATTAACCGCCCGGGACAACCACGCTGCCCCATAGGCCAACTCATCTTCATAGCCACTCCAGGAGTTGTAATAGTTCCGCACTTCGGGAATAGAGTCGGAATATTTACCCCGGTAGGTGTCCGCAAATCGATATAAAGATTGGGCATTGACTAACAATTCATCCGCATAGGCAAAATCCCCCGCTTCTCGGAACAGAATAGAAGCCGCCGCCAGGGCCGCCGCTGAACCCGCCGCCACATCGGAACCAGGTTTATTAGCAGTAACCGCCATGGCTGGCCGGGCAATGGTTTGGCTTTCCGGGGCACTCCAGAGGGAATGATCTGCTGAAGCGTTACCCACCTGGGCGACAAAAAATACTGTCTCTCCATTGGCGTTGGTAACGTGAGCTTTGAGTAGATAGTCCGTCCCCCACCGTATGGTTGCAAGGAGATCATCCATTTGGCCACTGGTTTGGTAACCGTCCGTAAATTCCACGCCGCCCCAGGCCAGGGTGGTTAATGTGGAAGCAAGGGGTAAGCCAAATTTGCCGTGGTCCCCCGCATCATGATAACCACCGGTTAAATCCAGGCTTAAACCTGCTTGTAAATTACCGCTACTTTGTCCACCAAAATAAATGCCATCCCGGCCATCCCTTAACCCGGAATCTCCCCGCCAGTCAATGCGTTTAGTGGATTCGTCTAAGTCTCCAGAACGGTTGGCTTCGTAAAACAGGAAAGATTTTTGCAACGCTTCGCCGTAATTATGGTCCCCATTGGCGATCGCCGGGGGATCGACGGGATCAACAGGATTGGGGTTAGGATTAATGGGGTCAGTGGGGGGATTGGGATTAGTGGGAGTTCCTCCAGTATTACCACCAGAGCCAGTGCTGGGTTGACCAACTATACCGCCACCGAGAAAGAGTAAATCTGCGGTTAAGGCCCCGTCGTTGGCGATCGCCGTTCCTTGGGTACCGTTAAAGCCAACTTTGACCGAACTGCCAGGGGCAATGGAAGCGGCCCATTCACTGCCGGTGACCACATAACGGGTAATGCCTCCTCCTAAATCTGTACTTTGGACAGTGGCTCCCCAGGGGCTACCGGAAATTTTATGCACCGTATCAAAGGTAAAGCTCCAGCTATTAAGCTTAGTTCCCGAAACGTTAGTTACAGTCAACTCCGCCGTAAAGCCATTCCACCAACGATTACCTCCCACCGTGACAGTGAAAGGACTAGTGGGAGAAACAGGATCGGTGGGTGGGGGCGTGACTGGATCGGTGACCGGAGGATTGGTAGTGCCTCCCCCCATGCCATCACCGGGATCAGAACCGTGGTCCATACCGCCGCCATGGTCATGGTCACCGTGATCATGGCCACTACCATGACCCCCAGCACCGCCGCTAAATTCCCCACCACCAATGGGAGTTAAACCATTACCGGGCCTGCTCTGATGACCATCGGTAATTTGTCCCGCTGGCCCCTGGGGAGTGGCTAAACCAGTGCGACTAACAACGGTAACTTGCTCGACAGTGACCCCAAAGGCATCTTCTAAGCGGTCTTCCACCACCTGGTCATGGTGAAATTCCAAATTAGCCGGAATGAGTTGACTGCGGGTTACCCCCACCAGCAACAAAGTTTGTCCCGTGGGTTGGGTGGCAATTAATAAACCCTCCGGCGTATCGCTAACGGTTAATCTTTCCCTAGTGCCGTAGTAGAGAAAGCTCAACTTCATGGTGGCGGGGTTAAAATTCTCGATCCGTTCCTGCACCCCATACTCATGGGAACGGACATAAACCGTATTACTATTTCTTGCCCCTAAACCTAATTCCCAACTGAGGACTCCGCCAATGTCCTGCCGCAGATGCTCGTTCTGCACAATGCCAAAATTGGCCGCTGTCAAATCATCAAAGCTAACTCCCCGGATAATCTGAAACTCAGGAGTCCAAGCCCAGGGATTAATGATGGCCACTTTCCCGGTGCTGGTTTTACCAAGGATGAGGTTATGCACCGACACATCGCCAAAATCCAACCTATCCACAGCGGGATTGAAACCGACAATATCGGCGGCCGCAGGATTGGCAGCAAATACTCTACCAGTGCCGGGGTTAGGAGTGGGATCTACGACTGGATCCGTGGGAGGAATAGGATCTGGATGCTGATGTTCTCCCCCAGTCCCCCCAGTATTGGCATTAACGTCGGTGAATAATAAAGCAGAAGTCAAAGAGCCGCTATTACCGATCGCCGTTCCCTGGGTACCATTAAAACCAATGGTGACGGAACCACCGGGGGGAATACTCGATGCCCAACCAGCCCCAGTTAATGTGTAGCGGGTGATGCCATTGCCCAAATCCACGCTGGTAAAAGTTGCGCCCCAGGGATTACCGGAAATTTTGTGGACAGTGTCGAAGGTGTAAGTCCAATTGCTGAGGCTAGTGGTAGAAGTGTTGGTGATGGTGAAATCAGCGGTGAAGCCATTCCACCAGAGGGAGCCGCCCACCGCTACGGTAATGGGGGAAAGGATGCTATTCATAGGGAGGAGCGTTAAAGGGAACTTTTATAACTTAAGCAACAATTTCTGGAAACCTAAACCCTTCAAGTGGAGGGTTTTTTACTGGTCATTGCCATCCTCCCCCCTCGTTGGCGATCGCCTATAGGTAAATACTCCTAAGTTGTTCCTTGTTGGCAGACAGTAATGGGAATATTTCCCCAGAGAAAATTTACAATTAGTTGCATTTAGTCTCCCCAATTATTAGTTTGATCAAGTTGAATATTTGGCTGAAAAGACATTCAATAGCTTTAACTTAATGCCAAAATTACATGGCAATTATGGATTAAGATCTAGCAACGGGAAGGGATTTTTTCCGCACCATAACCTTCTGGAATCGCCACAAATAGGCAATAGAGGCCGCCGCTAGGCCAATGTATGTTCCGATCCAAACCCCTGCCCCCGATAGAGGGGTATAAAATCCCAGTAAATAGCTTGCGGTTAAACCAATGCCCCAATAGGCGATCGTGCCAAGCACCATGGGAATGCGGGTATCTTGTAGTCCTTGTAAGACACCGTTGGCTGTTCTTTGTAACCCGTCCAATACCAGTCCAAAAGCAGCAATCTTCATAATGGAAATACCGACATTTAAAGCCTCCCCATTGGCAGGGTCATTAAGGTCAAGATATAGTCCGATAATTTGCTGGGGATAGGCCAATAAAGCGATGCCAGCGGTCAGCATGAATAATACAGCCAAACCAATACTCACCAAGGCCGCCTGTCGAATTTGTGGCCAATGCTGTTGACCAAACCATTGCCCGACCCGAACGGTGGCCGCGTAGGACATGGCCAGAGGAACCATAAACAGAACAAGCACAGTTTGGGACACCACTTGATGGGCCGCTAAAATCGGTGTTCCCAATGCCCCCATAAAAAAGCTAGCGGTTAGATATAATCCATACTCCAAAACGGCGGCGATACCGATGGGACCTCCGACCCAAAGTAACTGTTGCAGAATTCTTGGCTTCAAATGATGGAGAGAGTCGAACAATGAATATTGATGGAGGGGTTTGTGCCAAAGCATATAAACCAGCAAGGACAGAAACATAATCCAATGGGCACTGATACTAGCAATGGCTAAGCCGGTAATTCCTAGGGCAGGAAACCCCCATTTGCCAAATCCCAACCCATAGTTGCCAAGAATATTAAACAAAGTTGCTGCGATCACAATCAGCATTATCGGCCGCGCTTGGGAAAGGGCAATAATACAGCCCCGGAGCGTAGCAAAGGCGATCGCCGGAAATAAACCCCAGGCCATCACATTCAAATAGGAATCTGAAAGAATGATGGTTGTGTCAGCCTGGCCAGACCAATGCATCACCCCGTTGAGGTGGGTTATGAACAACATTCCCGGAATTGATAGCAGTAGGACAATCCATAAACCCTGACGAGTTAATTGCCCAATGCGCCGGGTTTGGCCAGCGCCATAGGCCTCTGCCACTAGGGGGCTGACCCCGGAGATTAATCCCACCCCAGTCATCATAAATGCCATAAAGATCATAGTGGCTAATCCCCCCGCCGCCAGCACATCCTGCCCCAGCCAACCCATCATGACCGTATCGACAAATCCCGTTGCCGCCTGAGCCATTTGAGCACCGGCCAGGGGCACTGCTAATTTAAGAAATTCACGGGCCTCTGCTTGCATGCCAAATCGCATTGAAATATCTGTCATAGCATTGACCCAAAGAACTAAAATAGTTATTAAATATGAAAAAACAAATTTTCTCTAAAGATATTCCCTAGAGCCACCAACCAGCGCTGGAAACCATTTGGCAAACGTCGGCAAAAGATGAAAAATTGGGAAACTATAGCTGGGCCAGTTTCAGAGCAGTGGCAATGACCTGGGAGCGCAGGGGGTCTTCCAGGGGAGCAAAACCGTGTAAGTGGGTTAACCAAAGACCGTCCATAGCTAATCGAATCACCGTTGCTACGGCCGGATCGAGCCCGCTAGCCATAATCTGCCCATGGCACTCTTGCCAAAAATGTCGCATGGGGGCCAACAATTCAGGATTGGTGAAGTTTGCGGCCAGCAAATTGAAATGGAGTTCATAATTTTCCTGGTCGTCTAGCGCTGAGGCTCGAATATAAGCCCTAACCCAATGCCCTGGGGTGTCGGGGGCTGGATCATTGGCAAGTTCCTGATGCAATGTTTCCACAAACCTGTCTAGGGCCTGCTGAACCATGCCCGCAATTAAAGCCTCCTTGGTGGGAAAGTAGTGTAACAATCCGCCTTTGCTCACCCCTGCTTCACTAGCCACCGCATCCAAGGTGAGGGCGTCCACCCCTTGACTAACAATGACTTGATTAGCCGCAGTTAGTAGTTGGCTGGGTTGGATGGACTTGGAACGAAGCCTTTTTCCAGAAACCATATAATTTCGCCTCCGCAGATAATGCAAATATTCTTTTTTAAATTGACAGAAGACCTGGAAATAATTAAACCGTCCAGTTGGTTGGACACTTTCAAGATACCGTCCGGTCGGTCGGAAGTCAAGTTCACCGGGGCGCAATAATTTGAAGATTACCGCGGAGAAAATTTACAATGAGTTGCATCCAGTTGATCCCATTCCCAACTCCAGATTTTTTTAATGCTTTCCCTTCTACGAAAATATTTTGCTTTGCTTATGCCCTCCCTCTGGGGCATTGTGTTGGTAGGTTTGTTGCTGTTTTTTCCTTCCCCAGTCTGGGCAACGGAAAGCCCCATTCCCCTTACCGATGAACAGTTAGAAGTGGGAGATAGCCTGACGGATAAAGCCTTTGCTGCCACTGAAGCAGGGGATTTTGTCACCGCCGAGAAATATTGGACGGAATTGATCGAAAAGTTTCCCCAGAATCCGGCTGTGTGGAGCAATCGGGGTAATTCCCGGGTTAGCCAAAACAAATTGGACGAGGCGATCGCCGATTTTAACCAGGCCATTGAGTTGGCACCGGAACAAACGGATCCTTACCTCAACCGGGGCACTGCCTTGGAAGCTAAAGGGGAATTTAAAGCCGCCATCGCTGACTATAATCGGGTTTTAGCCGTTAACCCGGAAGATGCCTTTGCCTACAATAATCGGGGTAATGCAGAAGGGGGTCTAGGGAATTGGACCAGTGCATTGGAAGATTTCCAGCAAGCCACGGCGATCGCCCCTAATTTTGCCTTTGCCCAGGCCAATACTGCCCTAGCGTTGTACGAATTGGGACAAAAAACCGAAGCCATTCAAACCATGCGTCGTCTGGTGAAAAAATATCCCATGTTTGCGGATATGCGGGCCGCCCTCACCGCTGTGCTCTGGGTAGATGGCCAACAGGGGGAAGCGGAAAGTAATTGGGTGGCCGCTGTGGGGGTAGATAGCCGTTACCAAGATCTGGACTGGGTGAAACAGATCCGCCGTTGGCCCCCCAGTGTGATCAGTGCCCTAGACAAATTTTTGAGCTTGAGCTAAAAACCCTTTCTCGCGAAGTTTGGATAGCTTTCGACCCCGTCCATTCGCTAAATTGGAATTATTCAGTCCACCATTGACAAGACTATGCTCGATATTCAGGCGATCGCCGACCATGCTCACCAGGGAGCCGCTGCACTGGGAATTAAACAATATGACATCTACGGTTCTTCCGTGGATGATGCCGGAGTGGAGGTGGATTCTGGAGAACCGAAGCAGGTGGAAGCGTCAAACCGGGCCAGTGTAATTGTGCGAGTCTGGAACGAAAAGGGTTTGGTGGGGGTAACCAGCACCACGGATTTGGACCAAGCCGGCATTAGTTTAGCCCTGGAAACCGCCGCCGAAGCCAGTGCTTTTGGCATCACAGATAATATTCCCGACTTCAGCCCCGAAGCCCAAGTGCCCATCGGTGGCGCAGAGAATGACGTGGCGGAGCCGGCCCCTATGGGGGATTTAATTACCACACTAGTTAAAGCTGAGCAGGACTTATTGGCCAGCCATCCCGCCATCACCGGGGTGCCCTACAACGGTTTATCGGAACAGACCACGGAGCGGTTTTACCTGAACAGTGCTGGGGCCAAACGCTATGAATGCCGTTCCTATGCTTCCATTTATCTTTACAGTCGGGCAGAACAGGAAGGTAAAAAACCCCGCAGTGCCGGAGAAATGAAAATTAGTCGGGATTTGGCCAGCCTCGACATTGATGGTTGCTTACAAACAGTTAAAGAGAAAACCCTTAGCCATCTGGATTACCGCCCCATCCCCACCGGAAAATACACCGTCGTCTTTTCCGCCCGGGCTTTTTTGAGTTTGCTCGGTGCTTTTTCTAACCTTTACAATGCCCAAAGTATCCTCGATAAACAGTCCTTAGCTACCAAGGAAACCCTCGGCACGGCGATCGCCAGTGAACTGCTCTGTGTCAGCGATGATGCTCTGCACCCAGGGAATATCTCAGCGGAACGGTTTGACGGCGAAGGAACCCCCACCCGGAGAGTGGACATTATTAAAAATGGGGTTTTAACTGGCTTATTACACAGCGCTGGCACTGCTAAGCGGTTTGATACCCAACCCACTGGCCACGCTAACATCGGGTCTAAAATCACCGTCGGAGCCCACTTTTACCATGTGTATAGCGAGAAAACTGCTGAAAAAAGCTACAGTCTTGATCAAGCAGAAAACGTAGTTTATATCGATAAACTCCAAGCTCTCCACGCCGGGGTCAATTCCCTCCAAGGTTCCTTTTCCTTACCTTTTGATGGTTGGTTAGTAAATAAGGGTGAAAAGCAGAGTATTGATGCGGCCACCGTGGCAGGGGACTTTTTAGAAGTCTTAAAAACTATTGTTTACCTGGAACCGGAAGCAGAAGTCACCCCAGGGGGAGTGTGTCCCCTAGTTTGGGTGGAAGGATTGGCCATTACCGGGGAGTAGGTTAAGTACTAAAGTGCATGGCAGTGGGATGATAGGCCATGATCGCCCTGGTCGGACTATTTTGGGTAGAGACAATCGGTGTAATTATCGCCAGCAAATAGTTCTCTCGCATATTCCGCTGCTATTTCCCCCACTGTCAAAGCTTGCAAAGGAAAAACATCGGTAATATCCGACTCTTTTGGGGCAAAGAAGCCCGTAATATAAAGCCGTCGCCCTGACTTTTGCAGGGGAAATTCAAATTTGGCGATCGCCATAAAATTACTAAATCGTTAGAATAAAAGCCTAATTATTTCTGAAAACGGTAGCCTATGTTAGCGCTCCAACCCCGCTTTAAAAGCTTTGACGAGTATCTTGCGTACGAAGACGATACTGATCAACTCTATGAATTATTCAATGGGGAATTAATCGCTGTGCCGACGGAATCGGGTTTAAACTTTCAAATTGCCACATTTTTACTGCTCAAATTTGCTGAAATTGTCGGTTATCGACGGGTACGGGGACACGGTTTAGAACTAGAAGTTCACGGCGAACCCAAAAACCGTTTTCCTGATTTGACGATTATTCGAGAAGAGCATATTGCCCAATTAGCTAAACGCAATACGATTCGGTTATCGATGTTACCGCCCTTGCTAGTGGTGGAAGTTGTCAGTCCGGGGGAATTACAACGGGAGCGGGACTACATTGCGAAGCGTCAACAATATCAAGCCTGTGGCATTCCTGAATATTGGATTGTCGATCCCCAAACCCAAACGGTCTTGGTTTTAGAATTATTAGCCGGTTGTTATCAGGAAGTAGGTAATTTTAAAGAGGTAATGGCAATTCAGTCCCCTACGTTTCCCCAGTTATCGTTAACTGTTAATGAAATTTTTAAGGATCTTTGATTAACGGCGATCGCCCTGTGACTCCCTACATTAACCAAATGGTGTTCTTGCTTTAATCTCTGATGCTAGGGGCAGATAGATTATAATTAATAGAGTTTCAGAGAAATTTATCCTTGAGTTAAAAAATTTCCCCGTTCGGCTGAGCATGTCGCAACAAAACTATAATTGGAAGCGGTTCTGGTGTCCTCGCTCAGGTAACATAAGTCTGAGAGATGGCGGTTACTTAGACGATCCAAATACAAAATGGGGCAAAGCATGTAACCCAGATCTGGTGAGTTTAGAAGATATTGCTGAGATTCCTTGCCTTGTTTTATTGGGGGAGCCTGGCGTTGGCAAAACCCACGAACTAGAAAAGCTACAACGATTTACCGAAGAAACAATCTGCGAATATAGTAAAGTCCTGGGCTTGAATCTTCGAACCTTTACTAATTTAAAAGAGGATTTGTTTAGGGATAAAACTTTTTCCGACTGGTTAGAGGGTCATTATCACCTCCATTTGTTTTTGGACAGTCTTGATGAAGGACTCTTGAACGTCAAATCCTTGGCGATAGGATTGGTTGATGAGTTTAAGAAACCTAAATATCGAAGTCATATTAATCGTCTTCATCTCCGTTTAACTTGTCGAACTTTGGCGTTTCCATCCATTTTAGAAGAAGCTCTAAAAGCTCTTTGGGAAGAAAGTAACTTTGCAATTTATGAACTAGCTCCACTTCGCCGTATAGACGTAATCAACGCTGTGGAAGCTGAAGGTTTTTCTTCCGATGACTTTCTGAAAGCGATTAACCAAAGGGATATTGTACCCCTAGCGATTAAACCAATCTCTCTAGGATTTTTATTGAATACATACCGCCGTCATAACAGCCAATTTCCTCCAGAACAGAAACGTTATGAATCTTATCTTGAAGGATGCAAGTGTCTTTGCGAAGAAGTAAGTAAATGTCGTCATGCCTTAAAGGAGACAGGCAATTTAGATATTGATCAACGACTGATTGTGGCAGCTCGAATTGCCGCCGTTACGATCTTTGCTAATCGATTTGCTGTGTGGATTGATGTCGAACAGGGACAAGTTCCGGCTGAAGATGTTCCTCGTCAAAAGTTATGTTTCGGTTATGAAGAATCAAATGGAAGAGAATTTGAGATTACTCAAGAAGTAATTCAAGAAGTTTTAGATACTGGTTTATTTTCATCTCGTGGATTGCATCGAATGGGATGGGCACACCAAACCTATGCTGAGTTTTTTGCGGCTTGGTATTTGACGCAACGAAACATTGACTTATCAAAGATTAAGACATTGTTGTATTCATCTGCTGATTCCACTCCTAAGCTTATTCCACAACTTCATGAAACAGCAGTTTGGTTAGCTTCCATGAGGGATAATGTGTTTCAAGAGATAATTAAAACTGATCCTGACGTTCTTTTGCAAACCGATATACCTACTGATTCAGAGCTTCGAGCGACAATTGTTGCTAATTTATTAATGCAATATGAGGAAGAAAAATTATTTGATCGAGGATTTTGCAACGTTCGTAATTACGCAAAATTAAAACATTCTGGGCTAGCTGAGCAGTTGAAAGTTTATATTTGTGATTCCAGCAAGAAAGAGGATACACGAAGGATAGCAATTGATATTGCCATAGAGTGTAATCTCTCTGAGCTTCAAGGTGACTTAGCAAAGCTAACTCTTTGTCCATCACAGCCAATAAGTATAAGAGTTAATGCCGCCCGTGCTATTAGTTCAATAGGTGATCAATCTACAAGATTAAAGCTAAAGTCCCTTGCACTCAATGTTTTACCGGAAGATGAGCAAGATGAACTAAAAGCCTATGCGTTGAAAGCACTCTGGCCAAGGCAACTAACAGCCGAAGAATTATTTCAGGCGCTCACTCCATCGAAAAGGATAAATTTGCTTGGAATGCATCGATATTTTCTTGAGTCTGAGTTAGTTCCACAACTTGATTCCGAAGATTTAGTTATTGCTCTCGACTGGCTGAAAACTCAAGGTGTGCGATGCTTTGGGCATCCATTTGAAGAACTAGGAGATGCAATTCTGCTAAAAGCATGGGAACACGTTAACGTTCCTGGAGTACTGGAGGGTTTTACGCAAGTAGCATTATTACAATGGAAAGAGCATCAGAAACTCATTAGTCATTCTCCGAGTTTACAAGCCCAATTTCAAGAATCACTTTTGGGAAACAATCAAAAGCGTTATGCTCTTATTGAAAATTTAGTTGAAAGCATTGCAGAAAAAGATGAAGATGAAGATTTTTATTTTTTAACAAGCTCAATGACAGAACCAATTATAAGCTCCAATGATGTTGATTGGATGCTAGAAAAACTCCAAGATTCCAACCATGAAAAAATTCAAAGAGCGTGGGCTAAAATAATCGAGGAAGTATTTGATCGTCGAGATACAAAGCAGATAAGTGAAATTATTAAAGCCACTCAAAACAACTCTATTCTTAGTGACGTTTTTAGTTATTACTTTACTCCTATTGAGTTGGACTCAGAAGAAGTGACTCAATTACGTGATCATTATCTTAAAATGAAAAATTCCTGGAATAAGCCGGACTTGCTAGATCCTCCACCAAAAGAAAGAGTTATTGACTGTTTAGAGCAGTTAGAATCGGGAGATTTATCCGCATGGTGGCGACTAAATCGAGAAATGACTTTACTGCCACAAAGCAAACGTTATGGTCATAACTTAAAATTAGATCTGACTCAGCTTCCGGGATGGAAAGAAGCAGAGCAAGCAACAAAAAAAAGAATTATTCAGGGGGCAATTCAATATATTCAACAGCAAACAAATATAGATTATAGCTGGATAGGAACAAATACATATAATTTTTCCGAATTGTATGGTTGCAAGGCATTACAGTTAATCTTGACGGAAGCTCCAAGAACTTTAGACAATTTTTCAACGGATATATGGAAAAGATGGACACCCATAATCCTGTCAGTTCCTAATAGTTTTATTGACTCAAATCCAAGAAAAAATTGCCGAAAATTAGTCAGCCTCTCATATCACCATTCTCCAGATGAATTTTTGACAACGCTTTTAAAATTGATTGACAAAGAAAATCAAGATAATAATATTTTTGTGATTGATCGCTTAGAGATGTGTTGGGATGAAAAATTAGAAAATAACTTGACAGAAAAAGTAAAAGATTCTCAATTAAAGCCTAACGTATTTAGAAAGCTATTAGAAAAACTTATTGAGCAAGGAGCTGTTCAAGCCAAAGATATCGCTTTATCCACAATACGAAATTATACTAATAGTGAATTTGATAGTGAACGGCAAAAAGCATTGTTCGCCATTAAAGCACTTATCACTTATTCAGATCCAGATAGCTGGAATGTAATATGGGAAAAAATTACGGCAGATGTACAGTTTGGACGCGAGGCATTTGAATTAGCCGCTTCTTGTAATTTAAGTGGAATCAAGTTTGACTTGACTGAAAAACAAATTGCAGATTTATATGCCTGGTTAGTGTGGCAGTATCCTCATTATGAAGATCCGGATCATCGAAACGAAGTAATGGCTTATATAGTTAGCCCTAGAGATAATATTGCATTTTTTAGGAATAACTCTTTATCACAATTAAGAGACAAAGGGACCATCGAAGCCTGTGCTGAACTTGAGCGTCTTATCCAGGAGCTTCCCCATCTCCCTTGGTTAAAAGAAACGCTAACTTATGCACAACAAAATATGCGCCGTGAAACTTGGCGACCTTTTAAACCAGATAAACTTCTTGAATTTTTAATTATTCCAGAGCCTTCTAATTTAGATTTATCTAATCAACTTAGTACCATAGATAAGAGGACAGAAAAAATGGAAGATGAGCCCAAAATTATCAACAATATTTCAGATTCAACAATTAATGCTCCGGTCGGTACAAGTGGTGTAACAAGTAATAACGTGACTTGTTCTAGTCCAGAGAAACAAAAAAGATTTAATTGGGAGATTCTGTTTGGAGTGATTGGAATAATTGGAGTTATTGCAACAGTAGTTGGTATTTTTTTTAATGGTATATTTAACGATGTGCTAAAGGATAGTTTAAATGGTTCCCCTTCAAAGATTGAACAACAAGCGATGCCCAAAAATTAATAAATGGTTAACCTCCGAGGGAAAAGAGAATGCAAATTACAATCAATCTACCGCCAGATATTGAACAAGATTTACTTCGTCAAGCAAAAACAGCGAATGTTCCCCTACAAACCATCATTTTGAAAGCCTTACGCCAAATGATTGAAATGCCTACCGTTTCCACTTCCCAATGGACAGAAGTCGTTATATCTTACGAAGGTTTTCCGAATTTCCCTGAATTTGAGTCGTATCGAGATGAGCTTCTCTCTCCCTGTGAACCAGAGTTATTCTAATGCGTTACCTGCTTGATACCTATGTGATTAGTGACTTTATCAAGGGAGAGTCGGGAACAACGACCAAACTCAAACAAACCCCACCAATCGAGATTGCCGTTTCAACAATATGGCTTAGCCCTAAATCCCCAACGTGCATTAAAAATTGAACAAGCAATTGCCAGCATTTTAACGTCTGTCAATATTTTACCTCTGGGCATAACAGAGGCAGAACACGCTGCTCAAAATTATTTAAGCTTGAAAAATTAAATAGCATTGCTATACACGTGGGTATGAAGAATCAATCATCTTTATAAAATTATTTGTGTTTTTTTAATCTATGTCTTAATTTTACTTGCCTTAACTTAAGTCGTAACTAATGATTGTTGAAAAAATTGGGGAATAGGCAAAATATTCCCTTCCTCTAGCGTAGTTTCAATTAAAAAATCCAACAACTCCTTCCCTTGTTGGAAAGCCTCCTCATAGGTATCCCCATGGGTGTGACAAAAATCACCCCATTCAGGTAAACTGACCACAAAGCAGTTGTCAAGATCTGACCATTGAATAATTAAAGAATAATGGTTTTGAACATTTTCCATCATCAATTTCCTCCTTTTTGTTTAACAATTTGAATAGCTTGTAAAACATCCTTTTCTTGATAAAACTTAGCATCACTGCCATCTTTACCAGAAAGTGTGACTATTCCATCCAGTAGGGGATGATCCCATTTTGTATGACTCCCCTTGCCCGATTTACAGGTAAAACCTGATTGAAAAAGCATCGTTTTTAATTCCCTAATTTTCTTAGGCATAGCGTCAAATAAGAGAGTATGGGAATTTTAAGCGCTGAAATATTTAGCCGCAGGATGATAGGAAATAATCGCCGTGGTGGATTGTTCTGGATAAACCTGTTCACTTTCATCCATATACAAGCCAATTCGTTCGGTTTGTAACAATTCTAATTGTGTGTATTGATCCTGCATGTTGGGACAAGCGGGATAACCAAAACTGTAGCGGGAACCTTGGTAACGTTGCTGGAGAAGATCACGGATGTTATCTGGATCTAAATGGCCAAAGCCCAATTCCTGACGTATCCGTTGGTGAGTCCACTCCGCTAAAGCTTCCGCCATCTGCACCGCCATGCCGTGGAAGTAGAGGTAATCGGTGTAATTATCGCCAGCAAAAAGTTTCCTTGCATATTCCGTCGCGATTTCCCCCACTGTAACCGCTTGCAAAGGAAAAACATCAGTAATCCCCGATTCTTTTGAAGCAAAAAAGTCCGCAATACAGAGCCGCCGCCCTGATTTTTGCCGGGGAAACTCAAATTTGGCGATCGCCGTTGCGTCTGGGGGAATTTGGCCATTATTTTGGCTGACCAATTCTGGGTCATAAATTAACAAGGTATTGCCCTGGGATTGACAGGGAAAATAACCATAAACCACCGTAGGATGGAGTAAATTTTCTGCCATGACCTTACCTTTCCACTCAGCCAAAATGGGATGAACTTTTTCCGCTAGGAATTGCTCGTATTCTTCCCTGGATTGCTCCCTAGGTTTGCGAAACTGCCACTGACCAACAAATAATGCTTGTAAATCCAGTAAAGGGAAGACTTCATCGAGGGAAATATCACTGGATTGCAAAATTTTAGTGCCCCAAAAAGGTGGCACAGGTCTTTCTAGATCAGGGTCCACCGCTTCAGAACGAACAGTATCAATTACCTCCGGCTCCCTAGACTGCTCACTAGCGTCAATTAATTTTTCTTCTTCAATGCCAAAATTAGTTTTAGCACCATCATCAGTGGTCACATTATGGCCATTTTCCGTTGCATATTCCCCTAAAAAGCCCTGGAAATCATCCCAATTGTGGCTATTTTTAGCGGGCATTAGCTTATCCATGAAATGTAAATCGGCGAACGCATCTTTGCCGTAAATTACTTGGCCTTTGTAGGTATTTTGGCAGTCCTGGTGAACAAATTTAGGCGTTAAAGCAGCACCACCAAGAATGACGGGAACAGTAATGCCCTCTTGGTTGAAAACTTCTAAATTTTCCTTCATAAAAGCAGTTGATTTGACCAACAAACCACTCATGGCAATGCAATCGGGCCTGTGTTTTTTGTAGGCTTCGATAATATTTTCCACTGGCTGTTTAATGCCTAGGTTGACCACTCGATAGCCATTGTTGGAAAGGATAATATCCACTAAGTTTTTGCCAATATCATGGACATCCCCCTTAACAGTGGCAATTAAAAAAGTACCCTTAGCATTGTCGGCGGAATCATCCTTATCCATATGGGGTTCTAAAAAAGCCACCGCCGCTTTCATGGTTTGGGCCGACTGCAACACAAAGGGCAACTGCATTTGCCCGGAACCAAATAGTTCCCCCACCACTTTCATGCCATCCAACAAATAGATGTTAATGATATCTAAGGGAGCGTAAAGTTTTAAAGCTTCATTGAGGGCCTCTTCTAAGCCCAATCTTTCCCCATCAATGATGTGGCGTTTTAATCTTTCTTCCACCGGTAAATTGGCATCACCGGATTTATCCCGTTTGGTGGTTTTACCTTCAAATAAAGTGGTGAGTTTGGTTAACGGGTCATATGTACAGCGCTCTCCTTCAAATTCCCGGCGGTCATAGATTAAATCTAGACAGACTTGTTGTTGTTCTGGGTCAATTTTTGCCAGGGGTAAAATCTTATTGGCACTGACAATGGCCGCATCCATGCCCACCTGCATACATTCGTGGAGAAAGATGGAATTGAGTACCTGGCGAGCGGCGGGATTCAAGCCAAAGGAAACGTTAGAAACCCCCAACAAAATATGACAATCGGGCAATTCCTGGCGAATTCTGCGGATAGCATCCACGGTGGCTTTACCGTTCTCCCTGTCTTCTTCAATGCCGGTGGAAATAGGCAGAGCTAAAGGATCAAAGAAAATTTCTGTGGCCGGAATGCCAAAGGCGATCGCCGCTTCGTAGGCCCGTTTGGCAATCTCAAATTTTTTATCTGCAGTGCGTCCCATGCCATCTTCATCGATGGTGCCAATGACAATACCAGCTCCATATTCTTTGGCAATTTCTAACACTTTATAAAACCGTTCTTCCCCGTCTTCGTAGTTGGTGGAATTGAGAATACATTTTCCCCCTGCAACTTTTAAACCCGCCTCCATTTTTTGCCATTCGGTGGAGTCCAACATCAACGGCAGGGTGACATTATTGACTAGTCGGGAAGCTAATTCTTTCATGTCCCTTACCCCATCTCGACCAACGTAATCCACGTTGACGTCAAGGATTTGGGCTCCTTCCTTGACTTGGGATTTAGCCAGGGAAACTAGGCTGTCCCAATCTTCAGCATTGAGCAGATCTCGACATTTTTTCGAGCCACTGGCATTGAGCCGTTCGCCAATGATTAAAAAAGAATTTTCTTGGGCGTAGGTTTGGGTGGAATAAATGGAAGCGGCGCTGGGTTCGTAGTGAGGTTGGCGTTGTTTGGGCTGGAGATCCTTGGCAATATCCGCCAGGGCCTTGATGTGATCGGGTCTAGTGCCACAACAACCACCAATTACCTGTACTCCCAGGTCTTCGATGAAGTGCATCAGGGACATTTGCAGTTCCATCGGGGTGAGGCGATAAAAAGCTTGACCGCCAACGTTTTCTGGCAAACCAGCATTGGGAATACAGGACACCACAAAGGGGGAATGTTCGGAAAGATATTTAACGTGTTCCTTCATCAAATCTGGCCCGGTGGCGCAGTTTAGCCCCAAAATATCGATGGGATAGGGCTCCAAAATGGCCAGGGCCGCCGCCATCTCCGTACCCACCAGCATGGTCCCCATGGTTTCCATGGTTACTGACACCATCAACGGTAGGCGATCGCCTTTTTCGGCAAAGACCTGTTCAATGGCGTTCAAGGCCGCTTTAATTTGCAGCACATCCTGGCAGGTTTCCACTAGCAATAAATCCACTCCGCCATCGTATAAACCCCGCACCTGAACCACATAGGCATCCTTGAGACTATCGTAGTCCACATGACCTAGGGTGGGTAGCTTGGTGCCTGGTCCCATGGAGCCGGCCACGAATCGAGGCTTTTCTGGGGTAGAAAATTCCGCTGCTACCGCCTTGGCCAACTCCGCCGCTGCTTTATTTAAGTAATAACTTTGGTCTGCTAAATCGTACTCCGCCAGCACCAGGGGCGTTCCCCCAAAAGTATCCGTTTCCACGACATCGGCCCCCGCTTCGTAAAAAGCACGATGCACCGTAGCCACGGCCTCTGGCTTGGTATGGACTAAATATTCATTGCAACCTTCGTATTCCGCCCCACCAAAATCCGCCGCCGTTAGGTTCTGTACCTGCAGGTTTGTACCCATAGCCCCGTCAAAGACTAATACCGGGCGATCGGGACTGTGGATACGGTCTAAAAAAGCACTTTTCATAGGGAGGTCGGAGACCAGAAGCTAGATTGGATCGGGGTTATGGCATATTATATGAGGCTTGGCGCTCATCTAACAACATGGAAATGGAGCCATGGCATTATTTTTGAGCAATAAATATAAATAAATTAGTTGTCAAGAACGAAAATTTAAAGATTAATTGAAGTCCCAATTAAAAAATTGTTATTCTGTGATCATATAGTTGCTAATTCATGATGAAAAAGTTGCTTTTAACTCTGATCAAACTCTATCGAATTTTGATTTCACCGTTATTTCCTCCTAGTTGTCGTTTCCAGCCCACCTGCTCCCAGTACGCCTTGGATGCGGTGGAGATCCACGGAGTTTGGCGGGGCAGTTGTCTAGCTCTGAAAAGGATTTTACGATGCCATCCTCTACATCCGGGGGGTTATGATCCTGTACCCAATCCGGAGCAAGGGAAAATTTCTTCTTAAGAGTTTTTTAATCGGTTAAATGGTTAGAATTTAGTCTTCTTGACCTCATTTTGTCAAGGAACAAATTAGGCAAAAAACTCCCGATATGGGGGAATTAGTTGCCCAAAATGGAACATTACAAACAGACCCTTGAATTTAGATATGATGACCGTTTTCCGGTAGATCTTCATGCCCCAAATTGGCTTGTTTATCTTGATTATCTGGGCGATCCTTTTGGGACTTTAACGGCAAATTCAGCAGGGAAATACGACTGGGAATGGGGGTGCGGGGCAATGGTTGTAATCCCTGTAATACTTCGGAAAGTTGTAACCTCTCTGGCTTAGTTTCTTTGAGTTTGTGCCAGACGGAGCGGGACATCAACAAACGATGTTGCTGGCGTTGGGCTCCCAACTGTTCCAAATATTCTTCCCGTTCATGTTGGTAGTCTGCTGACTCTAACATTAGGGCCTGGGGGGGAAGCTCTTGCACTAGTTGAGCCATTTTCACCAGCAATTTAGGGTACAACCAAGTGTAGGCAGGATGTACGGTTAACTCTGCCTGGTGGGCCTGTTGACCGTCGGTGGACAAAGTGAGTTTGAAGTAGGCGATCGCCGCCTTACGCTGAGGTTCAAACACGTAGCCACTAACTTCCTCTTGGTGAGTGTACCAATTTTGCCAGCGGTTTAATAAGGAACTCAAAAAGCGCCGCTTGAAATCCGCCACATGGCGATCAAACACTTGCCGCATCAAAGGAGGCATGGAAACACAATCAAGCTGACAGAGCAGGGCTGCATCGGCGTTGCTGACGGGTAACAAATTGGGTAAATCGGGATCGTTCTGCGCCAGACTGGTCAACAGTTCCGCCGACAAAGACCAATGGGTAATTTGGGCTAGGGGTTGAAAACCATTCTGCCGGTAAAGGGCCAGGATATTTTTATCATTGACGTCCACATCCAACACCCAGGTCCGGGCTTCCCAAACATTTTGAAAACAGTAGCGCAATAGTTGGGAACCCATACCTTTGGGATCTGTGACCAACTCCGGCTGAATGGCCTGGGCCTGCACCGATAGTTGCTCAATTTTCCAGGTGGATCGACTGGTATTGAATGGGGCCACCTGCACAAAGCCACCGATGGTACCCTGGGGTTTCTGTTCCGCCACAAAGCAATGGAAAAGATGTTGCAAAGGATTGGGAAAACAGCCCAAGGCCCGGAGCAGGCCGTACCAAAAAAGATTCTGGGGCAACCCCCCTGCCAAAGAACGGCCTGAAGTTACGCCCTGTTGGTCGGTCAGTTTATCTAAATCCTCCAGGTCCCGGAACTGAACTCCCCGAACCAACAACAATTCAGTTTCATTAAGGGTAACCATAGGGCAGCAAAGAATGGCATCCTCCCCATCTTAACTGCTTTTCCTGACCTTAGGACTCGGCGATCGCCGGTTTATTGGACGGTCCACCAGCCAAAAGTGGGGCCAATAAATCTGACTGTAACCCACAGGCCTGCCATAACACCGATGCCAATCCAAGCTCCTTTGGTGGTCCATTTATAGAAATCTTCGGCTTGTTTTTTGGTTAAAGGCAGCCACTCCACAACCCGTTGATCCTGGCCATAGCGATCGCCAAGGGATTGTTTACGACGCTTTGATTCGCCCATGGTTGTTTTTATCCTAATTCAAGAAATTGTGGTGATTCTAACAAGAGAATTTTATCGATAAAACTGCCAATTTTCAATCACTCCATGGTCAAGTTTGATAATTTTTGACCGATGTTTTTAAAGGTAGAATGGCTGAAAAACAGCTACCAACCCCAGGAGTTGAAGTTAATTGAATATCGCCGCCATGGAGTTGGGCCAAGCGACGGGAGAGGGCTAACCCTAGCCCCGTACCTTTTTCCGCAAAGCTAGGGGGATGGGAAATTTGCTTAAAAGGTTGAAACAAATCTCTCTGGTCTTCTGGATCGATGCCAATGCCAGTGTCAATCACAGAAAAAATTAATGCTTTATCGGTGGCTTTTACTGCCAGAGTCACACTCCCCTTAGGAGTAAATTTGACTCCATTAGAAAGGAGGTTAATTAAGATTTGTTTCCACCGCCTTTGGTCAACATAGCAAAAGTCAACTCCATCATCAATGGTTAAATTTAGGGCTAATTGTTTTTCCTTCGCTTTAGTTTGCACCATGGAAATTACCGCAAGACAGAGGTCTTCCACTGCTACCTGTTCATAAAATAATTCTTCGCAACGGGCATCAATTTTTGACAGATCAAGAAAATCATTCACCAGGGAGAGTAAATGTTCAGCCGAATTTAAGGTACCTTGCACGTATTGGTGCTGCTTAGGATTTAATTTGCCATAAAGTTCATCCCTGAGCATTCTGGCAAAACCAATAATCGCTGTGAGGGGAGTCCTAAATTCGTGGTGAATATGGCTCAGGTTAATTGTCATGGAGGTATGGCGATCACCTCCATTAAAACTTTTCTGGGGGGAGATGGTTTCAGACTCACCATGGTATTGGTAGGTAAATACGTTCCCCACTTCCTGCAGAAACAAATATTGCTCAAGACGCCATTGGCTGTGGGGCCAAACTAAACAAATACCACCCACATATTGATTCTGCTGAAAAACAGGTAAGAAAAAATAGGGTAAATCGTCATTGGTATTTGCCTGCACTGCACCGGAATCAAAACTAGCCGACGTAATCTCTTGCCAGTGTTGTTTTAAATCAGTTAACAAGCTCTTGCCCCGTTGCAAATCTCCTTGGCGATCGCCAATAAATTTGAGACATTTTTCAGCCATAGGCCATGGAGAGTGCCCAGTCTGGAAGGCCATGGAGAGGGTAGGGATAATTTCGATAATTTCCGGTGTTTCTGGGCTAGCACCCAAGCGCCAATAATAAATTTCCTGCACCGGAATCATGCTCGCAATCAACCTAGCTATGGATTGCTCAAACCCATCCCCGGCCGTTTGCAAACTTTTCCTATTGGGGAAATTGGAACCCATAGTGACACTCAAAGCCAAAGAAATATTGACGCCATCGGCAATGGCTGGGCTAATAAATAGAATTGTATCTATAATAGCTAATTAACCCAAGCTCATCGTTTAATTTATCGAGAATTGTCCGCCTAGGGTGAGGCTAACCAGCTTTCTAATCACTCGCAATGGAAAAAAAATAGTTGTAGCCCGCTGGATAGATGGTTTGGGAAAGTCACCTAGAAACCTTCAAAATTTATTCGTTGATTACGAACAAAGAAGATAAAATTTCTCAAACTCTATAGGGGCGCATTTTGCCCCAGGTCATAATAGTAAATCTGCTGATTCTTATCCGTTAGAGCATTTAAATATTTACGATAAACTTTCTCCCCAGGGATTGGTTCTGTGAACTCTGGTGGTTGTTTATAATCCGTTTCAGGATAGGATTGTTGAATATTAAAAATCAAACTATAGTACCTCAACCATTGGCGCAATACTTTGATTAACTCTTCAAACTTTAGAACTGTGTTGCGATGTTGATGGTTCAGAGCAATAAATTGCACTATTAAAGCGAAGGAACGACTATTATTTTTTTCTGGTGGTATCTGAACAATTTGGCTAATTTTATCAAAAAGATTAATGTTTTTATTGACCAAATGAGTCAGGATAGCCAGATCATTAACGTTGCGAATTTCAATATTGCGAATCAAGTCAGAAATACTAGCTAAAACAGAATAATCTGACTGCTCAAAGGAGTGAAATCTCCTCAATAAATTTAGCCCCAGGGGATTGTCCGAGATTTGCTTGAGATTGTCAGCATAATGGTCGAGAGCTTCTTTACCCTCCGCTGTTTTTGTTTGGGCAATGGCTTCAACGACGGTGCGTTCTAGTCTTTGTTTAAAGGTTTCAGCGTCCTCTGATTCCTTGAGAATTTCAGGTACTTGGTCATAAAATTCCTGTTGTTTATAGCCCCGATATCTCAGTTCGGTTTGGTTAATAAACAGAAGCAAATCTTTGACGTCAATGGCTAGCTCCAAGTATCGGTAACTTTGTTTAAGTCCCGCATATTCCCCCAGATCATTGTCCAACATATATTGGATTTTGATATAGGTGATGAATTCTTGATCTAAAAATTGGGGACTGTCGATCGCCTCGGCGGTTTTAGCAAAAATATAGAGGTCATTGGCGTGTTTTTTCCGCTCAATTAAAGCTTCTTCCGGTACCTCTTGTTTGCTGTGGATAATACCTTCAATTAGACCCCCTTTCCCCAACACGGGACGATTCCACCAGGGCTGTTCTCGACCTGATTCTGGGGATGGATTATCGTCCTTGTTTGATCTAGCCATGGGCGAAGCTTGGGAGAAATTTCCAGTGTTACTGAAAGGAGTTAAATCTAGCTCAATCAATATTTTAGTCAACTTGATTAAGCAGGTAATCGAGAAAGCAACGGCGCTACATTGAAGATAGGACGACTAATCTTCAATCAGGGTAACTTCATCCGGACGGAAATGGGCCTTAAAACGCTGTTCAAACTTGACTAAAACCGGCAAATTAGCGCTGATGGGCCTGCCCTGCCATTCGGTCAATACGGCGGCCACTTCCCCTTCCATACCTTGTAAATCAAAGGCTGTTTTTTTATGTTCTGGATGGTGGTAAACCACAACGGAGGAGGTGACTCGAACACGATCGCCGACATTCATAGGGCTTTTCTCTAGGGTTGGCTTAGTTTATTGACAAGGTCTAGGGGCCAGGAAACCAAAAAATGGCGCCGTGGACATAGAGTTTCCATTTTTGCATAGGTTAGCCACCGCTAAGCAAGCATTACCTTGGTAGGGGACTTTCTAGGACAATGATTAATAAGGACAGTTCACTCCTGGGCTGTGACCAAATCAGGATCTACCTGGGATGCTTTGGGGATGGATGGAAGGGCAAACTGAATTTTGGTTTGGATTTGTTGGCTTAACCAGGTTTGAAACAGATCATTGCGCAGTCGTTGCCGTATATTGTCATCCAGTTGACTAGAAATATATTTTTCCAGTCGGAGCAAAATCCACCACTCCCCAACGGCGATCGGCAGGCAGAGTTTCCCGGCGGGGGTGCTTTTTAGCAGTTGGACTATTTGGGGATGGGGTACATTTAGTTCAACAGGGCCAATCAAACCACCATTTTGGGCTTCTGGCCCCTCGGAATATTGCCGAGCTAGGGCACTAAAATCTCCCTCTCCTTCCTGAATCCTAAAATATAGTTCTTGAACAATGCCGGAATCTCGACTGCGGATCAGGGAGTAGATAACCTGGTCTAATTTATCTTTGCTATTGAGGAAATGGCCCTCCAGTTGGTCATCCCAGGTTTGGTGTTTAAATTTTTCCAGGCGAGCGGTGCGGAGAATGGACGTTTCCAACTGTTCCAGGGTCATGCCAGATTGCTTTAACCAAGCCTGTCTTTGTTCTTCGTTAGTAATCTGAGTCTGTTGATAAAAAAGCGCCAAATTCTGCTGTTGCTCTTCCGGGGTCAGTTGGATATGGGCGATGGCCTGGTCGAGGAGAATTTCCCTGGCTAAATGGGGCAATAGTTGATATTCCACCATCAGGGGATACAACTCGTCTTCTCTCACTTGGCGATCGCCGACCGTCAACACCACCGACATAATTAGCCAACTCCTAACGCACAATATAGCTTGATTGCTCCATAACCCTAGCCCAAGCTGACCTAAACATCAATCAGAGGAAGGGAGAAATATCCGTAAAAGTTCCTCGGGTAAATGGTCTTCTTCCACAACAGAGGTATCGAGGTAAAACACCAAGGGGTCTTCGGACTCGGTGAAATCTTCCCAATCCAGGGTTTGGAGGAGCAACAATGTCTCATTGGCATCGGAAACATCACCCCGGCGAGACTGCAAGCGTTTTGTTAAAACTTCTATGGGGGCATCGCAATGGATGATGGTTACAGAAAGCTGCTCCCGTAATGCTAATTCAACCATAGGCGATCGCCATTGCTCCCGGTCAAATTTGGCATCGAGAATGACATTAAAACCGGATTTGACCGCCAGAGAGGCTAAATCCTGTAATGAATGGTAGACTTTTTCCGTCATAGCTTGACTATATAAATTAGCTTTCCCCCGTTTATTTAAAGGTACTCCGCCTAAATGTTTGCGCACTGCATCGGAACGAATATGAATAGCTGGTAAAAGTTGAGCAATTTGTTTGGCAACGGTACTTTTTCCCGACCCTGATAGCCCGGCCATTAAAACTATTTCTTTCTTTTGTTGTTGCCCCTGTTGGCTATATTGCCAAGCTAACCGGTAATAATCTTTAGCTGTTACTAAAGCCTGATCCTTTTCTATTTTAGTTAAATTGACATCATCTAGTAGAAAAGAAGTTACTTTAGCCCGCACATAGGCCTGGCGACAAAGATAAAAGGGTAACACTTGTAAACCATGCCAATCCCCTGTTTGTTCCAAATAAGTATTTAAAAATAAATAAGCCCAATCAGTTCTGTCTTTGGCCTGGAGGTCCATCATCGTAAAGGCAATGTCATACATTACGTCCACAAAACGAAAGGGCTTGTTAAACTCAATGCGGTCAAATAATTGAATTTTTTTGCGCCAGTAACACAAATTCCTCAGGTGTAAATCTCCGTGGCATTCACGGATTTTGTCCATGGCCTGTCTTTCTCGAAAAATATAACCTTGGGTTTGGTAAAATTTTTCACTAAATTGGCGAATTGCTTGATATTGCTCGGGGCTTTGGGCAATGCCTAGATATTTTTCTGTGGCCAAAAAGTTATCCGACACCGATTGCCAAATTACATCTGGATCGCCAAAGCTCTTAATTTCTTCGTTCGTTGTTGTTCCTCGGTGAAACTCCGCCACCTTCTTTGCTAAGTCAACGATGTCTTGGCTGGATAACTTGCCCTGCTCAAACATGGATAAAAGCAAGCAATCCTGGGGAAATTGAGCCATTTTTAAAAGATAATCCTTGGGCTGGGAATTATCGGTAGAATCTTCTTCTTTCTGCCATTGCCATTGGTTATCTTTTAACTGAACTGTTAACACTTCCAGGTAAATGTCCGGTGCGACGAGGGAATTTAAACGTAATTCTTCTTGTAAAAAATGCTGACGCTTTTCCGCCGTGGAGTAGTCCAAAAAACCTAAATTAACTGGCTTTTTTAGCTTGTAGGCATACTTTCCCGTTAAAAACACCACGGAACAATGGGTTTGCAAACATTGAATCGGTTCTTGGACAGGATGGGGATAAAAATCAGCCTTTTGTAGAGTCTGCAACAAACTCAGGAAGGGATCTTGAACAGACGTGTCAAGCTGATCAGTAAGGTTATTCATGAAGCTTATTCATGGGTGGTGACGAGGCAATTCCTTTCTCCCATCGTAACCCCACCACCGGAGGCGATCGGGTAATGGTAAATGTCTTGAGGTATTAATGGAGGCAAAGCTTTGGGTTAGGATGGATAACCGCCCGGAAAATTGTTAACCATTGCAACGAGGAAAACCTGTGACTGTCCGTGTCCGCATTGCCCCTAGCCCCACTGGTAATCTCCATATTGGGACTGCCCGCACCGCCGTTTTTAATTGGTTGTTTGCTCGTCACACCGGAGGCACTTTCATTCTGCGGGTGGAGGATACGGATTTGGAACGCTCCAAGGCGGAATATACGGAAAATATTCAGTCCGGTTTGCAATGGTTGGGCTTGAATTGGGACGAAGGGCCTTTTTTCCAAACCCAACGGCTGGATCATTACCGCAAAGCAATTCAACAGTTGCTGGACCAGGGGTTGGCTTACCGTTGCTACTGCACTAGTGAAGAATTGGAACAAATGCGGGAAGCCCAAAAGGCTAAGAACCAAGCTCCCCGTTACGATAATCGCCACCGCAATTTGACTCCAGACCAGGAGCAGGCTTTGCGGGCTGAAGGTCGTCAACCAGTAATCCGTTTTCGCATTGACGACGATCGCCAGATTGTTTGGCAGGATCAAATCCGGGGCCAGGTGGTGTGGCAGGGCAGTGATTTGGGTGGTGATATGGTCATTGCCCGGGCATCGGAAAATCCTGAAGAAGCCTTTGGCCAGCCATTGTATAACCTGGCAGTGGTGGTGGACGACATTGACATGGCCATTACCCATGTGATCCGGGGGGAAGACCACATTGCCAATACCGCTAAGCAAATTTTGCTCTACGAAGCTTTGGGAGGTGCGGTGCCCACCTTTGCCCATACGCCGTTAATTTTGAACCAGGAGGGCAAAAAATTATCTAAGCGAGACGGGGTAACTTCCATCGATGATTTCCGGGCCATGGGTTTTCTGCCCCAGGCGATCGCCAACTATATGTGCTTGCTGGGCTGGACTCCCCCGGATTCGACCCAGGAAATTTTTACTTTGGCGGAGGCGGCAGAGCAATTTAGTTTGGAGCGGGTTAACAAAGCTGGGGCTAAGTTCGATTGGCAAAAATTGGATTGGATCAATAGTCAATATCTCCACGCTTTACCAGCGGCGGAATTAGTGCCCCTATTGATTCCCCACTTGGAAGCCGGGGGCCATCAAGTTGATCCGGATAGGGATCAAGCCTGGTTGGTAGGTTTGGCCACTCTAATCGGCCCCAGTTTGACTAGGCTCACCGATGCGGCCACAGAAAGTCAATTACTCTTTGGCGATCGCCTGGAACTCAAGGAAGATGGACAAAAGCAATTGGCTGTGGAGGGAGCTAAAGCGGTGTTAGAAGCGGCGTTAACCTTTAGTCAAAACACACCCGAGTTAACTTTGGATGAAGCCAAAGGGGAAATTAATCGTTTGACCAAGGAATTGGGTCTGAAAAAAGGCGTGGTGATGAAATCCCTCCGGGCTGGGCTGATGGGCACTGTGCAGGGGCCAGATCTACTGCAATCCTGGTTGTTACTACAGCAGAAAGGCTGGGCTACAACCCGTCTCACCCAGGCGATCGCCGCTGAATAATATTGGGTTATCGAATGTCGTAAAAACCCCGTGCTTTTCCATAGGAGAAGGGGGGAACTGAGAAAAACTTGGGTCAAAAACCTTAACCGTCTCTCCGGTCTTTCAGCCATTGTCCTGGTCTTGATCCGTGGCATTGGGGGAATTATTATTCTGCTCCTCCCGATTTTGTTTAGCGATGCGCCATTGTCCCGTATCAGGGTCTCGGTAGGCCTTGTAGGGGGAGGGTCGCAACGGTTGGGAAGAAATTTTCACAGATATCACCCAAAGCCCAGGCGATCGCCAGGCTAAATCTCACCAGTCTAAGTTTAATGTTTTGATTTAGTTTGACAATGACGACAATCACCCCTCACGGGTGATCCAAATCACAAATCGCCGTTTGCCAGGGTTGGGGTAAGGGCGCTTTTTTCCTTTCCGGTAGGGCAATGCAGACATGGTGGGTTTGGGCCCGGGCCAGCAGTTGGGCAGACTCGGCTTGGCTAATCTCATAATCACAGCAAAAACGATGGGCACTAGCCTGGGTAATGGTCAAGTTCACCAACAGGCGATCGCCGCAGTGGGCAGGGGCGAAAAAATCAATGCTGGCATGGACTAAGGGCAAGGCAAAATCCCCGACACTAATGATATTTTGTAGGGATAAATGTTCTGATGACAGCCAACTTTCATAGGCTTCATGGCACATTTGCAAAAATTGGTTGAAATAAACCACCCCAGCTCCGTCCGTGTCCGCCAGGTAAACTTGCCTTTCATAGGTAAATGTCCCCATAGTCCCCCCCAGTTAACCGACCACTATCCCTTGAACTACTCCACCTGTTCTGGAACTGGCCACAAAAATCCACAGTCAATCAGCCTGGAAATCAGCAACAATGGTCAAAAATATTAAGAATTGTGCGCCCATCAATCCCTGAACTAGTGGATACAATAACCTTAGATTACCTTCCTTGCTGGCTTTTCTCGGCCATCTTGTTCACCTGAGTCAATTAACTATTTCCGTTGCGTCGTTTTTCGGCTTTTACACTCCCATGGTTAGAAAACGCTCCCAATTCCCTGTGATCGGCTCAATGGTGGCCCTTGCCCTGCTCAACACCGCCTGTGGAGGGGACAAGCCAGGGGCCAATGCCCCCAGAGCAATTCCGGTGCAGTTACAGACCCTGGAACCCAGCTCTGTGGTGGATAGCAACGAGTTTGTCGGCAACCTAGTGGCTACCAACTTTGTCGAGCTGGCCCCGAAAATTGATGGACGTATTTTGCGAATTTACGCCCAATGGGGTCAGCAGGTGAATGAAGGCGACCCAATTTTACTGTTGGAACCGACCCAGCAACAGGAAAATGTCAATGCCGCTGTGGGTAATCTCAACATTCAGCGGTCTAATTTTCAGGTCAGCGAAGCCAATCTCCGCACCTCCGAATCGGAAAGGGATGCGGCCCAGTCTTTTGTTACTACCCAAGAAGCCAACCTCGCCCGGGCGATCGCCGATCTGGCCAATTCCCAGGAAGTGCTGAAAACTAGGGAAGCGGATCTAAAACGGGCCCAGGCCAATCTTAACTTGGCCCAAATTAACTTCAAACGAGCCCAATTTTTAGTGGAAACGGGGGTGCAACCCCAACAGGATTTGGACAATCGCACCACTGAATTGGAAGATGCCAGGGCCAACACCGAAGCGGCCCAAAAAACAGTCCAGGCGGCCAAAGCTACCGTTCAAGCTAACCAGTCCAGTGTGTCTGCTTCCCGGTCTGCCGTACAGCAGGCTAAGGATAATTACCAAGCCGCCGTGCAGAGGGTCAGTGCTTCCCGGGCCACCATCAATGCCCAAAAAGGGGCGATCGAGCAAGCTCAAGGCCAATTGGGAGCCACATCCCAGGAATTAATTTATAACCGGGTTTTAGCCCCCGTCAGTGGGGTAGTGGGTAACTTACCGTTGCAAATTGGTGATTTTGTCCGCACGGGGCAAAGCTTTACCACCATTACCAACAACAACGAATTTGAACTGGACATTAACGTGCCAGTGGAACGCTATAACGATCTGCGCCTTGGTTTGCCCGTGGAAGTTGTTCGCAGTGATGGCCAAGCTGGGGAAGTGGGACGCATCAGCTTTATTTCCCCCACCGCCAACCGCAACGATCAGTCCATTTTGGCCAAGGTTATTTTCAAAAATGATGGCAGCCTGCGGAATAACCAGTACGTCCGAGTGAGAATTATTTGGGATCGCCAACCGGGCTTTTTGATTCCCACCACAGCGGTTACTTCCATCGGTGCCCAGCAGTTCATTTTTGTGGCCCAACCTAAAAACACCCAGGGCGAAGGCAAAGATGGCACGAGCAGTACTGAATTGGTGGCTCGACAAACCCCAGTGGTGCTGGGGGGTATCCAGGGGCAATCCTACCAGGTTCTTTCTGGAGTCAAAGCCGGCGAGCGGGTGGCGGTGTCCCGGATTTTGGAATTGCGGGACGGCATAGCCATTGAGCCTGCCAGTGCGGCCACTCCTTCTAGTAACAGTTCCCCTGAAAAGCTCGAGTCTTCCCTGTAACCCATTCAGTAGTAAATGCCCAAGAAAATTAGAGAACTAAAAAGTCTACTTAGCAAAGCAGGATTTACCGTTGAGTCAGGGAAGGGAAGTCATAGTAAATGGAAGCATCCCAAACTGGAGCAAGCTATCATTATTTGTGGAAATGATGGCAGTGATGCCAAACCATACCTTGAAAAACAGGTAAAGAATAGCCTTGCTATGTTGCAAAAACTTGATCAAGAGGACAGTTAACGGTGAAATATACAATCGTTATTCAATGGTCAAATGAAGACAATTGCTTTGTTGTCTTTTTACCTGAGTTTGAAACAGTGATGCAACCTGTTACCCATGGTGAAACCTATGAAGAGGCTTTTGATAATGCCCAGCAGGTATTAGGTTTATTAACAAAAGATGATCAACCTTTGCCCAATCCTAAACCACTTTTATTTATGGCCTAGTGCTTGATGTTCATTATTGGGGAGAAGATATTAACTTAGACTTATTAAAGTTAGTTTATTCGTTATTAGTAAAAAGGTTGCTTTTTTCCAGTTTTTAAGTCTTTTCTTTGAATATAAACTCAGGCAAAATCAGAATCGAATCTAAAAAAGTATTAAATTATGAATATAAATAAAGGCAAAGTAACCTATTTTAATGGTTTTTATTTTAGAGGCAGAACAGAAGCAGCCTGGGCATCAATATTTAGAATGATCGGAGCTTTTTTTGAATACGAGCCAAAAACATTTAAGCTGCCAAATCGGGAATTATATGTCCCAGATTTTTATTTTCCGAAGCTTGACTTCTGGGTTGAAGTTAAATGTGAGCCGCCTAATGATCGCTCTATTAATCAAATATTTGAACTCTCAAGGATAACAAAATTGCCTTGCTTCATTCTCTACGGCATTCCCTGCTTTCAAATGTTTTCTGATGCTAAAGTCTTAACTAATTTTGGAATAACTTACTTTACCCCTCCCGATGAAAAAATATGCATTTATTCTGGTAAACTTTCCCATGGACTCAAGTCTATGTTTGAAGCAATATCATTAATAAATGACATGAATATATTGAATTTTGAAAATCTCGTGATTCAAGCCACCAATCTTATAAAAGAAGAAAATAGTGGGCCAAGAAAAATTGATGAAATGACCATCCAATATTTAGTAAATTCACAAAAATGGTTTCGTATAAATGATGAAAATGAGCGACTAGATGCGCTTCAAAAATGCTTGTTAGAATCTGATTAAAATTATGACTTATTATAATAAGTAAAATACTCAATTATTCATTTTGTAGAGTAACTTTCACAGTCCTTGACTGTTTGAATGACATCCGTAGATTCCATTACTCAACACACTAATGTTCAATCCGGCTTTTGAGAATTATGACCCAAGCCCAAGCCAAGCGTTTTCAGTTTGATCGCCAACTGTGGCACCGCTTTGTTGAAACTGCCCAGCCCTATTTTTATCCGGTGGGGCAAAAGCAAACTCGGGTTTTTCTCGGTCTCATCCTGGCCCTCATGGTGGTGGTGGTGGCCTTGACCCTATTTTTATCCATGGGGTTGACCCTCTGGGCCACAGCAATTTTCCCTGACTTTTTTGCTAAATCTGGTGAGGGTTTGGTAGATGGGGTACAAGGTCTGATCAATTCCCCGGCTCCTTGGATCGGTTTAGTGGCCTTGGCCATGGCCGGGGCTGTTTTCATCAGCCAGCGCCAAAAATTACAACAACGGTGGCTCCAGTGGTTGCTGTTGGGCGTATTATTATCTCTACTATTTGTTGTCAACGGCTTAAACGTTATTTTAAGCTTTGTTTTTCGCTTCATTGATACAGCTTTAAACGGCAAAGATGCAGAAGTATTTTGGCAATTTCTCTGGATTTATGGCATTGTCATTGTGGTGGCTATTCCCATCATTGTGGCCTACCGCTATTTACGACAAAAGTTAGGGGTGCTCTGGCGGCAATGGCTGACGGAACACTTTCTTGGCCGCTACTTTAAAGGGCGTTCCTACTATCATCTCGACTCCAATTCTGCCTATACCTTAATTGATAATCCCGACCAAAGGATAACCCAGGATATCCAATCCTTTACCGGGGTTACTCTGGATTTTTTATTGGATATCCTTGACTCCATCCTCACCTTAATTTCCTTTACCGCCATCCTCTACACCATTTCCCAAACCCTTATGTGGGGGTTGATTGGTTATGCGGTCTTCGGGACAGTGGTGGCGATCGCCATTGGCACTAGGCTAATCCGCATTAACTATGAACAACTGCGGTTGGAAGCTAATTTCCGTTACGGCTTGGTGCGGGTAAGAGATAACGCCGAATCCATCGCTTTTTACCGGGGAGAAGGGCTAGAGCGGAAACAGGTTACGGATCGTTTGCTAGGGGCGATTAGAAACTTTAATTTACTAATTATTTGGCAAGCTTTAATCAGCCTATTTCAGCTAGGCTATAACTATTTCACCAGGCTAATTCCCTATATTATTATCGCCCCCCTTTACCTCGCAGGAGACCTGGACTTCGGGGCGATCGCCCAAGCTAGTTTGGCCTTTGGCATGGTCCTTTCTGCCCTATCTCTAGTAACCAACCAGATTCAAAATATTACTGAATTTGCCGCCAGCATTAACCGTTTAGGAGAATTTTACGAATCTTTAAATGGCCCCAGCAATGAATTGGAACGGCCGGAAAGTACTGGTTTTGACCACAACGTTATCACAACCCGTATTGGTGCCACCGTTGCCCTGGAAAATGTCACCCTTTCTCCCCCCAATTCCTCACGGATTTTGGTACGGGATTTATCCCTGGCCGTGGCTCCCGGTAACCATCTGTTGATCATGGGCCCAAGCGGGAGTGGCAAAAGCTCTCTCCTCCGGGCGATCGCCGGTTTATGGGACAGCGGTCAAGGCACCATTGAACGACCTGAACTGGCGGACTTATTATTTTTACCCCAACGGCCCTACATGATTTTGGGCACCCTGCGTGAACAGTTGATTTACCCCAGTGCCCAATCCATAGCGGACGACGATTTTCTCTTGGAAACTTTAAACAAGGTTAATCTACCGGACTTAGCCGAGCGTTTTGGTGGTTTGGATAGCCTGGAAAATTGGTCCAGCGTCCTTTCCCTGGGGGAACAACAACGTATTGCCCTAGCCCGAGTTTTCATCAACCAACCCCGCTATGCCATCCTCGACGAAGCCACCAGCGCTCTGGATGTGAATAACGAGGCGGAACTCTACCATGCTCTGACGGATTTGGGTACAACCTTCATCAGCGTGGGACATCGACCTACCCTGCGAAATTTTCACCGGCAATGTTTGGAAGTTCAGGCAGAGGGACGGTGGCAAATAAGCCCCATTAACAATTAATCGATATTCACGCCATTCCATCTGATCCATTTGAACTACCCGGGTTGAGTCAAAGATAAATAAATCCCAAGACCCATCCCAGCCCCCAACCAAAGATTAGCCCATAGTACTTCCCCCCACATATTTCTATGGTTAACTCTAGGTTTAGGGGCGAAAGAAAACCTGCTCCTTTGCTAGAATTGTCCAATCCAAAATCAGGTAGCCATTATGATTTTTCCCGGTGCAACGGTGCGAGTCACCAATGTTGATGATACTTACTATCGCTTTGAAGGCTTAGTTCAACGGGTTAGTGACGGTAAGGCTGCAGTCCTATTTGAAAATGGCAACTGGGACAAATTAGTCACTTTTCGGCTCTCGGAACTGGAAGCAGTCAAACCCATCTAGGCACTTTGCTCCATGGCTTGACCCCTCCATAACTGAGTTGCGGCCATGGGGGTGGGGACTATCCAGATATTTGGCTAGAATGGAGAGCAATTTTAAGTGCAGTTCCCTTGGCGTTAACCCATGAAAATTCGTCCCTTTCTTGTGGCCCTGGGCCTAACTACCTTTGCTGGCGCTGCCCACGGGGCCAACTTTGAGGATTTGACCCAACTGCTATCCACTAAAAAATGTCCCCTCTGTGATTTGCGGGGGGCAGGCTTGGTGATGGTTAACCTCACCCGGGCGGATTTGACGGGGGCGGACTTATCGGGGGCCAATCTGTCGGGGGCAGATTTGACGGGAGCGAATCTTTCCGGTGCTAATTTAACTTCCGCTTCCTTGAATGGGGCTAATCTGTCGGGGGCAAATTTAAACGGGGCGATCACCGATGGTACCGATTTTCGGGAAGCCTATTTTGACCGGGCGACGTTTATCAATACCAATTTGGAAACCGCCTATATGCAGGGGGCCAAAGCCGTTCCGAATACAGCCGGCACTCCCCAACTATTCTATGGCTGGGGCCTGTTAGAAACCAGTAAGGGAAATTATCAATCTGCCCTCAACCACTATGACCAAGCCTTGGCCCTGGACCCGGAATTTGCGCCGGGATATTTAGGGCGGGGTTTGACCTTGCTGAAAATTGGCAATGAAGCTTCCGCTAAACAAAATGTGGAATATGCCCAGTTATTGTTTGAGGAAAACCAGGATGAGGTGGGGGTTAAAACTTCAGAGCAGTTTTTAGAAGATTTGGCCAATATGCAGGAGGCCCGACGTCAGGGGGCAGGAAATCCCCAGTTGGATGCCATTGTGCGGGGGGTGGCTTCCATGGCGTTTAAATATTTACTACCCCTAGTGGGACTCTAGGAATATCAAACTGTGGTTAGCGGCGATCGCCTACGAAGCCAGGGAAAAACCATAGAAATAGTGACCCATGCACAGGGCATAATCAGCGCTTAATTCTTGCCGGCCTAGTTCCTCATTTGAAGATTGACCGCCAATTTGCCTAAAATCAAAGCAGACCTTTTTGCCAAAATCTCAGCCTAGTTGGGGCACAGAAAAAATATGAATTATGCGGCGATCGTCGGCCAGGGCTTAGGAATTCTGCTGGCAGTGATGACGGTGTTATTTATTTTTCGGATTATTCTCACTTGGTATCCCCAGGTAGAGCTGACTAAATGGCCATGGAAGCTCATTGCCCTACCCACCGAGCCATTATTAATTCCCCTGCGTAAGCTAGTGCCCCCCATCGGCGGCGTTGACCTAGCTCCTATCCTCTGGGTCTTCATCTGTACCTTTTTACGGGAAATTCTTATCGGTCAGCAGGGGCTGATCACCATGGCCAGTCGCTTGCAGTAAACCCGAGTTAAGCCTTATTTGCCTGAACTAATTGTTAGATAAGTTAAGTAAGACCAAGCTTAGCTAACACTGGGGTAGTAGAAACCACATGGCGGTCAAGTCCCAGCTCCTTGGGATCAATGCCTAGGGCCAAACCTACCAATTGGGGCAGATGTAACACCGGTAAATTTAATGGTTGCCCCAATACCTGACCAATTTCCGGTTGACGGGAATCCAGTTGCAGATGGCATAGGGGACAGGGGGTAACTAAACAATCGGCCCCGGCGGCGATCGCCGTTTGTAAATGCCGGCCGGCCAGTTGAAAAGATTGGGGCGTAGCATAGCTGGAGATGGGCCAACCACAGCATTGGGTACGACCTTCGTAGTAAATGGGGTTAGCCCCTAGGGTAGTAAAGACTTTTTCCAGAGATTGGGGATCAAAAGGGTTAGCTTCCGGCAAATTTTCCTGGGCCCGGAGCAGGTAACAACCATAAAAAGAAGCACAGTTGAGGCCAGTTAGACTTTGCCTGACCCGCTGGGCCAAAGCTTCTAGCCCAAAATCCTGTACCAAAGCCCAGAGTAAATGGGTCACCCGGCTGGAGCCTCGATAGGGAGCACAGCTTTCTTTTTTTAGGTAACCGTTGATTTGTTCCACATAGGCTGGGTCATCTTTTTGGGCTTTTTTTAGCCGTTCGTCCACATGGGCAATTACGCCCTGACAGGTACTGCAATGGGTTAATAAGGGCAAATTTAACTGTTCTGCCAAGGCGATATTGCGGGCATTAACGCTATCTTCTAACAGTTGGGAATCTTCTTTGAAGGTGCCAGAGCCACAACAGGAAGCTTTTTTTAGCTCCAATAATTTAATGCCCAAAGCTTTGCTCAGAGCGGTGGTGGCCAGGTGCAATTCCCCACAGGCCCCCTGGGCAACGCAACCGGGAAAGTAGGCATATTCAAGGGCAGTAATCATGGCGGCGACGGGAAGTGTTCTCTCTAGGCAGTATATCGTGGGCTTTTGGTCGGGGAACAAAAAACGCCATTCCCCACTAAGTTTAGTCAACGTCTTTAATGCTCTCCGTCAATGGAAAAGCCTGCCATCGGCCATAGATTTTTTGAAAGGTTTACAATGGAGAGACCGGGATTATAGAACCATATTGTCCAGGCAAACCCCGACTATAGTCGGAACAGTTTGTAGGGGCAGCGCCGACAAAAAAATAGACAATTAAAGAATGTTACCCTTGACTTAACATCGAGTCCCAGTCACCCCCGGACCTCCATGACTAAACCAAGCAACGATGAGCCGCCACTGACTAATGTACGAGATTTGGAAGCTATGTTGCCGCTGGAGGAAGAGGATTTAACGGCAGACTCCCAGGATTTGGAATACACCGCTGTAGCCCATCGTCAGCAATTTAGTACTGATTTAGTGCGCCTTTACCTCCAGGATATTGGTCGCATTCCCCTGTTGAAGCGAGATGAAGAGGTGCACATAGCCCAGCAGGTGCAAAGCTATCTCCGCCTAGTGGAAATCCAAAATCGGGCCGCAGAATCCGATGCTGCCATTGACCAATACCAAACGGCGATCGCCGTCCACGATCAACTTTTAGTCCAGTTGGGTCATCGTCCTTCCTATGAACGTTGGGCCAAAATCCTCGGGCAAACCGTAGCGACCCTTAAGCAAACCCTCAAAAGCGGTAAAAAACGATGGGCGGAGTTGGCGGGGTTGACGGTGGAAGAATTAGAGAATATTGAAAAGCAGGGCATTACGGCCAAAGCCCACATGATCAAAGCCAATTTAAGGCTAGTGGTTTCCGTCGCCAAGAAATACCAAAATCGGGGCTTGGAACTTTTAGATCTGATCCAAGAGGGCACCCTGGGGTTGGAGCGGGCGGTGGAAAAATTTGATCCCACCAAGGGTTACCGCTTTAGCACCTATTCCTACTGGTGGATTCGTCAGGGCATCACCAGGGCGATCGCCACCCAGAGTCGTATGATTCGTTTGCCGGTGCACATCACCGAGAAGTTAAATAAAATCAAACGAGCCCAGCGGAAAATTTCCCAAGAAAAGGGCCACACTCCGAAAATTGACGAAGTGGCGGAAGAATTAGGCATGACCCCGGAGCAGGTGCGGGAAGTGCTGACCCAAGTGCCCCGTTCCGTCTCCCTAGAACTCAAGGTGGGGCAGGATAAGGATACGGAGCTAATGGATTTACTGGAAACCGACACCCAGTCGCCGGAGGATGAATTGATGCGGGAGGCTCTCCAGAATGACATGCAGGAAATTTTGCTAGATTTGACCCCCAGGGAACAGGAAGTAATCGCCCTGCGCTTTGGTTTTCAAGACGGCGTAGCCCACTCCCTATCTGAAATTGGGCGTATTTTGAATTTATCGAGGGAAAGGGTACGACAGATTGAAGCTAAGGCTCTGCAAAAGTTGCGCCATCCCCGCCGCCGGGACCGCATCCGGGACTATTACGAAAATTTGGGTTAGGCCACTGAATTCGCTAAAACTTTAACGGCGATCGCCTCTGGACTATTAATTACCAAAATACTTTGGGAGGGACAGGCCTGCCATTTTTGGTCGGCAAATAGGGGTTCCGAAGCCACAATCACTCCCCCCGGACACCGCTCACTATTAGCCAACCAATATAGACTAGGTTCCGGTTGACGACTGGCATAACGACAGGCCACAATGCGCTGACCATCGGCCAGCAGAATATTGGCGGAAAAAAACGTGTCATGTTGTCGAGCCAACTCCACCAACGTCAGTAAACTTGCCTCCAACGCTTTTCCTAAGCTCGTCTTTGCCCAATCACTATCACCAGGAGAAGTTTGCCTTAACCGCCGGAGATTATCCAAAATTAGGGCAAAAATATGTTCCGAGTCGGTGGTGCCATGGATAAACTGATAACTGGCATCGCTCAATAAATTGCGTAGAGGCCGGTAGAGAGTGGTGCGAAAATTATTAATAAAGCCATTGTGGACAAATAAAAGTCCTTCCTCAGTAAAGGGCTGACAATTAGTCAAATCCACTGCCAACGGCGGTGTGGCGCTACGGACATAACTGACAAAACAACTAGACTGGATATACCGACTCAAGTGGGGCAGATTAATATCACTCCAAATGGGCAGGACATTTTTGTAGAGATAGGGATTGGGCAAACTTTCCTGGTCAAACCAACCCAAGCCAAAACCGTCAGCATTCAAAAGCCCCGCTGTCATTTCCTGGGGTTGATAGCTCTGGACAATCAGGGAATGTTCCGGGCGATAAATTAGTTGCTCTGGTCGCAGTGGTTGACCCAGATACCCTAAAAGACGACACATAAAAAACTTTTGATAATCTTGGCGGCCCGCTGAAATCATCCCTACCGACGGGGAAACCAAAGGACAGTGGCTGCCCATCCCGAACTTTTACGGGGAGCATAGACCAGCTTGAAAAATCTTTCAGGGCAAAAAAAAGGCAAGAAAAAGCCCCTGGGCGTCTTTCCTTGTTTCGACTCCGGGGGCTTCAACTTACTCCTCACACACCTCTAGATAATAACTTCCTCACCCACCTACCCCATGGACACTATGACAGTTAAGAGATTGTCACAGCGCCTGGGTTGATTATCAAGAAAACTTGACTTTTGCCGCTTCACTCCGGAATTGATGGGAGCAAAAAACATAAAACTTCACAAAATAAATCAAGGATTCATGACATAGGATTCAGTGAAATGCCTGAAACTCTGTAGTAGTCGGTGATCTTGGGGTTTTGATCCCCTTGACGTTCCGCCGCTGCTCCATGTTACAAAAGGTGAAGTTCGTGATCCCCGTAGGACTCTCTCCGGCGATCGCCCTGGCTCAAGGTCAGGAACTTTAACAACATTCACCTTTGCTCCCCCTGTATCCACCATTGGAAGTAACTAAACCCATCCTCTTTCCACGGGCTGATTGTGGAAACCCGTAGTATGGACTGTCCCATAAACCCAGAGTAATTGTTATGGCTAAAGAAGACCGACCCTCCCTCAAAGACATGACGCTGCGACAATTACGCCGAGTTGCCAGTGAATGTAATATTTCCCGGTACAGTCGGATGCGTAAATCCCAGCTACTAGCAGAGGTGGAAAAAGCCCTCAACAAACCTGCCCCTGCCCCATTTTCTGTCAAACCCCTTAACCGTCCCCAGGAGGAACAAGCTGTGGAAGCTTCTAAATTTGAACTTGGTCAAGATGATAAAGTTGGCGCTCCCCTCACCGCCGTTGATGAAGTTTTGGGGGATTTGCCCGGTGGTTATGGTGAAAGCCGCATTACCCTCATGCCCAGGGATCCCCAGTGGGCCTACGCCTATTGGGATATTCCCAAAGAACATAAAGATGCTCTCCGCAGTCAAGGGGGACAGCAATTGGCCCTACGGCTCTACGATGTAACTGACCTCGATTGGCAAACCGCCAGCCCCCACAGTGTTCAGGAATATCTCTGTGATGAATTGGCCCGGGAATGGTATTTACCGATCCCCGTTAGTGACCGGGATTATGCCCTAGATATTGGCTACCGCACCTTTGATGGTCGCTGGCTCACCCTGGCCCGTTCCACCCCCATTCGCATTCCCCCCGTTTATCCCTCCGACTGGGTGGAGGAAGTATTTGTCACCGTCAATTGGGACGAAGACCTCCAAGGTAAAACCATTTACCAATTGGTTCCCCCCAGCAAACGGCCCGTGGGAGTTTCCACCGCTGTGTATGACCAAGTATTTGACATGGCCCAGGGAGCGGAGGCAATGCGGATGGCCGGTTCCCTCTACGGTTCTATGCAACATGTACCCGGTTCCATCACCCATGAGCAAACCTTGAGTTCCTATGTGTTTCCCTCCGGGGTGGGTCTGTGGGCTGCTCCCAATGTTTCTGGATTGAATATGTCCGGCATTGGCATGGGTTATGGCCTTTCCAGCAGGGAATTTATGGCTTCGGAAGCTCCAGTCCGTCCCCGGCAGTTCTGGTTGGTGGCCGATGCTGAACTGATTGTTTACGGTGCCACAGAACCCGATGCCACGGTGACCATTGGTGGCCGTCCGATTAAACTCAATGAAGATGGCACTTTCCGTTTCCAAATGTCCTTCCAAGATGGCTTGATTGACTATCCCATTGTGGCTGTAGCGGTGGATGGGGAACAAACCCGTAATGTGCATATGAAGTTTACCCGAGAGACTCCTTCCCGTAACACCAATACAAAGGAAGAAGCCGTACCGGAATGGTTTAGCTAGATTGGCTCGTTTCCAATTTATTTGCCATTGTTTAAACGAGATAAATCATAAATTTCCCGGCCAAAGGATGTGAGTTATTGCTGTTTCCTTGGTCGGGATTTTTTTACCAGGTAACTTTGCCCCGTAAACCTTCGATTTTGCTGGGACCAATGCCTTTGACCCGGCCCAAGTCTTCTAGGGAAGTGAAAGCCTTTTGCTCCCTGGTGGAGATGATTTTTTCGGCGGTGCTGGGGCCAATGCCGGGTAAACTTTCCAGTTCCTCTTGACTCCCTCGGTTCAAATTCACCAAACGATTGGGAGTTGCTTTTGCCAGGGGCTTAGGGCTAGGTCGGGGATTGGCGCACTCCTGCTCCTGGCGATCGATGCGGGCTTGTACTGTGGGAGGTAAACCATATTCTGTGACGGCATAAAGTCGGTCTAATTCCCGTTGGTAATGGGCTGCTATTTGGGCATTCTGTAAAACCAATACCGTTTCATCGTTGTTGTGGTTAGCGGCGGGGGACCAATTGTGGGAGCCGGTGATCACGGTGTCATCATCCACCAGGGCAAACTTATGGTGTAATTTATCTCCCCTTGGTAGGGCCGGGGTACCGACAAATTCAGTTGGCAAAGCCCAGGGACTATTACCAGGTTGTTCTAGGCAGTCTTCTAGCAAAGTTACTCCCAATAGATCCAGCCCTTCGCTGTAGTAACGAAAGGCAAATCCCCGATCAATTAAAGCTTTAACCTCCGTGCCCGCTTGAAATCTTTGGTTGATCACATTAGATAATGCTTGTTCACTAAAAACAAACAATGCTAATTGAATTTTTTGTTGGGCTTGATTGAGGTATTGGGCAATTAAACCATTACTGGTGTTGGGAAAAGGGATTGCTCGGCGATCGGGGGAAAACTTTACTGTTACCGTTGTCTCTCCTACTTTTAGCACTTTAGCTGGTCTGCTGGGCTTATTAATACCAAAGAGACTGTCTTTTTCTGCTCCAGGCCCGTCCCCCCAAAGTAGATTAAATTCCTCTGTGAAAAGATGGGCGACAGCGGGGGATTGGACCACCAATAGGTTATTGGCGTTGCCTCGAGTAAAATTGTCATCATAGTCGCCATGCTGGTCGCTAGGGGTAAAGTTAGCAGAAGTTACAATGACCGTTTTATTATCCAGGACCATAAATTTATGGTGCATTAAGCCTGAGCCTTTACTGCCATCTTCTGTGTCGTCAATGAGGGGAATTTTCTGAGTGCGGAGAATTTCAATGGCATCCCGTTCTGCGCTTTCTGCGGGACTAATGCGACCGTCTTGATTTTGATCTAAATAGGCTAGGGGACCACGGTAACGGAAGGGATCCTTTTCTGTTTCTACTGCTTCTTTGATGGTTTGGTTATAGGTATTTTCCAGCACCAATCTGACCCGGACCCCGGTCTTTTGTTTCTCGACCAATGCCTGGGCAATGCGAGGTAAGCGTAATTCCTGTACTGCTAGGTCAATGGTGGACTGGGCTTGGTCAATTTGCTCCAGAATTATCTGCTCAAAATTGTCCCCCTGACGTTTAAAGTCGCGGTCTGGGTCAATGAAATCGGCTCCCTTGGCATTGTTGAGGTTAAAGTAAACCTGGATCTCCTCTTGTTGTGGTAAAGGATCTGGTCGGGCCAGGGATTGTCCTAACCCCAATGGATCAACTTTGCCAATGCCAATGACGGCGATCGCCACTAGTAGGGCCAGGGCAACAAAAATGACAACGGGGTTTGGTTTCCAGCCTCTGTTTAGTTTTCCCATGGTTCAATCTGGACGATCGCCAACTCGGTCTTACTTTTACCGCAGGGCTCACTACTCTGGCAATCGTTAAAGGATAAGGGTTGATAGGTGAGTTTGACCTTTTGGCCAATCAGGGCAACCTGTTCGCAAATTTCAAAGGCGGCGTATAGCCCCTGATACTGATTACCTTGACTGTCCATCAAGTCCACATAACAAGCTAAATCTCCATTGACCAACTCTGTGATGGTGGCAACTGTGGGCAAATTCGCTTCCATCGGCTCGGCCTGCACCGGGGGCAGTTCTTTAATTGCAGTGCATGCAACCGCACCAAAGCAGAGAGTCAACCATAGGGGAAAGGAAATAGGTTTCATTGGTGTTAGCACTTTGGTCATATTCTAATTCTCTTGGCCCAGGAGTTTTGCAATTGTTAAGGGGTAGTAATAATTTTGCCCTGGGCATCCATTACCATAATGTCCCACTGGCCGTCCTGGGCCACTTCAAACGCAATGCGATCGCCGTTGGCATTGATGACGGGATTTCTAGTGTCGGCGGCTAAATCAGCGGTTAAATTACGCTTTTGTTCCGTTTGGCGATCGTAAAGGACAATGTCAGTCTTCCCTTGGCGACTGAGGGCAAAGACAATATAGCGTCCGTCCTCAGTAATGGTGGGATGACTGGCCACCTGGTCCAGGGCATTGAGGCGGGGCAGGGTTTCCAGGCGGTTATTTTGGAGATTGTATAGATAAATTCCCTGGGTCCCGTTGCGGTCGGAGGTAAAGACCAAAAAGGGATAGGTGACCTGGGGAAAAATTTCCTCGGAGGCACTGTTAACGCCCCGGCCACTGCGGTCAAAGGAAAGACTCAAGTAACGGGGATAGCCACAACCCCCCAATAAAAGCAACAAACCTGCCCAAGTTAAAAACCGCTTGAGCAAGTTAGTGAATGTTTGGAGGTAAAGTCTGGGGGAAAGGGTATCCATATCCCTTCTATTTTCCCACCTTGACTCTAGTTAAGACGATGGAGTTGAGAGAGAACTAGAATTCCCGCACCGTGGGTTGGCCGTCAATAATTTCCCCTACCAAAATTACGTCCGCTACCCCCACAAATAGGCCGTTTTCTAACACACCGGGGAGATTGTTAATGGTTTTTTCCAACTCCGCTGGGTTGGTAATGGCATCAAATTTAACGTCAATGACGAGGTTACCTTGGTCAGTGACAACGGGGCCAGCTTTTTTCACCCCCATGCGTAGTTCTGGTTTACCACCTAATTTAGCTAAAGCTCGCATTACAGGAGTTAGGGCCATGGGAATCACTTCCACCGGCAGTAAAAAAGTGGAACCCAATTTATCCACCAATTTGCCACTGTCTACCACCACCAGAAAAGTTTCCGCCAAGGCGTCAACAATTTTTTCCCTGGTGTGGGCGGCCCCTCCCCCTTTGATCAAATTTTTCTGGGGGTCAACTTCGTCCGCTCCATCGATGGCAATGTCAATGCGATCCGCCACATCCAACGTGGTTAGGGGAATGCCATATTTACGGGCCAATACTTCCGCCTGAAAGGAAGTGGGAATGCCCACTACATTTTCCAATTCTCCTTTTTTCAGGCGATCGCCAATGAATTCCAGGGCGTAGGCGGTGGTGGAACCGGTACCCAAACCAACAATGGTGTTGGATTTAACTCGGTCAGCGGCGGCTTTACCCACTGCCTGTTTCATTAAGTTGGCCGCATCTAGCTCAGCCATAAAAATTTAACCTCCGTTATTTTTTGTTTTAAATTTTTTAATTAATGGACCAATCAGAGTGACATTGGGCAAAATCCTATCACTCCAAATTACCCAACCTTTCTCTAGGCTCTATGGCGTTTTTTATTAAACTCTAAACAGGACAAAGCAATCCGGCGATCGCCGAAATCTCTACAGTGCGAACATTATCAGAACAGTTCCGGTTCAGGAAAACCTGTGGACCTACTGGGCCGCTGTCAGTTTTTCTTTTAGTTGGGCCAACTGGTCTGCCCAACGGGGGTCGGGCTGGAAACCTTCAGAAGCAGTGCTGGTGTTAGTGCTAGTGGCCGCGGCTTTTTTATTAGTCCGTTTTTTATCGGTGCGGGGTTGCTTAGTTTTTTCCCCACTGGCCACCGGAGTTTCACTGCCCCCTTCTTCGTCATCCTTGGAGCGGGGGTTAGCCTTCTCGATTTTTAAAGGGCTATCCATGAAGGATTGACCATTATATTTCTCGATGAATTCATCCGCCGCTTCGTCAGTGGAAACCGTTACAAAAGCAAATCCCCGGCATTTACCCGTTTTACGGTCTTTGATAACTTTGGTGGAAACAACAGCATTGGCTTCTGCAAATACTTCCTGCAGTGCTTCCCGCTCAATGGATTCTTTGGGTAGGTTACCGACGTAGAGACGAATGGACATGATCTAAATACCTCCGGGGATATTTTCTGTAGGAGAAATTGCTCGGGCAAAGGGCCCTGTTGGATATTAAAAAAGTTGACTATTGGGCTAACAGTTAACCAAGTTTATGACGATAATAGACACCAGGCCATGGGGACAGTCCCGTCCGCCCCGGTTACTTTTCTTAATAATATCGGCTATTGTCCTCAAAACCAAACAGTTCGGCCCCCTGCAGTTATCCAATGGGAGTTAATAACAGGGAATGGTGGCATCAATCAAACGGGAATAAGCATCAATTCCCCCCACTACGTTTTTAACTTTACTAAAACCTTGATCCACTAACCAGTGGGCCATCTGGTCTGAACGGATGCCGTGGTGACACAACACTACGGTTTCTTTCTCCCCATCGTAGCGCTCCCGAATGGTGCCAGACCACTGGGCAAACTCGCTCAAGGATAGGGTTTCAAAGCCTGGCAGGGCCGCAATTTCCACCTCATGGGGTTCCCGCACATCAATCAACTGGCGATCGCCGTTGGGGTGAGCCAACATCAGAGCCAGATCCTGAACAGAAATTTCGATGGGCATGGAAGTCATACGCAGTGAGGTGGTAATTAGGGAGAAAAATGAATATCAAGGGCGGGGGGTTTGCCCCAGAATTTGCTCATTGAGCTGTCTGATTTGAGTGCCAGGATAATAAAAAGCCAAAATTTGTTCCGCCGACCAACCCAACTGGGACAGTTTATAAGAACCGAATTGACTCATGCCGACCCCATGGCCAAAGCCCCCCCCCACAAAGAAAACGCTTTGAAGTCGCTGGTTAGCATCGTAGGTGGGTTCCAGGTAAAACAAGGTACTGCGCGGAGGGCCAAAGGCACTGCGGGCTTCGTTCTTGGCTAATTCCACTACGCCTTTATCCGTTAGCACTTCCAGGAGCAAAATTCTGCCCGACGGCGATCGACGGGTAACTTTCATATCGTAAATAGTGGTGAAGTCCGCCAGGGGATGACGCCGGTTAGTCAGATACTTTTTCAAATCCTGATTCAACTCTGCCAACGTGGCCGGGTAGCGCCAGCGCAAGAACTTCCGCCCCGTCTCGTTAAAACCCTCCTGGAGGTTAATAAATTTACGGAAAGTAGCTTCATCGGCCAAACTTTGGGTAGATAAGTTCCAAATGGGCTGGGCCGAGTCGATAACTGCCTGGAGATAGGGCCGCTCTTCCCCATTCCACACATCGCTAAATTTAGCCGTCACCCCCCCCGCCGTGGAGGAGTAGAGGGCATCCACCAATTGATTGTTGTAGGTTAAAACCTGCCCCGCCGTTTCCTTGATCGCCTCATCGGCCCTGGGGGTAGTCCCACTTAAACCGTAGTAAACCTGACAGTGGGTGGTGGCACATAACTCGTAGCCATCGGCGGCAAAACGACGCCGGTTCTGCAGGGCATAGGTGCGGGCAATGATGGTTTGGGCCTTGGCGGCCGTGGGGGGAGCACCTGGGCCAATTTCATGGGGCACCACCCCCCGGAGATAGGTTTCCAGGGGCACATGGTTCACCAGAGTGTAATTGCCGTAGGAGTTGGGCTGGAGTTGTAACCAACCGCCATAGACAAATTTTTTCTCCCCTTCCGTAACTTGAATTTGATTTTTGGCCGCAGTGACAGTCACTCGGTCGGCGGGATAGCTTTGACCATTGATGACCACCATCGCCTGGGGCTTACTATCCAACAGTACACTTTCCAGGTAGGGCAATTGATGACCCTGCTTTTTTAGATCCGCCAGTAACCAACGGCGCACCAGGGGACTATCGTATACATCCCGTTTAGCCCATACTTGCCAACGTCCTGGCTGGGTAACTTCCACCGCAATGCCTTGAGCTTGCCAACGGAGAGCATCGTCTTCTGCTGTTTCAAAGGTGGCATGGTCTCCGAGCACTAATACTTCCGCCAATTTCCTTGGCACGGCCCGACGGCTAATGGCAATGGTGCCCTGTTTGCCCTGGAGAGTGACCTTTTCTCCCTGGTTGTTAACTGCGGTAAAGGTTAAGTCATCGTTGCCCACCCCGCTAATGGTCAGTTGGTCTCGGTCTTCATCCCCAAAGCGCTGCACGACCCCCACCTGGAGCAGCACATCCTTGGCAAAACTGGGTAAAGCTCCCCCAGCCACTAAGCCCAGGGCAATGACTAAGCCACCCACACGTTGGACAGCAACCTTCAGTAAGTTACGGGGGGGGGAAATAAACATAAATAATCAACGGCGATCTATATTGGCGAGGGAATCAAAGGCAATCTAGCATCCTAACCTATCATTTTTGCTCTGCCATCTGGAGGGGATGGGGACAGTGGCCCAGGGCTAACACCGATCGCCAAAGGGTTTGTGTTATTTTGAGGGAACTGTGTAAACGGCCTCCAGCACCGGCATTTTTCCTCACTTTGCCCTGATGGAGACTGGGACCGTCAAAGTTTTTCTGGATGGCGATCAACCTATGGCAATGGATTTACCCCTCAGGTTAAGCAATGCTCCCTCATTGGGCCAGGTTTTCACTCCGGTCAATGTGGCTATTTTGAGTTCCCTCGGCATCCATGGCTTTATTTTGGGCTTGGCTTTACCCCATTGGCAATGGCAAGAATCCGCTGGGGATAACCTGACAGACCGCAATCCCGTGGGAGTGATCGAATTAACTCCAGCAGAACAAAGTCGTTTACCAGAAACGGACATTTTTTCTAGCAGTGGCCTTTTTCCCACTGCCCCCAGTGGTAGTGACCCAGGTGCCATTCCCGCTGACCCAAATTTGCCCATTCCTCCTAGCGGCGACTACAACTATTCCTTGCCTTCGGGGCCGGGCATTATGCCACCGCCACCGGCCATGCCCAATTTACCGGCCTACCCCAATTTGCCCCCCCTGACTAGCTATGGCAATTTGAGCCGTTTACCCATCACTGGTCCCCCCATTCCTTCCCTACCCCGGTTCCCTTCCACCAGACAGATTCCCCGTCCCCCAGGCCTATTTGCTCCCACCCCAGACCAGGGCATGAATCCCCTGGGCCCCGGCCCCAACCGGCCTGATTTTGGACCCTTACCTCCTTCCCAGGGCACAGGCTTTATTACTAGGGCTCCCCAGGGCATTACTACTCCCCAGGAACCGGGTTTGAGGGCGGAGGGAGAAGACACTTCTCCAGAAAAGCTGCGGGAAAATACGCTGGTTTCCATTGCCCAGCAAGGCCAGGCTTTAAAAGCGAAGGACACCATTAGCGGCGCCTATCCCCCCATTGCCTGTCGTAATCGTACGGAAGCTACGGTGGTCTATAACGTTTTTCCCAGCGGTCAGAAAGATCTGGTGGGCCGCTCCCGCTATCCCATCTTCAATCAGCTAGCTGAACAGGCGATCGCCAACAGAACCTATGGTGAACCCACCCAGGTGACAGTTTCCTTTAAATATGATGCCGAGATTTGTGGTGGTGTGGATCAATTCATTCCCCCCGGTGGAGAAACCACCAATCCAGCAGTGCCGACTGTCCCTACGCCTTCCCAAGTTACCCCGGCCCCCACGATTAGCCCCGCCCCAGGCATAGCTCCTTCCCCTGCTCCCCTGCAGCCTCAGCCCACGCCTCCACCGGCGGTGCGGTCTTCCCCCATGCCCGATGCCCCAGCGCCCCGACGACAGCCCACTACCACTCCCAGTGATCCTCCTATGAACGTGGCTCCGTCCCCTACCCGTTCTGCACCGGCGCCAGCCCCAACAGCCACCCCAACCCCGACTTCATCTCAACCTTCTTTGCCGAAAACGAAGGGAGAAATGTTGCTACAACAAAATCAGGCTCCTTCCATTGTGCCGCCCCAACCCAATGGCAATAATGGGGAAACAGAAGCAGAAGAAACCCAAAGCCAAGCTCCTGGCCTGAACAATAACAATGGTTTGCCGGGGCCCATCCAATCCAAAAAGTAGTTAATGGTGTAAACGAACAAGCAACCATGACGGATTTAGGACAGGCCGGGGAAAGTTTGGTGGCGGCCTGGCTTGAACAGCAGGGCGGAAAAATCCTGCAACAACGCTGGCGATCGCCGTGGGGAGAAATTGACTTAATTACCCATTTTCCGGACACCAAAATTATCGCCTTTGTGGAGGTAAAAACCCGTAGCGGCGGCAATTGGGACCAGGGGGGATTGTTGGCGGTCAACGCCCGTAAGCAGGAAAAAATCTGGCAAACAGCCAACCATTTCCTTGCTAGTCAGCCCCAGTGGAGTGATTGGAACTGTCGTTTCGATGTGATGATCGTTTTTTCCCAGGGTTCCGTTCCTACAGGGGAGAATGCCGAGGGGAAGTTTGCTAATTTACCGACCAATTTCCAGATGGGCCAAACCATTGTCTGGCAAGGTTACCGCCTGCGGTTGGAGCAATATTTAACCGATGCTTTTGGAGGCTAGAGAAAAATGGGGAAAAATTAGTGGGATTCAGCTAACTCAGCTACTCTGTAAACGCCGCCGCAGATGATCCAATGCTTGGCAAGCACTCAAATATCTAATCCATTCCCGTCCCCGGCGATCGCCAAATTGCAACAAGATATGGCTAGCTTGACCATGGGGATCCGCCAGGCCAACGTACACTGTACCAATAGGTTTTTCCTCCGTCCCACCACCGGGGCCAGCAATGCCGGTAATGGCAATGCCCCAATCTGTACCCAGTCTTTCTTTCACTCCCAGGGCCATCGCCTCCGCTGTGGCTTCACTAACCGCCCCACAGTATTCAATGATTTCCGGATCCACCCCGAGAAGTTTAATTTTCACCTGATTATAGTAGGCAATGACTCCGCCCCAGAAGTAGTCAGAACTGCCTGGTTGATCGGTCAACAAAGCTCCTAAACCGCCGCCTGTGCAGGATTCCGCCACCGCTACGGTTTCTCCCCGTTCTCGCAACAGGGCCCCCACCACCGACGCAATGGTATCTTCATCCTGGCCAAAATAGTCCAAACCGGCGATCGCCTTAATTTCCTCTGCTATTGGATCAATAATTTCTTTGGCCAGGGCTTCCGAAGAAGCGGGACAGGAAATTCTCAAACGCACTTCCCCTTTACCGGCATAGGGGGCCACGGTGGGATTGGTCAAAGTGAAAAAATCCGTTACTTTTTCTGCCAGGGCCGATTCGCCAATGCCCTGAAAGCGCAACACTCGGCTGTAGATGGTGGTTTTTCCCCAGCCCTGGCTTTGTAGATAGGGCACCGCCACCCCTTGCCACATTTGACGCATTTCTGATGGCACCCCAGGGAAAGTCAAAATCAATAGGTCCGGTTGGGGATGCCAAATCATGCCTGGGGCCGTTCCCGTTGCATTGGCCAATAATTCTGCCCCCAGGGGAAGCAGAGCTTGCTTACGATTATTGGCGGCCATGGGGCGCCCCGTTTGGGCAAATTTTGCTTCAATATCGGCAATAACAGCGATGTTTTCCTGTAAAGGAGTCCGGAAAAAATCCGCTATGGTTTCCGTGGTCAAATCGTCCGGGGTAGGCCCTAATCCCCCAGTAAAAATGAGAATTTGGGCCCGTTCCCGGGCAATGGCGATCGCCCGTTTGATGCGCTCCGGATTATCCCCCACCACCGTTTGAAAATAATGGGGAATGCCAAGGCGGGCCAACTCCTGGGCTAAATATTGACTATTACTGTTAAGGATTTCCCCCAGCAATAACTCGGTGCCAACACAGATAATCTCAGCCGCCATGGAATTAAGCCCGCTAACAAGGAAACATCACTGGGTCATTAGAATGATCAAAACTACTTCTGGGGGAGAAGTTATACCTAGCCCTATCCATCTCAGCATTGCTAAACCAATCCAAGTAGATTTTCAATGTCTGAGATTGATTACTAAATATTTCTCCCAAAACCCTAACTAATTCGATGGGTTTTAGATAATTCTCCCCAGGAAACAATTAATAGAAATTAGGTTGATGGCGAATCAGGTTCAAAAACTCTTCTCTGGTTTTTTGTTCATTTTGGAAAGAACCAATCATGGCACTGGTCACTGTCCAGGAACCTGGTTTTTGTACACCACGCATTACCATGCACATGTGGGTGGCTTCCATCACCACTGCCACACCTTGGGGATCGAGGATTTCCTGTACTGCTTCGGCGATCTGCCTGGTGAGACGCTCCTGTACCTGGAGACGGCGGGAAAACATTTCCACGATGCGGGCCAGTTTGCTCAGTCCCACTACTTTTTGGTTGGGAATATAAGCCAAATGGGCCTTACCCATAAAGGGCAACATGTGATGTTCACACAAACTGAAAAAATCAATGTCCCGCACCAATACCATTTCGTTATGACCTTCGTCAAAAATGGCGCCATTGACTAATTTTTCCAAGGATTGGTCATAACCCTGGGTCAAAAATTGCATTGCTTCTGCTACCCGTTTGGGGGTTTTTAGCAAGCCTTCCCTTTCCGGATCTTCCCCTACTGACTCCAACATGACGCGCACCGCGTCCATCATTTTTTCTTTATTCAACTCAACATTTTCGGGATGATATTTCACCTCTTGCCCATTGTGGGTATTACGGTCAGGTAGGGAGGAAAGCTGATTCACTAATTTACCGGTGTTCATGCCGTTATTGATGGAATGGGAAGAAGCAATGGTCACAATAAACTGGAGGTTATGGGTATGTTTTTTAGCCCTAATGCTCCAATCGCCTTGATTGTATCGAATGATGCAGTCTCTAAAATTGTATCCGTAAAAGACCTCTGCACCGCCGACGGGTCTGGATTATGGGCAATAATCACAGTCGAGCCAGACTACCCCTGGAGGTAAACTCCGGGGCTGGAGCCATAAAGATTAGGAATTCATTAAGAAATGTAACAATCGACGTTCTAGATCATACCACGCCCCCACTGTCCGGCAGGGTGAACAGAGGAGACTTTCCCCTGTTACAGTGTCAGTGACAAAACAACTTTTTGGCATCGGTGCAGGTGGTGAGCCATGGCGGCCCAGATCATTGAAATTCTTTCCCCGGAGGAAATCCGACGTACCCTTACCCGTCTGGCTTCCCAGGTAATTGAGAAAAATAGTGACCTGTCGGAGTTGGTCTTACTGGGGATCTACACCAGGGGAGTACCCCTCGCCCATCAGCTTGCCCAGCAAATTGAAATGTTGGAACAAGTTAAAGTCCCCGTTGGGGCGATCGATGTGACTCTCTACCGGGACGATTTAAAACGGATCAAAACCCGCACCCCGGCTAAAACCAAAATTCCCCTCAGTTTGACTGGCAAAAGGGTTGTATTGGTGGATGACGTAATTTATAAAGGCCGCACTATCCGGGCGGCACTCAATGCGGTGACAGAATATGGTCGTCCCCAGGTAATTCGTTTATTAACTTTGGTAGACCGGGGTCATCGAGAGTTACCCATCCATCCTGATTTTGTTGGCAAAATCCTGCCTACAGCGGCGGAGGAACAGGTGAAAGTATATTTACAGGATCCCGATGGTCGGGACACGGTGGAGTTAATTAAAGGTTAATTTTCAACTCAAAATGCAGAATTTTTTTGTCATTGGTTTTCAATCCTGTCTGCGGCTTTTTGGTGCGTTTTGGATTTTTGGCGGCTTTCTGACCCTACAGGCGGCGCGGGAATCCCTCTTTTTAGACCGGGCCATAGAGGCGATCGCCTTAAAAAAACAGGATAAATTACTGAGCTATTTTTTATTTTTGGGTAGCATTTTCACTTTAGCCACCGGGATAACTTTGGTCTTAGCTAGTCGCTGGGTCTTTTTGCCCCTAACCCTGTCCATTGTTTCCCAAATTGTTTATTTCTCCGTGCAAAAACGTCGATTTAGTCGGGCCAAAACTGAGGAAGAAAGGGAAGATGCCCAGGTACAACCCACTACCATCAATGCTTTTAAGACTTCTTGCGTGGTGGCGATCGCCTGTGCCCTAGGCTGGGCGGTGGGGGCGATTAAATAGGATTCGGACCCGGATTTTTGGTCAATAAACCTGGATATGGGAACGGGTGGCGATCGCCGATAAAGCCTATACAATGATTGGGATCGAAATCCCCATCACGTCTCGGACAGTTTTACCTATGCCACGCCGCAACGACTTAAACAAAATTATGATTTTGGGGGCTGGCCCCATTGTTATTGGTCAAGCTTGCGAATTTGATTATTCGGGCACCCAGGCGTGTAAGGCGTTGAAGGAAGAAGGTTATGAAGTGGTGTTGGTAAACTCCAACCCAGCATCGATCATGACTGACCCGGAGTTGGCGGATCGCACCTACATTGAGCCGCTCATTCCGGAAATTGTGGAAAAAATTATTGAAAAAGAACGGCCGGACGCAGTTTTACCCACCATGGGGGGGCAAACGGCATTGAACCTGGCGGTATCTCTGTCTAAGTCCGGGGTGCTGGAAAAATATGGGGTGGAATTAATTGGGGCGAAACTGCCGGCGATCGAAATGGGGGAAGACCGGGAATTATTCAAGGAAGCCATGGCCCGCATTGGGGTTCCCGTTTGTCCATCGGGCATCGCCAGTAGCATCGAAGAAGCTCGGCAGGTGGCCCATGAAATTGGTTCCTATCCGTTAATTATTCGCCCTGCTTTTACGTTGGCAGGTACGGGGGGCGGCATTGCCTACAACCAAGAAGAATATGAGGAGATGGTGCAATACGGCTTGGATCAGTCCCCCATGTCCCAAATTCTGGTGGAAAAATCCCTGTTGGGCTGGAAGGAATACGAGCTGGAAGTGATGCGGGATTTGGCCGATAACGTGGTCATTATCTGCTCCATTGAAAACTTTGACCCCATGGGGGTTCACACTGGGGATTCCATTACCGTTGCTCCCGCCCAGACTTTGACCGATAAGGAATATCAACGGCTACGGGACTATTCAATTGCCATTATTCGGGAAATTGGCGTGGAAACAGGGGGGTCAAACATTCAGTTTTCCGTTAACCCGGCCAATGGCGATGTGATTGTGATCGAGATGAATCCCCGAGTCTCCCGTTCTTCGGCCCTGGCTTCTAAGGCCACGGGTTTCCCCATTGCCAAATTTGCGGCCAAGTTAGCAGTGGGCTATACCCTCAACGAAATTTCCAACGACATCACTAAGAAGACTCCCGCTTCCTTTGAACCCACCATTGATTACGTGGTGACCAAAATTCCCCGCTTTGCCTTTGAAAAATTCCCTGGGGCCGAGCCAATTTTAAACACCCAAATGAAATCCGTCGGGGAAGCCATGGCCATTGGTCGTACTTTCCAAGAATCTTTCCAAAAGGCGTTACGTTCCTTGGAAACAGGACGGTTCGGCTTCGGTTGCGATCGCCATGAGACTTTGCCGACGCTGTCCCATTTGCGTTCCCAGTTGCGGACTCCCAACCCAGAGCGGGTCTTTTCTTTGCACCATGCGTTTAATTTGGGCATGACAGTGGAAGAAATTCATGAGTTGACGGCGATCGATCCTTGGTTTTTAGACAAACTAGAGGATTTGGTCAAAACAGAAAAATATATGAAACAACGGAGTTTAAAAGACCTCACGGCCGCAGATCTGCGCTACATCAAACAACAGGGCTTTGGCGATCGCCAGATAGCCTTTGCCACCAAAACCACGGAAGACGAAGTGCGGGCCTACCGCAAATCCTTGGGCATTACCCCCGTGTATAAAGTGGTGGACACCTGTGCGGCGGAATTTGAAGCCTTCACCCCCTACTACTACTCCACCTACGAACCGGAAGAGTGCGAAGTATTGCCATCGGACAAACCCAAAGTGATGATCCTGGGGGGGGGGCCCAACCGCATTGGCCAAGGCATTGAATTTGATTACTGCTGTTGCCATGCCGCCTTTTCCCTCAGTGATGCGGGCTATGAAACCATCATGGTCAACTCCAACCCGGAAACCGTTTCCACCGACTACGACACGAGCGATCGCCTCTATTTTGAGCCGTTAACGAAAGAAGACGTTTTAAATATTATTGAAGCGGAAAACCCAGTGGGCATCATTATCCAATTTGGTGGTCAAACGCCTTTGAAACTGGCAGTTCCCCTGCAAAAGTATTTAAACAGTCCCGATTGCCCCGTGCAGACTAAAATTTGGGGCACTTCCCCTGACTCCATCGACACCGCTGAAGACCGGGAACGATTTGAGAAGATTCTCCACGAGCTGGAAATTAGCCAACCTCCCAACGGCATTGCCAGGGATTATGAAGAGTCCAGAGTGGTGGCCAACCGCATTAGTTATCCCGTTGTGGTGCGCCCTTCCTACGTGCTAGGGGGAAGAGCCATGGAAATCGTCTATTCCGATGAAGAATTAGAACGGTACATGACCTATGCGGTGCAAATTGAGCCGGACCACCCCATTTTAATTGACAAGTTTCTGGAAAATGCCATTGAAGTGGACGTGGACTCCCTCACCGATAGCACCGGCAAAGTGGTCATCGGTAGCATCATGGAACACATCGAAGAAGCGGGCATCCATTCCGGGGACTCCGCCTGTTCCATTCCCTACACCAGCCTTTCCGATAACGTTCTGACCACCATCCGCCAATGGACAGAACAATTGGCCCGGGCCTTAAACGTGGTGGGTCTAATGAATATTCAGTACGCAGTGCAGGGGGACCAGGTTTATATCCTCGAAGCTAACCCCCGGGCTTCCCGCACCGTTCCCTATGTCAGTAAAGCCACCGGCCGTCCTTTGGCCAAAATTGCTTCCCTGGTCATGTCCGGCAAAACCCTAGAAGAATTAGGGGTAACGGAGGAATTTATTCCCCAACACGTGGCCGTTAAAGAAGCCGTTCTTCCCTTCAGTAAATTCCCCGGGGCGGATACTTTGCTGGGGCCAGAAATGCGTTCCACTGGGGAAGTCATGGGCATTGACAGCGACTTTGGTAAAGCCTTTGCGAAGGCAGAGTTGGGAGCGGGGGTAATTTTAGCCACCACCGGAACGGTATTTGTGTCCATGAGCGATCGCACCAAAGAGGCGGCGGTGCCCGTAGTGCGGGAATTAATTGACCTGGGCTTTAAGGTTGTCGCTACCTCTGGTACCCAAAAAGTTCTGCGGGAACATGGCATTGAAGGGGTGGAAGTGGTGTTAAAACTCCACGAAGGGCGACCCCACGTCATTGACTGGATCAAAAACGGCCAAATCCAATTTATTATCAACACCCCCAGCGGCGAGGAGTCCCAGTTGGATGGCCGCACCATTCGCCGGGCTGCGTTGGATTATAAATTGCCCATCATCACCACGATCGCCGGAGGAAAAGCCACCGTTGCCGCCCTCCGCAGTCTGCAGGATCACCCTTTAGACGTTAAAGCATTGCAGGATTATCTAGGCTAGTTTGTCATGATTGGGACGCTCTAGACCCATTAAGCCTAGCTTGTCCCATACAACAGAACAAAAAAATGACTTTAACAAGCGAGTCACTTCATTGGGCAGTTAACTTTTTATATCATCATTCCGATGGTGACTTTTTTCCGAAAGTCTTGGAAATAGATGCCATTTATAATATGGCAGATGAATTTGTAGAACAGGTTGAGAATAAAAACTTAGATTTAGATAGTTTTAAACCTGGTTCTTGCCGTCGTTTTATTGTCCCTAAAGATGAATTGGCATACCGCCAAGCTACACAATTAGATCCACAAGATTCAATTATTCTTTCTGCATTAATCTATCAATATGGTCAGGAGATTGAAAATCGTAGATTAACAAAAGAAAAAGTATTTAGTTATAGATTTAAGCCAGATTTTCAAACAGGTTTTTATGATAATCAAATCTCTTGGAACCAATTCTGGCAGAGTGCATACGCGCTGAGTAATGGCTTTGATACAGTTTTATACTGTGATATTGCTGACTTTTACAATCAAATTTATCATCACACTGTAGAAAATCAATTATTTGCATCAGGTTTTCCAAATCAAGCAAAAAAATGGATAATTAGTTTAATAGAATCAACAACGGCAAAAGTATCTCGTGGAATACCTGTTGGGCCTCATGCTTTACATTTAATCGCAGAAAGTACCATGATCCCTATTGATAATTGTTTGGTTTCTAAGGGAATTAATTTCATTCGTTTTGCTGATGATATCATAGTTTTCTGTAAATCCAGAAATCATGCTAAACAGTTAGCATATTCTATTGCATCAACATTAGATAAGCAACAAAGATTAACACTTCAAAGGCATAAAACCCAAACATATAATTCTGAAGAATTTAAAAAGCTGTGTCCATCTATGATTGAAGATAGACCAATTTCCTCGGATGAAGATAAGATACTAAGAATCATAAGAAAATATTCTGATGGTAATCCTTATATTGCAATTTCTTTCAATAAAATTAGTGATGAGGATTGGTTGTCAATTTCTGATGAAATAATTACGAAGATCATTAAAGATTATCTTGACAAAGACCAAGTAGATTATATTCGTCTTCGATGGTTTTATCGGAGATTAACGCAAATAGGTCATCCTGGTGCCGTAGATATTTCAATTTCACTACAAGAAATTGAGAACTTAAGTCCTTGTCTTGCCAACATATGCGCTTATTTTACTTCTGTACAATCTATTGAAAAAAATAAATGGATTCAGATTGGAGAAAGATTATTATCTCTCTTAAATTCTGATGAAATTAAGAGCAATGAATATCTAAAACTTTCTCTTTTAAGCCTTTTCACTAAAAACAAATATATTAATCATTTCTCAAAATTAACTGAACAATACGCATCGAGTGACCCATTTGTAAGAAGAGAAATTCTACTAGCTGCGAAACAAAATCATGCTTTTGATTGGCTTCGAGATTACAAAGAAAATTATCAATTGATGGATCCTTGGCAAAAAAATGCTTATTTATACGCCATTTCTGGTTTACCACAAGATGAAAAAAAGTATTTTATAAACAATCTATGTACTTCGATCAGGCCCTTTGAAAAAATTCTAGCTAAATGGGTAAAGGGAAAGAATAATTCATGTTAAAAATACTTTTTATCTTCGAATAGCATATCCAGCAATTTTGCAAGCAATGTTAACGTAAATAAACTGACATTTACTGCTATTTACCATTGGGAGAAACTCATCATGAAAGCTGAACTAACTGCAATTATTGAAGCCGCTGAGGATGGGGGATATTGGGCTATTTGTCCAGAAATTCCTGGAGCTAATGGTCAAGGTGACACTATAGCAGAAGCAAAAGCTAGCTTGAAAAGTGCCATACAACTTATTGTTGAAGATCGCCTGGAAGATATTCGTCGAGGTTTACCTGAAGAGGCCATTGAAGAAACGATTCTAATTCCATGAAGCGTAAGGATTTAGAGAAAAAGTTGCGGCAGGCTGGTTGTTGTTTAAAGCAAGAAGGTGGCTCCCACTCTCTTTGGATTAATCCTACAACTGGAATTGTTGAAGCTGTGCCTCGACATACAGAAATCAAGGAGTTTTTAGCTCAAAAAATCCTTAAAAGTCTAGACGCAAAGTAGTCTTTTTGTTTCCACTGAATGACGCTGACGGTTAATCCCGTAAACTGGTCTGAAAATTTGGTAGCCTAGCAAAGCTGGGGGTTCACATTTTGGTGTGCATTGCCCCTTGGTTTTGTCAAATTTTTCGATGGTGTTATGGAAGTAGACGGTATTTGGTTGCGGTTAATCTGGTTGGACTATCGCTTAGCGGTCATCGTTTCTGTGTTTATCCCCTTGGTGCTGATCATTTGGTCGGCATTTAAGCGGGTGGATGCCATCAATCGCTTGCTAATTATCTATTGGCGCGTGGCCAGCCTGTTGGTGGTAACGGTTTATCTCCTGATTCCCGGCTGGTCATTGGCTTTCTTCACTGGTTTTGCCGCCCGTTGTCTAATTCCCATTAGTTTATGGTTTTGGGTGGACCTCAATGATGAAATCAAAGATTTACCCCCTTCTCCTTTGAAATTGGCCACCACCACTTGGCGATGGGCCATCACTATTTTTTCCTGCTTTGCCATCTTGGTAAATATTCCTTTCCTCTCCTGTGGGCTGAATGGCATTGGTGGGGCAGAAAGTTTCTGTCAGGTTTGGCTCCAGCCCCCTCTCCATTACAAGGCTTGGTTCCACGCTAATTCCAACACCGGATTTCTCGGCTTTTTGGGCATTGTGGGCCTAGTGGCCTATGTGATGTATTTCCTCTCTTTCCTGATTTTTCGTTTGGGTCGTCAAGGGCGATCGGCTCTGGATCATTAAAGCCATTCCCCCAGGTTCAAGCCGTAAATATTTTTAAATACTTTCCCCTGCGCTTTGCTGTTTGCCCCCCAAAGTTGCCCTGTCCGAAAAATAACTAAAGTATCTGCATCGTCAACGTCTAACCCATGGTTATTTCCCCAAGCCTTTCTGCCCTCCACACCCTGGCCCACAATGCTCGTCAAGCGGCCCTCCATCTGGGTAGTTTAAACACCGCCGAACGTAATCAGGCGATCGCCGCCATAGCTGATGGTTTAACGGCCGCTATGCCAGAAATTTTGGCTGCCAACCAGGAAGATTGTGCGGCTGCGGAAGCCATGGGCATTGCCAAACCCCTTTATAACCGTCTGTTGTTGGGGGAAAGTAAGCTCAAAAGCACCATTGCGGGGGTGAAGGATGTGGAGCATTTACCCGATCCCTTGGGCCAAGTTACCCTCCACCGCCAATTGGACGAGGGTTTAGTGTTAAAGCGGGTTGGTTGTCCCCTAGGGGTTTTGGGGGTGATTTTTGAAGCGCGTCCGGAGGCCCTAATCCAAATTAGTAGTTTGGCGATCAAATCCGGCAACGCCGTAATTCTCAAAGGGGGTCGAGAGGCTACCCGCTCCTGTCAAGTTTTGACTGAAGTGATTCAAACGGCCTTGGCGAAAACCGTTGTGAGTCCTGAAGCGATCAACCTACTCACCACCAGGGAGGAAATTCGGGAATTATTGGGTCTGAACCAGTATGTGGATTTGATTATTCCCCGGGGTTCCAACGAATTTGTCCAATACATTCAACAAAACACCCAAATTCCTGTGTTGGGCCACGCCGATGGTATTTGTCATCTTTATCTGGATGCTCAAGCTGATCTTAGTAAGGCTATCCCCATCACAGTGGATGCCAAAACCCAATATCCCGCCGCCTGCAATGCCATTGAAACTCTTTTAGTCCACCAGGCGATCGCCGCTGAATTTTTACCACCCTTGGCCCAGGCATTGGGGGAAAAAGGGGTTAGTTTGCGGGGAGATAGTGGAACTCAAAAATTAATTGACTGTGAACCCGCCACCGAAGCAGATTGGTGCACCGAGTATAGTGATCTAATCCTCTCCATCAAAATTGTTGATTCCCTCGAAGCGGCGATCGACCATATTAACCAGTACGGTTCTAAGCACACCGATGGCATTATTAGCGAAGATTTAACCGCCGCAGAGCAGTTTTGTCAGCGGGTGGACTCCGCCGGGGTTTACCACAATTGCAGTACCCGCTTTGCCGATGGTTTCCGTTATGGTTTTGGCGCAGAGGTGGGCATCAGTACCCAGAAAATGCCGCCCCGGGGGCCAGTGGGTTTGGAGGGTTTGGTCACCTATAAGTACCAATTGTGGGGCCATGGTCACATTGCCGCCACCTATACTGGCCAGGGAGCAAAAGCTTTTACTCACCTTGATCTTTAAGCGCTCTTAATTGCCCCAATCCCATCCCATTGGGAGGAATAATTAGCAAAGGTTGACGGGACGTTTGAACATTCTGGATGGCTATGTTATCCTTTCCCCCATTCTTGGCTAATTGGATCGTCCCCATGCTACAAATTTCCGACCTGAATGTGTATTACGGAGAAAGTCATATTTTACGTAATGTAGACATGTCCATTGCTCCGGGACAGATGGTATGTTTGATCGGGCGCAATGGGGTTGGTAAAACTACTCTCCTTAAAACCATTATGGGACTGCTTTCCCCCCGCAGTGGTTACGTAGTATATGGCGATCGCCAGTTGAATTCCGTGCCGACGGATAAACGGGCCCGTTTAGGTATTGGCTATGTGCCCCAGGGGCGGGAAATTATTCCCCGCTTGACAGTGCAGGAAAATTTACTGCTGGGACTGGAAGCCTGTGCCGATAAAAGTCAACGGCAAAAAGGCATTCCCGATGAAATTTTCGAGCTTTTCCCTGTGCTCAAAACCATGCTTTCTCGCTGGGGAGGGGACTTGAGTGGTGGTCAGCAACAACAATTGGCGATCGCCAGAGCTTTGATGGGCCAGCCGAAACTATTGCTGTTGGATGAACCCACGGAGGGCATTCAACCATCCATCATTCTAGAAATTGAAGCAGCGGTAAAACGGATTATTGCCGCCACAGGTATTTCCGTCCTTTTGGTGGAACAGCATTTGCACTTTGTCCGCCAGGCTGATCGTTACTACGCCATGCAAAAAGGGGGCATTGTGGCATCCGGGGAAACCCAAACTTTGAGCCAGGAGGTTATCCAAAAATTTTTGGCAGTATAGAGAAGCATCACGTTGAATCTCTAGGGTCTAATTCCCCGCTAGTTGCAGTGGGGAGCCTTCATTCTAAGCTTTTTTAGATTTTCAAATAAATAATGATATGGCATGATAGAGAATATTGGGTAATGAGCTTTTGGAAAGATGCCTACACACTGTCACTGTCCTCAATGTGGTTATGGAAATGTCGTCAAAAATGGCTTTGTCGAGGGTAAGCATTGATATCACCATGGCAATATTTGCCAAATTCAGGGTCAATGGCAGCATAGAACTACTACGCAACTGGCGCCTCTCATTACTTTCTTGAAACTCTCAAACTTTTCAAACACTTTCTGAAATTCTTCCAACAACAACGACAAGGGATAGAGGACGAGATCGCCCATCAATCATCAAAATAAAACCGCCGATCGCCTTGGACAAATCAAACCGGCAGGAGTTAATTGCTCTAAATATTGAGCATGGACTATGCCAGGGATAATTGTGCCCCCAAGACCCTGGGGAAAGCTGGGAAAGTCATTATGCTGAGGGACAATGGCATAGCCCGAAATTATAGGTTTTTAACTATTACTGCACAATGTCCAGGGCAACATTACCCACGCCGCTGCTATGGATACCGATCGCCCTGGCCGCTCCGGCGGAAAGATCAATTACCCGTCCCCCAGTAAAGGGCCCCCGGTCATTAATACGCACCACCACAGACTGGCCGTTGCGAAGATTGGTCACCTTCACCCTAGTACCGAAGGGCAAAGTTCGATGGGCCGCCGTTAGAGCGTTTTGGTTAAAACGTTCACCGTTGGCTGTGCGTCGGCCATGGAATCCAGGACCATACCAGGAAGCAATACCCCCCTTGATCCTTTTAATGGTTGCGGCAGCATCAAAGGTGTTGACCCGGGCCACCTGCAGAGCTGCTGGTAAAGCCACAATGGGTTCTGCTCCCCCCAACAAACGGCGCAGACGGTTAGCGGTTTGCAGAGCAGTTTCCGGGGCGGAGAGTTTTTTTTCTGGTAAAACAGTATTTTTGTTGATAGTCAGCAGAATTTCGTCTTCAGATTTGACCACCAGTTGGCGGGTAGTGGCATCTAGACCCACTTTGATGGTGCTTGGGTCAAAGAACTCAGCCCCGCTCAGTTCGTCCAGGCGACGGGCAACGGTCTGGGCCCGCTCCATGGTGTCGGTGACTTGGTCATTGCTCAGAGCAGCCAACTCAGTGGCGGTGCCCAAAAAGGTGACCACGGGAATTTGGTTCACCCGCAGGGTAACAGCTAAACGATTTTCCGGCCCTTGGTGGGGAACTAAAGAAATTAGTTCGGTGTCTTGGAAAGCAGGTGCCGGGGTAGAAGAAGTGGCGGTAACGGAAGATTCTAAGGGAGCTAGAGAAGAATTATTCTCTGAAACAGCTGTCGGAGCATCTGCTTGGGTGATGGCATTTAAGGCCAACAATCCAGAAGGGCAGTTACCCCACACCAGGGTTGTCAAACTCGCTGTGCCAATAACACCGGCGATCGAGCGACAAACGTTAATTCCTTTCATAGACTTAGAGGTAAAGGTCAAGGACTGCAAACCCCGATTGAATCAGAGGTCGGTGGTGAAAACTCAGGCAAATAGATTGGTGAGTCCCAGGCAGTCCCACTCATCCACGCATAGTACAAAAAGGCGGACAAGATTTTCGCTATGGGCTTCCACAAACTACCACGTAAATTGGGGGTTAGGCCCCAGAAAATCTTATTAGAGAGATAAACAAAGTTTATTAAGGTCTGTAAAAGCTTGCATTACAAGGTGTAAAGAATTTGTTCCGTTTCCAAAAAGCAGTGGGACAATTTGGATAGTGGTGGGTGATCAACAGCAGATCAAATCTTTTGTGAACATATCAACTCAATGTTTTGGGAGGAAACCGACCATGTTCTGGAAGCTCAGACAAGTATCCCGTTTCTGGTTTTGTTACTTGAATCAACCTATTTTTAGTCGAGAGTCAAAATCCACATGGCGATTGAGCCATTTTTGGTCCATGTATCAGATCTCCCTGCTGGAATCCTGTTGGCAAAAAAGTCCCATCAAGGAAACTTCCCTCTGATGGCGGTATGCTTAGCCAGTCTTGGCAAAGGGTCGGGAGAGTTGGTGGTTGACCAAAGAATTTGATTGTGGGTCACCGCAATTATTAGTCTTACCCCCCAGACCCCAAGCAGTTACCTTACCAAAGAGGGCAGGGAGTTATGCTACGATCCTTGGCCAATAGCCCCAGTGGTTGACTTGGTGATGATTTTTGTTAGGAAAACCAATCTATGACCCCATCAGATTATCAGGATCAGGAAGTTAAAACCCCCAAAGTGGAGGTGGTAGATTCCTACGATACGGGAGACGATGGCATCACTGATGCAGCCCGTAGATATTGGTTGCAGTTCCAACAATGGTTTGATAATTTGCCCCTCCCCGCCAAAGGCGCTGTGGCGATCGCCGTTTTGTTTGTTGCTTTTTCGGTGCTGACCCAGGTGCTGAAGTTTGTGGCTTCCCTGGTCACTTTGGCTATTTTGCTCGTCATTCTCTACGGAGTTTATCGGGTCTTTCTGCGCCAGGATAAGGGTAATTGAACTTTGTCTAATTGCAGAATTTGTTTAGCTTCCCTCCACCCTGAAATTTGCTAGGAGTTGGGATGGGGTTCTTGCTGTACCTGTTTTTGATAACTGAACAAGGGCAAAAGTTTTCCTAGGGGTCGACCTTACTAGGGATGATTGGCCATGGCTGAGCCTAGGGCTGTCCTCAAACAGGGCAATCGGAATAGGGACAAGGATTCTGTCGGGCTGGGGAACAGGCTAAGATTTGTTAGTATCTCCTCTGCTCTGAACCCAATGACCTTTTCCTCCATACTCCGCCATCTGCAAACCTTACCGTTGAGCAAAGACCTGCGGGAAAAATTGCAAAAGCGGGGCCATGTGCAACTCAGTGGCCTACCCCGGTTACCCAAAGGCCTAATCGTTTCCAGTTTGGCCCAGTCCCTGGAGAAAAATCTTTTGGTCATCACTGCCACGTTGGAGGAAGCGGGGCGCTGGACAGCCCAGTTGGAACTGATGGGTTGGCAAACCGTTAATTTTTACCCCACTTCTGAAGCTTCCCCCTATGACCCTGGGCGACTAGAGTCGGAAATGGTTTGGGGACAAATGCAGGTGTTGGCAGAATTAATCCAGGGCCATCAGGTTAAGGGCAAGGCGATCGTCGCTACAGAAAAGGCCCTACAGCCCCATTTACCCCCGGTGGCAACCTTACGGGAATACTGTTTGGCCCTACGACGCGGTCAGGAGATGGATAGCAAAAGTCTGGAGCTTACCCTAGCGAGGTTGGGCTACGAGCGTGGCAGTACGGTGGAAACAGAGGGGCAATGGAGTCGGCGGGGGGATATTGTTGATATTTTCCCAGTGTCGGCGGAGCTACCGGTGCGGCTGGAATGGTTTGGTGATGAGTTGGAAAAAATCCGGGAGTTTGATCCTGCTAGCCAGCGTTCCTTGGATGACTTAACTGGTTTGGTGCTGACCCCCACCAGTTTTGATCAGGTGATCGAACCGGCGTTAAATGCCCAGGCCATTGATCTCTCTGCTTGGGGAGAAGATGCGGAAACGGAGCAATTATTCGGCAAAGAGGGATTACAGCGATTTTTGGGTCTCGCCTTTACTGAACCGGCTTGTTTATTAGATTATTTACCGACAGAAACAGTCTGTGTACTGGATGAACCAGAGCAATGTGCGGCCCACAGTGAACGGTGGTTTGAGGCGGTGGCCCAGGATTGGTCAGCTTTGCAGTTACCGAATTTACCCCAATTACATCGAAATTTTTCGGCCCTTGGCGATCGCCTAAAAACAGATTTTCAATACATTACCCTGTCAGAAATCCACGAAGCGAATGGGGATAGTTTAGATATTTCAGCTCGACCCATCCCCACCATGCCCCACCAGTTTGCTAAGTTGGCAGAAATTTTACGGGGGAAACGGGAAATTTATAGCGGTTTGACGTTGGGACAATACAGCACTTGGTTGATTTCAGCCCAGCCCAGTCGTACTGTTTCTTTGTTGCAGGAACATGATTGTGCGGTGCAATTTATTGCCAATCCGAGGGATTATCCTGCCATTGAAAAAAGTCAGATTCAACGGACAGCGGTGACGTTAAAGTATTCAGGATTAGCGGAATTAGAAGGGTTTATCTTACCGACCTTTCGTTTAGTTTTAGTCACGGATCGAGAATTATTTGGTCAGCATGCTTTAGCTACACCGGAATATGTGCGGAAACGGCGACGGGCTACGTCTAAACAAGTTGACATTAATAAACTTTCCCCTGGGGATTATGTAGTCCACAAAAGTCATGGCATTGGCAAATTTTTGAAGTTGGATGCGTTGGCTAATCGGGAATATTTAATGATCCAATATGCCGACGGCATTTTGCGGGTGCCCGCCGATAGTTTGGACAGTTTATCCCGCTTTCGCCATACGGGAACTAGACCTCCCGAACTGCATAAAATGGGCGGTAAAGTGTGGGAAGCCACCAAAAATAAAGTCCGCAAAGCAGTTAAAAAATTGGCCGTTGATTTGCTCAATCTTTATGCTAAGCGGGCAAAACAGGTGGGTTATGCCTATCCGCCGGATAGTCCCTGGCAACAGGAATTGGAAGATTCTTTCCCCTACCAACCCACCCCCGATCAACTAAAAGCAGTACAGGATGTGAAAAGGGATTTGGAAGGAGATCGCCCGATGGATAGATTAGTGTGTGGGGATGTGGGCTTTGGCAAAACAGAAGTGGCGGTGCGGGCCATTTTTAAGGCCGTGACCAGTGGCAATAAACAGGTGGCTTTACTAGCTCCCACCACGGTGTTAACCCAACAGCATTACCACACCCTTAAAGAAAGATTTGCTCCCTATCCCATCACCATTGGTTTACTGAATCGTTTTCGCACTGCTTCGGAGAAAAAGGAGATTTTAGCCAAGTTAAAAAGTGGTGAATTAGATATTGTGGTAGGTACCCAACAGGTATTAGGTACATCGGTAAAATTTAAAGATTTAGGACTTTTAGTTATTGACGAAGAACAGCGCTTTGGTGTTAACCAAAAGGAAAAAATTAAGACCCTGAAAACGGAAGTAGATGTATTAACCCTAACGGCAACTCCCATTCCCCGTACCCTTTATATGTCCCTTTCCGGCATTCGGGAAATGAGTCTGATTACCACACCGCCACCTTCCCGTCGCCCCATTAAAACCCATTTATCTCCCTACAATCCCGAAGTAATTCGCACCGCCATTCGTAACGAGCTAGACCGGGGTGGGCAGGTTTTTTATGTCGTGCCTCGCATTGAAGGTATTGAGGAATTGGGAGGACAACTGCGACAAATGGTGCCCAGTGCTCGCATTGCCATTGGTCATGGTCAAATGGAGGAATCTGAGTTGGAAAGTACTATGTTAGCTTTCAATGATGGTGAGGCGGACATTTTAGTTTGTACTACTATCATCGAAGCTGGTTTGGATATTCCCAGGGTAAACACAATTATTGTTGAAGATGCCCAAAAATTTGGCTTGGCCCAACTTTATCAACTGCGGGGTCGGGTAGGGCGATCGGGTATTCAAGCCCATGCTTGGTTGCTCTATCCTAACCAAAAACAGTTAACGGAAAAAGCTAGATTAAGACTGCGGGCATTGCAAGAATTCAGCCAACTTGGTTCCGGTTATCAACTGGCCACTAGGGATATGGAAATTCGGGGCGTAGGTAATCTTTTGGGTGCAGAACAATCGGGGCAAATGGAGGCGATCGGTTATGAGTTTTATATGGAGATGTTGCAAGATGCCATTAAAGAAATCCAGGGTCAGGAAATTCCCAAAGTGGAAGATACCCAAATAGATTTACCTCTCACTGCCTTTATTCCCAGCGACTACATTCCCGATTTAGAAGAAAAAATGGCCGCCTATCGTCGCATTACTAGCATTGAATCCACTGATGAGTTGCCGAAAATTGCCTTGGATTGGGGCGATCGGTATGGTATGTTACCAAGTCCGGTGGAGGAATTATTTAAAGTGGTTAAGCTCAAGCATTTAGCCAAATCCTTAGGCTTTTCTCGCATTAAAGTGGAGGGTAAACAAAATCTTGTCTTGGAAACGCCCATGGAGGAACCCGCTTGGAAATTATTAGCGGAAAATTTACCCAATCATCTCCAGTCCCGCTTTGTTTACAGTGCCAAAAAAGTGGTGGTGCGGGGTTTAGGAGTGTTGGCCCCAGCTAAGCAAATGGATAATTTAATTGACTGGTTTGGCAAGATGCAAGGGGCTTTACCAGAAACAAAAATGGAAACTTTAGTGGGTAAATAGCCTCTGGTAAAATGTTAAAAATTTGACGTGAATGACGTAAGAACGTGTTTAAAAAGTTTTATTCCGCCCCCTAAATTCCCCAATAATGGGGGACTTTCACTCAGTATTCCTCCTAATTTGAGGGGCCAGAGGGGCTTTTAAAACAGGCTCTAAAAACTGTTGAATATTTTTCTATCTCTATAATTTCTACAAAGGGTGGTTGTTAGGTTGCAAAACGGATTGATGGGCAAAGTGTATTTAGTTGGAGCGGGGCCTGGGGATCCTGGCTTGATAACTGTTAAGGGTAAAACTTTGTTGGAAAATGCCGAAGCAGTGGTCTATGACGCTTTGGTGAGTACAGCTATTTTAGCTATGGTTAATCCCCAAGCCGAATTGATTGATGCAGGCAAAAGGAGGGGCAGACACACCAAATTACAGTCAGAAACTACACAGTTATTGGCGCAATTAGCTGAAAAACACGCCGTGGTGGTGCGCTTGAAAGGGGGAGATCCATTTATTTTTGGCCGGGGGGGGGAAGAGATGGAAGACCTAGTCAAAGCTGGCATTGAGGTGGAAGTGGTACCGGGCATTACAGCGGGCATTGCTGCCCCTGCCTACGCTCAAATTCCCCTCACCCATCGGGCTTACAGTTCCTCCGTCACCTTTGTCACGGGCCATGAATCGGCGGGAAAATATCGGCCTGAAGTCAATTGGGCGGCGATCGCCAAGGGCTCGGAAACCATTGTGATTTATATGGGGGTGTACAGTTTGGCCACCATTTTGCCCCAGTTAATGCTGGCGGGGTTGGGGGAAGATACTCCCATTGCCCTAATTCGTTGGGGAACCTGTCCAGAACAACAGAAACTAGTTGGCACTTTTGCCACCATTTTGGCCCAGATTGAAGTAGAAAATTTTCAAGCCCCGGCGATCGTGGTCATCGGGGCAGTGGTTAATTATCCGGCTAATCTCCGTCAGCAATTGGCACCTATACTGGGCGGTGTCAATTAAAAATTCTGTGCTACCAAGATGGCTCTTTTAAGGGCTTTATTATGTACCCATCCAGTAAAGCCAGAAAATTGACATTTGCCGGTTACATCTGCAATAAAAATATGCCTAACACCCACAGGATTGACTCACTCTCGCAGGGTAATACCGTCAGAGAATGTATGGCTAATGGTTGCTCTTGGAAAATCTCTTTCGTCAGCCGGTGTCATTCCTTCTACATGCTCAAAATGATCAATTAATCGGGTTATTCTAGAATTCTCAGATGGAATTAGATATGGATGTAATAAAAACGACTTAACTTTTTCACCGATGATTAGATCTATAGGTAGATCTTGATGCTTTACATTGTTCCGTGTAAAAAAATGAGTACCATTTAGCCTGGTTGACTCGATAGGAATAACACCATCACCACCACCATTAACACTTCCGGCAATCACTAAAGTTGGTATCTTTTGTGTGATTTTTTCCGCTAAATATTGACGATTGCGTCCCAACTCTTGAGCAATACCAATCCCCCAACCAAACAGATCTACTGTTCTTGCCAAAGATGCTCCTTGGATTGGTGAACCTATTAAAACCAAGGCATCTAAGCGTTCTAGCCAAGATGGATTTCTAGATAAAACTTCCACCCAAAGAATGCCCCCCATGGAAAAGCCGACCACACTGAAAGTAGATTGAGGAAAATCATTCAGAGTCTCACTTGCAGAGCGTTCCACTACTTCAATGAGGGGATCAAGATTTAAAAAAGTAGTGAGCAGGTTTAAGTTAGGAACAACAACATATGCGTTTTCTGAAGCAACTCTTCCCGCCAAAATTTGCATATTTTGATTGCTTTCACCCATACCATGCTGGAAAAACAGAATTGGTGATTGGCTCATTTTCAGGGAAAGCTGAATAAGTAACAGGTTAGCTTAGTCTTTATAGACCATGCCTTGAATAAATAGGTATTGTCAATTTGGCTGGATGTTACTAGAAAGCTTGGGAAAACTATATTCAAAGTCTTTCCCAAACTATCCAAGGTTTTATTGAGATTTTCTTGAGAAATTAAGTTTTTTAGCCAGACTGGCATTGAAGGTTAATTTAAAGCTCTCCTAATTTGGTTGGGTTTCACTGTAGGCAGGGAAAAGATCCCGGGGGAAATCCTCTGCGGCTAGGCAGGTATTCATCGCTTTTTGGGGAGTGAAATCGGAAACTTCCCGACTCAGGGCCAGCACACATTCCGAATGGCGACCTGGCAGTAAACTTTGGCGACAGCTATTGAGGGCCGCCATGGTGACATCTTCCCCTTCGGGGGAACGGTTCCGTCCCACTACGCCCCGGTCAATATCCACTACACAATTACCCAAATCCACCGGGCGACGCACTTGAAAACAGGATTGCAGAGCCACAATGCCAGTAATGTTGGTGTTACGGCTGATCATGTTGACGCATTGGGACATTTCCTTGGGAATAATCGCCTGGGAGCAACCAGAAGCGGCCGCATCATCACTAACTCCGTTTCTTTTCAGTTCCGTCACACAAACATCAAACTGGTTCCAGTCCCCAGCCACGGCGGCGATCGGGGCAAAAACCATACCGCTGGCCATCAACAGGCCACAACCAATGGGAGCAAAGGGACGACGGAGTTGTTGGAAATAATTTTTAAAGCTATGTTTAGAGCCGTTAGAACCGATAGAGCTAAGCATACGGGTTAACACCAAGACGAAATTGACACCATCACCAGACCACTGGATTGTAGTCAGAGTTGCAGAGAAGATCAAGCCACCGGGGGTCACTCCAGGGGTACA